>CANQYV010000003.1 GCA_947628165.1 uncultured Clostridia bacterium | reverse complement strand
ACATACTCCAGAAATACATCACAGGCGGGACATACAGCCGCATTCTCCAGGAAAACATCGTGACACAGCGCGGCGGGAGATTTGTCATCCCCGTCAAGTCGGAATACAAAAACGAGATAAACGGTCTCATTCACGACACGTCCGCCTCCGGCGCGACGGTGTTCGTCGAGCCGCTCGCGGTCGTCGAGGCGAACAACGAGCTCCGCATCCTCGAGGGACGCGAGGCGCGAGAGATAGAGAGGATCCTCTCCGAGCTTTCGGCGGACGTCGCCGCCTGCGGCGAGACGCTGCTCACGGATTACGACACGATAACGGAGCTTGCGTTCATCTTTGCATGCGCCGAGCTCTCCTTCCGCATGGGAGGCGTTGAGCCGAAGCTCTGCCCCGACGGGCAGAGGGAGGTCTCCCTCATCGAGGCGCGCCACCCGCTGCTCGACAAAAAGACCTGCGTCCCTGTGACCGTGCGCGTCGGCGGAGACTTCGACACGCTCATAATAACGGGACCGAACACGGGGGGCAAGACCGTCGCGTTGAAGACGCTCGGACTGCTCTCTCTCATGGCTCAGGCGGGGCTCCACATCCCCGCGGGCGGGCTTTCGACCGTCGCCGTATTTGACGAGATACTCGCGGATATAGGAGACGAGCAGAGCATAGAGATGTCGCTTTCGACCTTCTCGTCGAGCATGTCGAATATAATCGAGATAATCTCCCGCGTCGGGAAAAAGTCGCTCGTTCTGCTCGACGAGCTCTGCTCAGGCACCGACCCCGTCGAGGGAGCGGCGCTCGCGACGGCGATAATAGAGGAGATAAGGGCAAAGGGCGCGCTGTGCGCCGCGACGACGCATTACGCGGAGCTCAAGGCGTATGCGCTCAACACGCCCGGCGTCAAAAACGCCGCGTGCGAGTTCGATATCTCGACGCTGCGCCCGACGTATAAACTCATAATAGGCGCTCCCGGAAAATCAAACGCGTTCGCCATTTCAAAAAGGCTCGGGCTTCCCGACGACATAGTCGAGCGGGCGGGCAGACTCATAAGCGGGCAGGACAAGAGCTTTGAGGACGTTATCGAAAAGCTCGAAGCGGAAAGGCTTGGCATGGAGCGCGAGCGCGCGGAGGCAGCAAGGCTCAGGGCAGAATACGAGCGCTTCAAGTCAAGCGCCGAGCAGAAGCTCAGCGAAAGGCTCGCCGGCGCCGAAGAAGAGGCGGCGCGCGCCAAAAAGCGCGCGCAGGAGATACTCGCGAGCGCGCGCGCGTCGAGCGAGTTCGTCATGGGTCAGCTCGAACGCGCAAAAAAGGAACGGGACAGCGAAAATCTCGGGCGCGCCATGTCTGACGCGAAGCGGGCGATAAGAGACAGGCTGAGAGGCGAGGAGGCGTCGCTGCGGGACGGCGAGCCCGAAGAGGAGGTCTACGAGCCGCCGAGGGAGTACAGGCAGGGAGACTACGTCATAATAGCCGGAACGGGCATAAAGGGCACGATAACGGACGGACCCGACAAATCGGGGAACGTTACCGTGCGCGCAAACGGCATCACGACAAGGACGAAAACGTCAAAGCTGCGCTTCGCTCCCGATGAGGACACCGTGACGCTCGAGGGCAGGCGCGAGGCGGCGTCGACCGTGCGCGTCAGGACGTCGGGCACGTTTTCGCCTGAGCTCGATATAAGGGGTTATACGACAGACGACGGGCTGTTCGCCGTCGACAAATATATAGATGAGGCAGAAGTCGCGGGCATACGATCCGTCCGCATCATTCACGGGAAGGGAACGGGCGCTCTGCGCTCGGCTCTGCACGGATTCCTCGGCTCCGACAAGCGCGTGTCGTCATACAGGCTCGGCGCTTACGGCGAGGGAGACTCCGGCATAACGGTCGTTGAGCTCAAATAAGATCACATTATTTTTCGGAGGGGATATATATGCCGAGAAAGCTGTATCTCGGCGCGCAGCTCTACACGATGCGCGCAAAGACAAGGACAAAGGACGAATTTCTTTCAACGGTGAAGGCGCTGTCGGAGATGGGATACCGCTACATGCAGGTATCGGGCGTCGGCGCGGACGTCACGCCCGACGTCATCAGGCGCGCCGTCGACGGGTACGGCGTGAAGTGCGTGCTCACGCACACGAGCCTTCAGAGGATAATAGAGGATACGGACGCTGTAATTGCGGAGCATTCGGTCTTCGGGTGCGACGCCATCGGCATCGGGGGCGTTGCGAATATGTACCCGCACACGGCGGACGGCTACGCGCGCTTCGCGCTCGACATCGCGGAGGCGGTAAAGAAGATAAAAGACGCGGGAAAGGTGTTCCTCTATCACAATCACCGCTTCGAGTTTGAGCACTACGGCGACAAAACGGGCCTTGACCTTATACTTTCGATGACGGACCCCGAGGGCGTCCTTCTGACGTTTGACACATACTGGTCGCACGTCGCGGGCGTTGACCCCGCCGAATTCATCCGCCGCCACAGCGACAGGATATTCTGCACGCACTTAAAGGACATGACGGTTCGCGACGACAAGCTCGTCATGACCGAGTGCCTCACGGGGAATCTCAATTTCGACGCGATAATCCGTGCGAGCGAGGACGGCGGCGTGCTCTGGCACATGATAGAGCAGGACGACGTCTACATAGATCTTTTCGACAGCATGAGGATAAGCCACGCCAATCTCAAGGCAAGGTACATACAGTTCAGAGACTGACAAAAGAGGTAACTAAAAAAGATGGCAACCTTCACTTTCAGCGCGTTCGCGGACGAATATTCTCCCGAGCTTGAGCGGCAGATATTCGCGCTTCACAAATTCGGGATCGACAAAATCGAGCTTCGCGGCGTAGACGGGAAAAACGTCGCCGAGCTTTCGCCCGCCGAGGCGAAAGAGATACGGCAGAGGCTTGACGCGGAGGGCATCACACTGTCCGCCGTCGGCTCGCCTCTTGGCAAAATAAGCATAGATGACGATATCCCGGCTCACCTTGAGCTGACGCGCAGGTTAGCCGAGACTGCAAACATACTCGGCTGCCGCCGCATGCGCGGATTCTCGTTCTACAACACGGAAAACAAGCGGGATGAAGTCATAGACGCCGTCGGTAAGATGGCGGACATATGCCGGGAGGCGGGCGTGCTCTTCTGCCACGAAAACGAAAAGAGGATATACGGCGACACGGCGGAGAGGTGCCTTGATCTGAAAAAGACGCTCGGCGACAAAATAGGCGTAATTTTCGACCCTGCGAACTTCATACAGAGCGGTGTCACCCCTTACCCCGACGCCGCCGGGCTGCTTCTTCCGTACATAGACTATCTCCATATCAAGGACGCGGACGCGGACGGGACCGTCGTTCCGGCGGGAGAGGGCATAGGATGCGTCGAAAAGCTCCTTTGCGACGTCGACAGGATGTACGACGGCGAAATCATACTGACGCTCGAGCCTCATCTCCACGTTTTCGAGGGCTTCTCGGCGCTCGAACGCGGCGAGCGCACAAAAATGCGCGGCACATACGACAGCGCCGAGGAGGCTTTCGCCGCCGCAGTCGGCGCCGCAAAAGCGATCGTGGAAAAAGTAAAGGCACGGTAAAAAAGGCGTAAAGCCGAAAAAGGAGGCATTTGCCGATATGAGCGGAAAGAAAATGCTCGCTTTGGATCTCGGTGCGTCGTCGGGGCGCGGCATCGTCGGCAGCTTTGACGGAGAGCGCCTTGTGACCGAGGAGATACACAGATTTGAAAACTCGCCGGTGTCGCTCGCCGGCCGCTTTCTGTGGGATATTCCGGCGCTCTTCGGAAACATACTCACGGCAATAACAAAGGCCTCGTCTTCAGGCGGCGTCTCGTCCGTCGGAATCGACACATGGGGCGTCGATTACGGATACATAGACAAAAACGGACACCTTCTGTCATGCCCGGTACACTACCGCGACAGCAGGACAGAGAACATAAGAGAAGAGGTGTTCGGAATAATACCGTGGACCGAGCTCTACGGGCGGACAGGCATACAGGACCTCGCCTTCAACACTATATACCAGCTGCGCTGCGACGTGAGGGACGATCCGCACATAATAGGCGCGGCGCGCCGCGCGCTGTTTACCCCCGACCTGCTCAATTATTTTCTGACAGGCGTCGAGGCGACAGAGTACACAATAGCCTCCACGGGAGCGATAATCGACGCGGAAAAAAGGAGCATAGCAAAAGATCTGCTTCTCCGCATAGGCGTCTCCCCGGAGCTTTTCGCTCCGTGCGTGCAGCCGTTCACGGTGCTCGGCGGTCTGTCAGCGGAAGTTCGCGGCATAACTGGCGCGGGGGAGGACGTGAAGGCGGTGTGCACGGCGTCGCACGATACGGCGTCCGCAGTGCTTGCGACGCCCGCAAAGGACCCGGATTTCGCATATATAAGCTGCGGCACATGGAGCCTTCTCGGCGTCGAGCTGCCGGAGCCCAAAATTACGGACGAAACGAGAGAATACGGCTTTACGAACGAGGGCGGCGCCGAGGGAAAGATACGCTTCCTCAAAAATATCTCGGGCCTTTGGCTTGAGCAGGAATCGCGCCGCGCGTGGGGCCGTCGGGGCAGAAAATACACATACGACGAGCTCTCCGAGGCGGCGCTCGCTTCAAAGCCGTTCCGGTATCTAATCGACCCGGACGACGCGCTCTTCACTCCGCAGGGGGACATGCCGTCCCGCATCGCGGAATACTGCTCCCGCACGGGGCAGGGCAGCCCCGAAACTCCCGGCGAGATCGTGCGCTGCATCTTCGACTCGCTCGCGCTCCGCTACAGGTGGGGCGTCGAGACTGTCAGAAAGCTGACAGGGAAGCCTGTCCGCGAGATACATGTCGTTGGAGGCGGCGTCCGCGAAGGCGCGCTCATGAGGATCGCGGCGGACGTCTGCGGCATACCCGTCGTCGCGGGTCCGTCGGAGGCGACGGCGACGGGCAATATTTGCTCCCAGCTGATAGCGGGGGGCGAGCTTTCCTCCGTAAGTGAGGCGCGGGAGCTCGTCAGCCGTTCGACTGAGCTTTCGGTATACGAGCCGACAGCGGAGGGCAGAGAAGAAAGAGACGACGCATACGGGCGCTTTCTTGCGCTCACGGAACAAAAATAAAAAAAGGGGAGGCTCGGAAATGGATTACAGACAATCAGCCGAATATTATGCAAGGTATGGCGTCGATGTCGACGCGGCTATAGAGCGCGTCCTCAAAATACCCGTCTCCGTAAACTGCTGGCAGGGAGACGACGTGCGCGGGTTCGAGGACCCGGACGGCGAGCTCACAGGCGGCATACAGACGACGGGAAACTATCCCGGCAGGGCGAGGACGCCCGAGCAGCTGCGCGCCGATTTCGATGTCGCCGCATCCCTCATACCCGGTAAGAAGCGCATAAACCTCCACGCCATATATCTTGACGCGGACGGCGAGCGCGTCGGAAGGTGCGACATTTTGCCGAAGCACTTTGATTCATGGATATCGTGGGCAAAGGAGCGCGGACTCGGCATAGACTTCAACCCGACGTGCTTTTCGCACCCGATGAGCGGCTCGGGGCTGACGCTTTCATCCCCCGACCGCGCGGTGCGCGAGTTCTGGGTCGAGCACTGCCGCCGCTCAAGGGATATTGCCGAATACATAGGAAAGCAGCTTGGCGAGACGGTGGTCACCAACTACTGGGTGCCGGACGGATACAAGGACACGCCTGCCGACAGGCTCGGCGCGCGAGAGAGGCTGACGGAGTCGCTCGACGAGATATTCTCCCGCCCCGTTGACAAGAAGTATAACAAAGACGCCGTCGAGGGCAAGGTCTTCGGCATCGGAGCCGAGAGCTTTACCGTCGGCAGCAACGATTATTACCTTGCATACGCCGTAAGCCGCGGACTTTTGTGGACGCTTGACGCGGGCCATTTCCACCCGACAGAGTTCATCTCGGACAAGATAAGTACGGCGCTCCTCTTCATGCCTGAGATACTGCTGCACGTTTCGCGCCCGGTGCGTTGGGACAGCGACCATGTCGTCACGTTTGACGACGAGCTGCGCGCCATCGCGTGCGAGATAATGCGCGCCGACGCCGACGGGAGAGTGCATATAGGGCTCGACTTCTTCGACGCCTCGATAAACCGCGTTGCCGCGTGGGTAATCGGGACGCGCAATATGCAGAAGGCGCTGCTGTACGCCGCGCTTGAGCCGTCGAAACTGCTTAAGGAATACGAGCTTTCGGGAGACTTCACGTCGCGCCTCGCTCTTATGGAGGAGATAAAGACGTTCCCGTTCAGCACGGTTTGGGAGCATTACTGCGAAGTATCGGGCGTCCCGAAGGATCTCGGGTGGCTCGATACGGTAAAAGCATACGAACGTAAAGTCGTCGCCGAGCGGTGACTTTAAATAAAAAGGAGGATACCATGAAAAAGACAAGATTTATTATCATTCTGCTCGTTGTTTCCATGCTGACGGCTCTTGCCGCGGGCTGCGCGGGAACGAATTCGCCCCCGACGCCTCCGGCGGGCACCGGTGATACGGGCAGCGTGAACACGCCCTCGACAGGCACAAACGCGCCAGACGAGGAGACGGAAGGCCCGATAGTAGAGGAGCCGAGCCCGTTCAAGTACGACGGCAAGCGCCTCACTATAGGCGACCGCGTCTCGGTCCACGACCCGAGCATAGTTTTTGACGAGACAAGCGGCAAATACTACGTTTTCGGCTCCCACAAGGCGTGGGCGGTGAGCGACAACCTCGCATCGTGGAAAACGATACATATAGGCTCGCTCGAAAACAAGACGACGTACGATAAGACGTTTGAAAAGAACATAGCGTGGTCGTCTCACGGAAGCGCGAATTACAGCGTCGACGGCAACATGTGGGCGCCCGACGTCATCTACAATAAGGACATGGGCAAGTGGTGCATGTATATGTCCATAAACGGGGACAGGCACTACTCTTCGATAGTGCTCCTGACGGCGGACACGATCGACGGCAAGTATGACTACGCCGGAACTATCGTGTACTCCGGCTTCAGAAACCAGACCGAGCTTGCGGAGACAGACTTTGAAGAGGTGACGGGCACGACGAATATCGCCCGCTATCTGAGCGGTTCCGACTGGAACGCGTCATACGGCACGAACGCGATCGACCCGTGCGTCTTCTATGACAAGGACGGGAATCTTTGGATGTCGTACGGCTCATGGTTCGGAGGCATATTCCTCCTGAGGCTCGACAACAAGACGGGCCTGCGCGACCTCACCGTCAAATATGAGACGAAGGCTAACGTTTCCGACGCGTACATGGGATACCGCATTTCGGGCGGTTACGGCGGAACGGGCGAAGGCTCCTACATCGTTTGGGACAAGGACGCCGGATATTACTACCTCTATCTCTCATACTGCGGCCTCAACGCGACAGACGATTTCAGCGGATATCATATAAGGCTCTTCCGTTCCGAGAACGTCACGGGTCCGTATGTTGACGCGGCAGGCAATGAGGCAGTGCTTCCGAGAGCGGGCGAGAGCCAGATGCTGCGCGGCATAAAGCTGTTCGGAAACTATGCTTTCTCGGGCAACAAGGGCAACGGCAACGCATCTGACGGCTATATGTCGGGCGGACACAACTCCGCGTTCATTGATACCGACGGTCAGCACTATCTCGTATACCACACGCGCTTCAACGTCGGTCAGGAATGGCACGAGCTCCGCGTACACCAGCAGTTCATGAACGAGGACGGCTGGCCCGTCACGGCGGTGTATGAGTTCCTCGGCAGCGTTATACGCCGCACGGGATATCAGAAGAGCGAGATCTGCGGAGAATATGAATTTGTGGATCACGGCGTTGCCGCAGATACGAAAAAGACCGATATGCTCAAGACGAAAAAGGTGACTCTCAACAAGGACGGGACCATAACGGGCGACGTCAAGGGAACCTGGGAGCAGCGCACCGGCGAGGACGGAAACGGCTATTACGTCACGATGGTGATTAACAAGGTGACGTACAAGGGCGTGTTCTTCAAGCAGTACGACGAAACGAACCGCCACAAGGAGACGATGACGTTCACGCTCATAGGCACGAACGACCATTCGATCTGGGGCAGCCAGATAAGCAGCAGCAAGTAAAGCCGAAAAAAATAGAATCGGCGGGGCAGTGAAATGCCCCGCCGATTTTTGCGGTCGTTTATTTTTCTTCGGGTGCTGAAACCGCCTGCGCGGGCTTCGGTGTGCCGGAGGCGCTGCCGTATCCGGGAATGCGCTTTTTCCATCTGCCCGCGGCGTAAGCTATGACGTGGGCCGCCATGCCGATGAGTCATGACACCATAAGGGAAATCGGGATCGCGCGGTAATCTCCCTTCGGGAGCGTGTCCGAGCGGGTGAAGTATGCTATCGCATACGCGAGCGGGACACGCAGGATGACGGTCGTGAAGAGCGAGAGCCACATCGGTGTCATCGTATCTCCCGCGCCGCGCATAACGCCGGCGAGCGACTGCGTGACGCCCATCGCGACATATCCGATCGCGAGGATGCACATCATGCCGTAGCTCATTTCGATAAGCGATTCCGTGTTCGTGAAAAGCCCCATCAGAGGATGACCGAATACGAGTATCAGCGCGAGGAAGAACGCGGAGACGGAGACCGCCATTATCGTGCCCTGTACCGTGCCTGATTTTATGCGGTCATATTTCTTTGCGCCGACGTTCTGTCCCGTGTACATCGTCATTGCCTGACCGAACGAGAAATTCGGCATCATCGCAAATCCGTCGACGCGCATCACGACGACGTTTGCAGCCATGACCGCTTTGCCGAAGCTGTTGGTCAGCGACTGTACGAGCAGCATCGCGACGGAGAATATCGCCTGCGTGAGTCCCGAGGGGATGCCGAGGCGAAGCATTTCAAACGTGACGTGCTCAAGCTTGAAGTACTTGAGCTTGATATCGAACACGTTCCGCATAAAGAGCATTTTTATGTAGCAGCATATTGCGGATACTGTCTGAGAGATGACGGTCGCGAGCGCGACGCCCATGACCTCGAGGCGAAGCCCTATGACGAACCAAAGGTCAAGCCCTATGTTGAGCACGGCGGAAATGAGAAGGAACACGAGCGCCGATATCGAGTCTCCCATGCCGCGCAGGACACCCGAGAGGATGTTGTAGTAGAACATTCCGATTATGCCTATGAAGCAGACGAGCAGATAATCGCGGCTCCACCTGAAAATGTCGCCCTCCGGCGTGTTGAGCGCCGTCAGGAGAGGGGAGGTGATGAGCGTGCCGATTATCATGACGATGACGGAGCCTATCGCCGTGAGCGTGATGCAGTTGCCGATCGTAGTCGAGAGCATCCTGCGGTCGCGCGCGCCGAAATACTGGGATACGAGGACGCCGACGCCGGTCGAAAGACCTATCATAAGCGCGAGCATCAGGTTGAGTATCGGCGCCGCCCCGCCGACGGCGGATATCGCGTCGTCTCCGACATATTTGCCGACGACTATCGTGTCGACGGTATTGTAAAGCTGCTGTGCGATATTTCCGACGAGCATCGGTACCGCGAACTCCGCTATGCGGGCGGCAGGTGAGCCGACGGACATATCCTTCGGTGAAAAAATCTCTTTCAGTGACGGCATTTTGACGAATTCCTTACTTTATTCAAGCAGTTTTATGCTGAGGCATAGATAGGCGTCACAAAAGCAAAAAGCTCCGTGACGCTTGTATATAATATATCATACTATGCGAATGTTGTCAAATACACAATGTAACGATATTGCACAAACGAAGGGGTATTTTTTTGTGGATGTTGATACGGCGAAGATAGCGGCAGCCCGGTGCGCTGCCGCGCCCGAGTTAACAGAATATTTACATTTATTTTCCGATTTCGTTATATTTGAAAAAGCAAACTATGGTATAATATCTTCGCAGACTTGCAAAGTTTCACTTAGCAAGTCTTCAAGAGCTTCGCTTTTGCGGCGGCTGCGCCGCCGGCTCGATATTGACGGCCTCGCAAAAACGCTCTTGCGAGCAAGCGTTTTTGCTTCGTGGTATAATGATTGCATGATGTTTACGGAAGCCATGCGCGGCTTTGCCGCTTTGCCTTCCGACATCATTGCAATCATTGACGGCCGCCGCCTCGCACTGCTACGCGCGCTCGGCGACGTGGTATAATATCTTCGCCGACTTTGAAAACAAGCCTTGCTCCGCAAGTCTTGCTTTCAAAATCTTCAAAAGCTTCGCTTGACATTGACGGCCTCGCAAAAACGCTCTTGCGAGCAAGCGTTTTTGCTTCGTGGTATAATTAAGAACAACGGAGGTGACGGGTCTTTTGGAAACACAGAGCATAGAGCCCAAAAAGGAGCGCATTTTCAGGCGCCCCGTGGGACGTGAATTCTTTTATCTGATACCGACAGTTCTGTCGGGCGCGGTGTTTTGCCTTATGCTGAGCTCGAAAAAAGGCGAGGGCAGCACGCCGGAAAATGCCGTGTCAGACAGATTTTGCATAATATCCTGCGCCATAATGATTGTCCTTATGGCGGCGCTCTTGTTCATTCATCCGAAAAAATATAAGGCGGCGGCAATCGTACCCGTCGCGGTGTCGCCCGCGGCGTCGATGCTCCTGCTCGAAAAGATGTCGCACAACATCTCCGACATGGGCGCGCCCGCCGTTTTTCTCAACTGTATTTTCTTTTATCTTCTCGCGCTCGGATTTTTGTTCGCGACGCGCAGGACGTGGGCGGCTGTGCTCGCTCCGGCGGTTTTCGCGCTCTTTTTCGGGATAGCGGAGCACTACGTCATGCTGTTCCGCTCAGTTCCGCTCTACCCGTGGGATTTCGGCAGCATAGGGATCGCGGCGTCCGTCGTCGGCAATTATGAATTTGAAGTAACGCCGACGCTTGCCGCCGCCGTAACGGCGCTTCTGCTCATCATATATATCGGCTTTTATACGGGCGTCGAGCTCGGCTGGCTGCGCAGGCTGTACGTCAGGCTCTCCTGCTGCGCGGCGGTTCTCGTACTGTTCTTTTCATACGGTTACTATCTGAGCCTTGACAGAGTGTTTGACGACTTTGGCCTTTATCCCTACCTTTTCTCCCCGACGACGCTTTACAGCAGGGACGGATTCACCGTCGCGTTTATGACCAATCTGAAATATCTCTCCGTTGAAAAGCCGAGCGGGTATTCAAAGACTGCCGCGAACGAGGCGGCGGAGCCGGGCGGGTACGAAGAGCCCTCCTACGAGCCTTATTCGGACGTCAAAAACCCGAACATCATTGCAATAATGGACGAGGCGTTCTCCGACCTCAGCGTCGTGCTCGATTTCGAGACGAACGAGGACTATATGCCTTTCATCCGCTCGCTTTCGGAAAATACCGTAAAGGGGTGGCTGCACACCTCCGTTATAGGCGGAAGCACGGCGAACACGGAGTTTGAGTTTCTGACGGGGCTTTCGATGGCGTATCTGCCGACGGGGAGCATGCCGTATCAGCAGTACATACACAGAGACAGACCGAGCCTCGCGACGCAGCTCGAGGCAAACGGGTACGGCACGATGTCGATACACCCATACGGCGCGACGGGCTGGAACAGAAACAACGTCTACGCCCAGTTCGGATTTGACAATATACTTTTCCGACCCGACCTGCGCGGGATGTCTCTCGTCCGCGGTTACGTTTCCGACATATCGGTTTTCCGCTATATTCTCCGCACGTTCGAGGACAAGGAGCCCGGCAAGCCGATGTTCGTATTCAACGTGACGATGCAGAACCACGGCGGCTATACAAAGAATTATGCCAACTTTAACGACAGGGCGATAACGGCGGAGGGGCTCGAGAACAGCCAGCAGCTCTCTCAGTATCTGTCGCTCATAAAGGAGACAGACAGCGCCGTAAAATATCTTCTCACGACGCTTGAGCAGTACAGCGAGCCGACGCTCGTCATCTTCTTCGGAGACCATCAGCCGAGCAAGTGGGTCTATCAGGACCTGCTCAACCAAAAGGGCAAGACGATAAACAACGAGATACCCGAGGAGAAGGAGCAGACGTACATCGTCCCGTTCTTCATCTGGGCGAACTACGACATAAGGGAAGAGGAGATACCGGCGATAAGCGCAAATTACCTCTCGACCTTGCTTTGCCGCGTCGCGAATATCGAGCCGACGCGCGCGCAGCGCTTCCTTGCCTCAATGATGACGGAATACCCGGTCATAACGGCAAACGGATTCTTCGATGCCGAAGGCAGGCAGCACGGGCTTGACGAGCTTGACGACTCGGAGCTACTGCACAAATACTCGCTGCTCGAATACAATTTCCTGTTCGACGGCAACACGACAGGCGCGTTTGATTATTGAAACGAAGTGAAAAAGAGAAGGAAAAACAATGGATAACGAAGTTCAAAGCGAGGCTCGGACAGGCGTTTTGAGACTGCCGACGCTGCGCGAGCTGCCTTATATACTGCCGGCAGCATTGTCGCTCGCCGTGACTGCCGCCGCCTTTTTCGGCGGCATCGAGGAGGCAGGCAGAGGGGTATTTCTGCTGCTCTCGGTACTTATGACCGCGGCGATGACGGCTCTGCTTTTCGTTCATGTCGGAAAGAGAGAAAATACCGCGGCAAAGGTGATGTCGGCAATACCGCCGGTGATTTTCCCCGCGGCGGCGATGTTTCTGCTCGAGTCCATGTGCAATAATCCGTTTGCGATGGCGGGGCAGGTCATTTTCCTGAATCTGATTTTTTTCTATATCATAGCGGCAATATCGTTCTTTGCCACGCGCAGGACGGCGTTTGCCGCGGCAGTCCCTTGCATATACGCTCTGATCGCGGGCACGGCGGAGCACTATGTGCTCGCATTCCGCTCTGTGCCCCTTTTCCCCTGGGATATTGCGAGCGCGGGGGTGGCGGCGTCCGTCGCCGGAAACTACGATTTTTCGGTTTCGGCGTCCTTTGCCGCGTCGCTCACGGCGCTCTTTTTCCTGATTTATCTCGGGTTTTATTTCGGCACCGCTGTCGATGGGCTGAAGAAGCTCGCCGTGCGCCTCTCGGCGTGCGCCGTGTCGCTCGTTATGCTCTTCGGTTACGGATATTATCTGAGCCTCGACCGCGCCGTCGACGATTTCGGTCTGCTCGACGCACTGTTCGTACCGGTCAAGGTGTATCAGAGAAACGGCTTTACCGTTTCGTTTTTGATGACGCTCCGCTATGTTTCGGTCGACAAGCCGGACGGTTATTCGGACGGCGCGCTTGCCGATATCGCGGAGGAGATAAAAAATATAGACGGGGAGGACGCCGCGGGCGAGGCGTATTCCGACGTCAGTGAGCCGAACATCATCGTAGTTATGAACGAGGCGTTTTCGGACCTTTCCGTCCTCACGGATTTTGAGACGAACGAGGACTACATCCCGTTCATCAGGAGCCTGTCGGAGGACACCGTCAAGGGACATCTGCACGTTTCGGTGCTCGGCGGAAATACCGCGAACACGGAATACGAGTTTCTGACGGGGTTGTCGATGGCTTTCCTGCCGCCGGGGAGCATCCCTTATCAGCAGTATGTTGAGCGCGACGTGCCGACGCTCGCCTCACAGCTTGCAAATGCGGGGTATAAAACGCTCGCGGTGCACCCGTATCTTGCGAACGGATGGGAGCGAAACGAGGTATACAAGCACTTCGGGTTCGAGGAGATGTATTTCCGCTCCGACATCCCGGGGAGGACGACGCTGCGCTCTTATGTTTCGGACATTTCGGTATTCAATTTCATCGAGCGCAAGCTCATGGAAAAAGAGCCCGGCACGCCGATGTTCGTTTTCAACGTAACGATGCAGAACCACGGCGGCTACGGGACGAGACACAACAATTTCTATGGGCAGAGGATAATCGTCGACGGTCAGGAGAGCAATTTCAGTCTTTCGCAGTATCTGTCGCTCCTGCGCGCGACGGACGAGGCGGTCGAGTCTCTCGTCAAGTTCCTTAAATCGTTTGACGAGCCGACGATACTCATGCTTTTCGGCGACCACCAGCCCGCGAGCAGTCTTGCCGCCCCGATACTGAGGCAGGAGGGCGTCACACTCGACTTAAACGACATCAACGACAGGGAAAAATATTACGAGGTGCCGTTTTTCATCTGGGCGAACTATGACATAAGGGAAGAGGAGATATCGGACATAAGCGCAAACTATCTTTCGACGCTTTTGTGCCGTGTCGCAAACGTCGAGCTGACGGACGCGCAGAAATTCCTCTCGGAGCTTCGCCAAAGCTACCCGACGCTGACGGCGAACTCGTTTACGGACAAGGACGGAAAGCTGCACGACGCGGACGAGGCGGCAGGCGAGGAGCCGCTCCGCAAGTATTCGATGCTCGCCTACAACTACCTCTTCGACGGCAACACAACGGGACTTTTTGAATAATATAAAAAACTGTTTCGGAAAAGAAAAAATCGGACTACGATATATCAGAACCGCAAAAAATTATAACGGCTGCCGCACGGTGCGTTTTTCTCGCCCGTGCGGCAGCCGTTTTTTGTTTGCCGGTTTTTACTTTATGTCAACGTTGACTTTCTTTCCAGTCGAGACGGCGGCGGCCTTCATGACGGAACGTATCGCGTGCGCGATCTTTCCGTGGCGGCCTATGACCATGCCCATGTCGGATTCCGCGACGCTGAGCGTGAGTGTGACGACGTCGCCCGAAACGGTCTCGGTTACGGTGACCTCGTCGGGATGCTCGACGATGGATCTCGCAATAATTGACAGAACCTCTTTAAGGTCGATCATTCCTTGCCTTTCGAGCTCACCCAAAATAAAGGGGAGGCTCTTCCTTTCTTAAAGAATGGGCTGCGGATTTATTCTATAACTCCGCTCTTCTTGAGAAGCGCTCTGACTGTATCCGTCGGCTGAGCGCCGTTGGCAAGCCATTTCTTCGCCTTCTCGCCGTCTACCTTAACGGTCGAGGGCTCCGTGCGCGGGTTGTAGTAACCGAGCTCTTCGATGAAACGACCGTCGCGCGGGAAGCGGGAGTCCGCAACTACGATGCGGTACGACGGCTGCTTTTTTGCGCCTGTGCGCTTTAATCTGATTTTGACTGACATAATGTCCTCCGAATAAAAATAATAAAATATTTATAAAATCCCGAAAATCAAAAACTAAAACGGGAGTTTACCTTTGTTCATGCGCCGCATGAGCTTTGCGGCCTTTTTGCCCGTGAACTGCTTCATCATCTTCTTCATCGCGTCGAATTGCTTTAAAAGACGGTTCAGTTCTTCGACCTTAGTGCCGCTGCCGGCGGCAATGCGCTTTTTGCGCTGCGCGTTGATTATCTCCGGGTGCTCGCGCTCGCGCGGCGTCATGGAAAGGATCATCGCTTCCGTGTGCCGGAGCGCGTTTTCGTCGATCTTCGCGTCCTTGAGGGCGGACTGGTTCATCCCCGGTATCATGCCCACTATGGATTCAAGGCTCCCCATTCCGCGAAGTTGGTCGAGCTGAGCGAGATAATCGGTCAGCGTGAACGTCTCCTCGCGCATTTTGCGCTCGAGCTCCATCGCCTGCTTCTCGTCGAACTGCTCCTGCGCCTTTTCGATAAGCGTCAGGACGTCGCCCATGCCGAGGATGCGCTGCGCCATGCGGTCGGGGTGGAAGGGCTCTATCTGGTCGAGCTTTTCGCCTGTGCCGATGAATTTTATCGGCTTGCCGGTGATGTGGCGGACAGAGAGCGCCGCGCCTCCGCGCGTGTCGCCGTCGAGCTTTGTCAATATGACGCCGGTGATGTCGAGCTGTTCGTTGAAGGCTTTCGCGACGTTGACGGCGTCCTGACCCGTCATCGAGTCGACAACGAGCAGAATTTCCGTCGGTTCGAGCTCGGCCTTGATGTCGGAGAGCTCGCCCATCAGTTCCTCGTCGATGTGAAGGCGGCCCGCCGTATCGAGGAAGAGCATGTCGTGCCCGTGCTTTTTCGCGTGTTCGAGCGCCTCGCGCGCTATCTTTACGGGCGAGACGTCGGCTCCGAGAGAAAAGACCGGGACGCCTATCTGTTCGCCGAGCACCTCGAGCTGCTTTATCGCCGCCGGTCTGTAAACGTCGCACGCGGCGAGCAGCGGGCGCTTGCCCTGCTTTTTATACATCGCCGCGAGCTTCGCACAGTGCGTCGTTTTTCCGGCGCCCTGGAGCCCGCAGACCATGACGACCGTCGGCGGCTTCGGGGAAATGTTGAGCTTTGAGACGGTGCCGCCCATTATGGCGGTCAGCTCTTCGTCCGTTATCTTTACTATCTGCTGTGCGGGGACGAGGGAGGCGAGCACCTCCTCGCCGACCGCGCGCTCGGTCACGGCGGCAACGAAATCCTTGACGACGCGGTAGTTGACGTCCGCTTCGAGCAGCGCGAGCTTGACCTCGCGCATGCCTTCCTTGACGTCGGCAGCCGTCAGCTTGCCCTTGCTGCGGAATTTTTTGAGCGCACTGTTGAGTTTATCGGTGAGACTTGAAAACATCGTTATATCTCCGGGTCGTCTTTGTCCCTGTCGCCGGCGCCCGATTGCCGCTCGGCAAGCGAGCGGACGCGGGATGCGGCGCGGAGTATCGTTTGGCGCAGGGCGGGGGAGGCTCCCTCGGCGGTGGACTCAAGCTCGGCGGCGATGGACTCTGCCTCCGAGAATATATCGGCCATTCCGAGCGAACGCTCGAGCCTGTCGAGCTCCGCCTCTCCGCGCTTTATCGCGTCTCTTACGCCCTGCCGCGAGATGCCGGTGTTTTCCGATATCTCCGAGAGGGAGTAGTCGTCGTTATAATAAAGCCCGAGAAGCTCGCACTGCCGTTCGGTCAAAAGCTGACCGTAAATGTCGAGCAGCACGCCGTATGACAGATTTTTTTCCGTATCCGACGCCTCCACGCTGTAAAGCAAATCACTTTACAGCAGTATATCACACGCGCCGCGCGCTGTCAAGTGCAAAATAATATTTTTTTGCGTGAAAAAATCGCCCGTGCGCCTGAATTTTCATGATTACAGGCAAACGGGCGATTTAATTCTGTGCAGCCCCTGCGGCTTACGCCTCGGGTACCTCGGGCGCGGGAGCTTCTGTCGCGGGCACATCTGCCGCGGGAGCTTCTGTCGCGGGCGCTTCTGTCCCGGGCGCTTCGGTTGACGGATTCGTCTCCGCGTCGGTTGCGGGAGAGGTGCTTTCGTTTGTATAGGCGTCTGTATAGGCGTCGGTTGTTTCGGCGCCGCCCTTGTTTTTGCTCACGGACTCCGCGTGGCACTCGGCGGCGATGAGCAAGAGTATGACGAGCGCGGCAACAATGACCGTCAGTTTTTTATTCGTTTCAGCTTTCATATCCTGTTATTTCCTTTTCGTTCTGCCTCAATATTCAAAGCCGAGGCGGAGCGCCTTCGTATTTCCCTCGACGAGCGCCGAGCGCGACGCCGGTATGCCGGAGACTAGGTCTTTGAGAAACGCGTCGTAGTCGAAAATGCCTGTTTTCTTTATGACGTGGCCGAGCATAATGACGTTCGCGAGACCGGAAAGTCCGTTATCGGAAGCAAGGGAGGACGCGGGGATGTAGTGCGCCTCTATGTCGGTGCGGGAGGTCTTTCTGTCTATCATCGCGCTGTCTGCAAAGAGCATTCCTCCGGGTTTTATATGCGGCTCGAATTTATCGAATGAGGGAATGTTCAACGCGATCAGGATGTCGGGGTCGGGTACGAGCGGCGAGCCTATCTCCTCGTCCGAGATTATGACGGAGCAGTTCGCGGCGCCGCCGCGCATCTCGGGACCGTATGAGGGGAGCCATGTAACGTGAAGTCCTTCGTGCATTCCCATCTTCGCCAGGGCTTTTCCGGCAAAGAGCACGCCCTGACCGCCGAAGCCCGCTATGAGGATGTTGTAAGTCCCTTGTTTCATTTCGTTTCCTCCTTCGGCGCGTCGACGTCCTTGTATGTGCCGAGCGGATAATAAGGTATCATGTTTTCGCGCAGCCAGAAAAGCGCGTCCTTAGGCGAAAGACCCCAGTTCGTAGGGCAGGTCGAAAGGACCTCAATTATTGAGAATCCTTTGCAGTCGAGCTGATTTTTAAAGCCCTTGAGGATCGCCTTTTTCGCGTTTCTGACGTTTGCGGGCGTGTCTACCGAAACGCGCGCGGCGTATGCCACGCCGTCGAGCGTCGAGAGCATCTCGCAGACGCGGACGGGGTTGCCCTGTATCTTGGGCGTTCTGCCGTACGGCGTCGTCGCCGTGACCTGACCCGGCAGCGTCGTCGGCGCCATCTGGCCGCCTGTCATTCCGTATATGCAGTTGTTGATGAACACGACGGTGATGTTTTCTCCGCGCGTCGCGGCGTGGACTGTCTCCGCCGTTCCGATCGCGGCAAGGTCTCCGTCACCCTGATATGTAAAGACGACGAGCTCGGGATGCGTGCGCTTGACGCCCGTTGCGACGGCGGGCGCTCTTCCGTGCGCCGCCTCTATCATGTCGCAGTTGAAGTAATTATATGCAAATACCGCGCAGCCGACAGGAGCGATGCCGACGGTTCTGTCCTCGACGCCGAGCTCGTCTATCGCCTCGGCGACGAGACGGTGGACGATACCGTGTGTGCAGCCGGGGCAGTAGTGCATCAGCGTATCGGCAAGGGCGTGCGGTCTTTCAAATACAACAGCCATTTTTTGAATATACCTCCTTCTTTTTCATATCGAGAGCTCGCGCGACATCGCGCAGAGCTTTTCGGCGACGTCCGCCGGGGCGGGGATGACGCCGCCCGTCCGTCCGAAGAAATCGACGGGACGGCGGCATTCGCAGGCGAGCTTGACGTCCGTCACCATCTGTCCCATCGAAAGCTCGACGGAGAGGAACGCCTTCGCCGTGTCGGCGAGCGCGGATATCTCCTTGTTCGGGAACGGCCAGAGCGTTATCGGGCGGAGAACTCCCGCCTTGACGCCGCGCGAACGCGCGATCTGCGCCGCCGTCTTTGCAATGCGCGCGGCTATGCCGAACGCGACAACGACGATATCTGCGTCGTCAGTCATGTATTTTTCGCACATGACTTCGTTTTCCTCGATTTTGCGGTAACGCTCGAAGCGGTCGCGGATAGAGCGCTCGAGCTCCTCGGGCTCCATGAGAAGGGAGTTTACGATATTGTGCTTGCGCGCGCCGCGGTGGCCGCACGTCGCCCACGTCTTTTCCGGCAGCTCACGCGGCTTTCTTTCGGAAAAGTCGACGGGCTCCATCATCTGACCTATCGCGCCGTCGGCGAGGATGATGACGGGGGTGCGGTAAATGTCCGCGAGGTCGAACGCCTCGCCCGTGAGCGTCGCCATCTCCTGAACCGTCGAGGGGGCGAGCACGATAAGATGCATATCGCCGTGTCCGTATGCCTTTGTCGCCTGATAATAGTCTGCCTGAGAGGGCTGGATGCCGCCGAGACCGGGACCGCCGCGCTGCACGTTGACGACGACGGCGGGGAGGTCCGAGCCGACGAGATACGAGATGCCCTCGCTCTTGAGGCTGATGCCGGGCGACGAGGACGACGTCATCGCGCGCGTGCCGGACGCGGACGCGCCGAGCAGCATATTGACCGCCGCAATCTCGGACTCGGCCTGAAGGCAGAGTCCGCCGACCTTCGGCATGCGCTTCGCCATGTATTCCGATATCTCCGTCTGCGGAGTTATCGGATATCCGAAATAGTAGAGGCAGCCTGCGTTTATCGCCGCTTCGGCGATAGCCTCGTTGCCCTTCATAAGTACCTTTGCCATATCTTTATGTAACCGTTTCCTTTCTCTGACGTATGGGGGTGCGCCGTTATCAGACGTCGCGCTCTACGCGTATGACGACGTGAGGGCACATCAGCGCGCACATGGCGCAGGCGATGCACTTTTCCGCGTCGGTGACCGAAGCGGGGTGATATCCCTGCGAATTGAGCGTTTTTCCGTCGAGCGTCAGTATCTTTTTGGGACAGACGTCGACGCAGAGACCGCAGCCGCGGCAGCGGTCGGAAGAGATCGTGACCTTGTTCATGTGTTTCTCCTTGCTTTGTATTTCGGTTGCTAAAACAGCTTTTTTGTGTGGTCGTCCATGACGAAAACATTCTCGACGCCCTCCGGCGCGCGCGCATCACCTATGACGGAGGTAAAGACGACGGGCAGGCCCGTGAGCTTCGATACGCACTCGGCGTAAGAAACGGAGGCGGCGACGGTTTCCCGCGTCGTTTCGGCGCCGAGATTTGAATTGTTCACGATACCGGTGAAGCGCAGGCGGGAATACCCCTCGATCTCCCTCATGACGGCGACGGCGTCCTCGGGGTCGGCAATGAGCAGGCGGTACATGTTTATCACATACAGCATCTCATAGCCGACGCGGGATATGTCGCGTTCGTATACGCCGAGCGCCGCGGCTCCGTCGTCGCCGCCGACGTCGAATATCGCCGTCTCGTCGGAAAAGAAGACGGAGGCTATCTCGGGGGGAAGGGTGGGAATGTCGACGTTAGTGTTCGAGTATTCGGGGATTATGGTCCTGACGCCCGCGGCGCGGAGCTCGGGCACCGAATCCGCCGCGCGGAAATAGGGGTTGACGGTGTCAAGATCAATTATCACGGAGCCGCGGCTGGCAGAGGCGAGCGCGAGCGACACTGAGACGTTCGTCTTTCCCGTGCCGAAATGACCGGCGACGATGATGATCCTTTTGCTGCTGCCGACCATTCTGCGGCCTCCCACACTTGTTAATTGAATTATTATACCACAATAACGACTCCGTGAAAAGAGCAAAAAACGATTTTGCGTCAAAAAAACGGGAGAGAGGCGAAATAGTATGCGGAATTTTTTCACGCGGGTCAAAAAAAGCGTACTTTTTTATTGTAATAGTATTTGAATTGCTCGCGCATTTGTGGTACAATATACTGGTCGGCGCATAAGCGCGTAATAACGGACGGAGGAAACGGTATGGAAGCTGTAAGGACATGGCTCGGCGAGTTCGCCGAAAACATAATGCGGACGCTGTCGCTGTTGTCGTTCCGCGACTCGTTTTTATCTTCCCTCGTAAATATCATAGACATTCTCTTTGTCGCTGTCCTCTTCTATTACGTTTTCAAATTCATACGCCGCCGCCGCGCGGGGAAGCTCGCGCTCGGTGTTGCGGTGTTCCTGCTTATTCTCGCGGTGACGCAGATCCTTGAGATGCACGCCGCACAGTTCCTTCTGACAAATGTCTTTCAGATAGGACTGATCACGGTCATAGTCGTGTTCCAGCCCGAACTCCGCTCGGCTCTCGAGGTGCTCGGCGGGGAGACGGTAAAGGTCCCGTTCAAGCGCCAGCGCGACGTATCCGAGACGACGGCGATGATAGACGAGCTCGCGGAGACCGTCGCCGAGCTTTCCGAATCAAAGACCGGCGCGCTCATAGTCATCGAGCGCACGACGCTGCTCGGCGACCACATCATAACGGGCACCGTTATAAACGCCGACGTCCAGCGCGAGCTGATAAAGAATATTTTTTACAACAAGGCGCCGATGCATGACGGCGCGATGATAATCCGCGACTGCAGGATACACGCCGCAGGCTGCCTTTTGCCGCTGACGACGCGCACCGACCTTATTAAGGACCTCGGCATGCGCCACAGGGCGGCGATAGGCCTTTCCGAGAACAGCGACGCCGTCGTTATCGTATGCAGCGAGGAGACCGGCATAGTTTCCTATGTCGTAGGCGGCGAGATAATGCGAAACTTCACGCCCACAATGCTCAAGGCGCAGCTGAGAGCCGACCTTGTCGGCGATGAGGACGACGACAAAAAACACACGATAAGGCGCACCGTAAAGAGCGTCGCCGGTATGATAAAGACGGATAAGTCGGGAAAGTCCGGCAAGGCGGAAAAAGCCGATGCCGACGCTCGCGCCGACGACGCCGAAGAAGATCGTAAGTAAGGAGGGCGGCACATGGCAGACAGGATCTCGTCCGACGCGCACGGCGGCAAGCATCACGATCTTATCGCGAAGGCGGTATGTCTCGTGCTCGCGCTCATTTTGTGGATATACGTCATGGAGGCCGAGAATCCCGATTGGGAAGAGACGATAGAGGGCGTCCCGATCGAGCTTATCAACACGGACGACATCGAGATCGACAGCGGGCTAATGATATACGGCGGATATTCAAGCACCGTCGACGTGACGCTCCGCGGAAAAAAGAACCTCATCTCTGGACTGACCGCCGATGACATAAAGGCGACGGCGGACGTGTCGGAGATAAGCGAGGCGGGAGAATATCAGCTCGACGTGTCTCTCACGGTGCCTGACGATACCGACATAGTCTCAAGGTCGGCAGACACAGTGACGGTAGAAGTCGACAGACGTGAGCGCATCACGGTCGACATCAGGTGCAGATACAGCGGGCTCGTCATTGAAGAAGGATTCACACAGGGAGACGCGGAGCTCTCCGTTTCGACCGTCACCGTTACGGGACCGTCCCGGTATCTTGCCGAGATCGACCACGCGGAGGTGCTCGTGCCAGATCTCGGTCACGTCACGGGCTCTGTTACGGCATACGGCAGCATATCCCTCGTCGACAAAAACGGCGGCGTCGTTTCAAATCCGTATGTGACGATGTCAAACTCGGAGGTCAGGGTATTCCTCCCGATTTACGCGAACAAGGAGGTCCCGCTGACGGTCGAGTTCGTGAACGGATTTTACAACAACGAAAACGTTGAGATCTCGCTTGACAGACAGACGATAAACATCCGCGGGGACGCGGCGGTCATAAATGACATAGATCACATCCTTGTTACAAGGATAGACGAAAAGCTCATCTCCGACGACACGTCGTTTGAAGCCAATCTCGTCCTGCCCGACGGCGTCGAGAATATGGACGGCGTCACTCACGTCAACGTGTCTATAAAGCATAAGGGCACTGAAAAGCGAAGCCTCATAATACCGATAGACGACAGCTGCGTCGTGAACCCGCAGGGGCTTGCGTACACGCTCTCGCAGGACTCCCTGATGCTGACGCTGAGGGGCGATCCCGGCGAGCTCTATCAGGTGTCGCCGGAGAATATAACGGCGAAGATCGACCTTTCGAGCTATTCGGGGGTTCTGCCCGGTCAGTCGGCGACGGTGCGCGTGCCGGTCGTTCTGTCATTCCCGTCGACTGAGACCGTGTACGAGATCGGAGTATATTACGTTGACGTAACGATAAGCGGAGCTGTCAGCTGAGTATGCGGGGATTTGTAAAAGACAATATAAAATGGACGGTAATGCCCGAGGCGGACTCAGCGTCCGTCTCGGATGTGTGCTGCGGGCTCGGCGTTTCCCCCGCGATGGGGCGGCTCTTATGCCGGCGAGGCTGTCGGACTGCCGATGAGGCACGGGCATTTTTGCGGATGGAGAACACATCGTTCCACGATCCGTTCCTGCTCCCCGATATGGACTGTGCCGTCGAAAGGATAGGGCGCGCCGTATCGGAGCGGGAAAAAATACTTATTTTCGGAGATTACGACGCTGACGGCGTTACTTCTGTCAGCGTCCTTTACCTTTATTTATCGGAACTCGGCGCCGACGTCGATTTTTATGTTCCTAAGCGCTCCGAGGGCTACGGAATGACTGTCGACGCGGTCAAAAAGCTCGCGGGAGACGGCGCGCGGCTCATAATAACCGTCGACTGCGGCACGACCGCGGTCGAGGAGGTAAAGACCGCGCGGCAGCTCGGCGTGGACGTAGTTGTGACCGACCATCACAAATGCACGACGGAGCTGCCGGACGCCGCGGCGGTCGTCAATCCCAAAAGAGAGGACAGCGGGTATCCCTTTTCGGGACTTGCCGGCGTCGGCGTCGTATACAAGCTCGTCTGCGCGCTGGAGGCAAAGCTCAGATGCGGCGGCGACACCGAAAAAGCGACGCTTTCGGTGAGCGGCAGATATATAGACCTTGTGGCGATAGGCACGGTCACGGACGTCATGCCTATGACGGACGAGAACCGAGTCATAGTCGGCTTCGGGCTTTCGAGGATAGCAGATATGTCGCGCCCCGGCGTCGCGGCGCTCATAGAGGCGAGCATGTCAGACGGGGCGCGCGAGCTGAAAAAAAGGCCGCGCGTGACGTCGGGATACATAGGTTTCACGCTCGGTCCGCGTATAAACGCCGCGGGACGGATGAGCGACGCGTCATTGGCGGTGAGGCTTTTCACGACCGATAACAGGGAGGCGGCAGCTGCGCTCGCGCGCGAGCTCTGCTGCCTGAATCTTGAGCGTCAGCGGCTCGAGGCAAAGACCACGGCCGAGGCGTGCGCGATGATAAGCGAAAGCCCCGACATCTCGCAGGATCCCGTCATCGTGCTTGCGGGCGACGACTGGCATCACGGAGTAATTGGGATAGTCGCCTCGCATATCACGGAAAAATACTCAAAGCCCTCGATAATAATAACGTTTGAAGGCGGAGGCGGCGGGAAACATGATGTCGGAAAAGGGTCCGGCAGGAGCGTTTCGGGGCTTGACCTTGCGCGCGCGTTCGGGGCGTGCTCGGAGCATCTTTTGAAATTCGGAGGGCACGAGCTTGCCGGTGGTATTTCGCTTGAAAGAGGGCAGCTCGACGGCTTCAGACGCGCCGTCAACGAATACGCGCGCGGAATCATGGAAAATTGCGCGCCCGAGCCCGAGATAACGGCTGACGACTTGCTTTTGACCGATGAGATAACTCTCGGACTGGCGGACGAGCTTTTAAAGCTCGAGCCTTTCGGAGAAGGGAACGGTGAGCCGCTCTTCATGACGGAAGGGGTCCGCATAATTTCCGCCGTCGGCGTAGGCGAGGACAAGCATACGAGGCTGACGGTGTGCGCGGACGACGGCGACGGGCTTTGCGCCATGTGCTTCTCGGTGACGGCAAAAGAGCTTTCGGCGTCGGCAGGAGACATCGTCGACCTGCTCTATAATCTCGACGTGAACGAGTTCCGCGGGACAAGGTCCGTGCGGCTCCTCGTCCGCGGGCTCAGGATAAACGCGGAGCGCGAGGCGGAGCTGTATGACTCGCTCCGCTCGGGGAAAGCCGTGAGGAAAGCGGGATACGAAGCGTTCGTCCCGACAAGACAGGATATGGCATGTCTTTACCGCACCGTTGTCGAAAGGATACGGACAGGCGAAAAAAGGCACACTCTCGGTGACGCCGCGGCTGCCGCGGGCATATGCCGGATAAAGGTAAGGCTTGCGCTCGACATCTTCTCCGAGCTCGGCATACTCGTGCCGCGACTCGACGGGGAGACGTTTGAAGCCGCCCTGCCGCCCGAAAAAATGCACGTCAATCTCGACGATTCCGAGCTTTTGACCATGCTGAGAAAGAAATATCTATAAAAGAGTACACGGAAGGCACTTTATGGCAGACGACTTTGTCGAAAATAAAAATACGGATACAGCCGAAAATCCGGCGGTCGATAATCCGGCGACGGAAAATCCGACGGCGGAGAGACCGGTTGCCGACGAGCTGAAGCTCAGTCTCATGACGGAGCTCGCGTCATACGGCAAGCCGTATAATATGAAGAAGATAGCGGACGCATACGAGTACGCAAAGCTGATGCACGAGGGGCAGCGCCGCCGTTCCGGCGAGCCCTATATCGTTCATCCCGTCGCCGTCGCAAAGATAGCGGCGTCTCTCGGACTCGATACGGACGCGATCGTCGCGGCGCTTCTGCACGACACGATAGAGGACTGCGGCGACAAGACGAGCATCGAGGAGATATCCTCCCGCTTCGGCCCGACTGTCGCCGAGCTCGTCGACGGACTGACGAAGATGGTGAGCATCGACGTCGGCGACAAGCAGTCGCAGCAGGTCGAGAACATACGCAAAATGCTGCTCGCCATGTCGCGGGACATAAGAGTCATATTCATCAAGCTCTGCGACAGGCTCCACAATATGCGCACCCTCGGCGCTAAGGAGGAGTCTAAGCGCCGCTCGACGGCGCTTGAAACGATGTACGTTTACGCGCCGCTCGCGCACAGGCTCGGTATCCAGCGCATAAAACAGGAGCTCGAGCTGCTCGCCCTTTCGTACCTCGACCCTATCGGGTACGCGGAAGTGAGCGATTATATAGACAAGAAATACGGCCAGAACCGCGACTTTATCGAGAACATTCAGGACGAGATAGGAAAAAAGCTCTCGGAATACGACATCAACTTCACGCTTGAGGGCCGCGTCAAGACCGTTTTCAGCATCTATAACAAGATGTATAATCAGAAAAAGAGCTTTGACGAGATATACGACTTTTACGCCGTCAGGATAATCGTCGACACGGAGCTCGAGTGCTACACGGCGCTCGGCATCATACATGAGCTCTATAAATCGATGCCCGGCAGGTTCAAGGACTACATCTCGACGCCGAAGCCGAATATGTATCAGTCGCTGCACACGACCGTCATCGGACGCGACGGCATCCCGTTCGAGGTTCAGATAAGGACAAAGGCGATGCATCAGGTCGCCGAATACGGTATCGCCGCGCACTGGAAGTACAAATCCGGCGAGCAGTCGAAGGCGGACATAGACAGAAAGCTCCAGTGGATCTCGAAGCTCATCGAGACAGAGGACGAGACGCGCGACCCCGACGAGTTCATGGAGGCGCTGAAAATCGACGTTTACCATGACGAAAAGTTCGTCTTTACGCCGAAGGGGGACCTGATCTCGCTGCCGCAGGACGGCACTATCATAGATTTCGCATACGCGATACATTCCGAGGTCGGGCACCGCATGGTGGGCGCGAAGGTCAACGGCGTGATAACGCCGATAGACAGCTGCCCGCAGAACGGAGAGATAGTAGAGATACTGACCTCGTCGTCGTCAAAAGGACCGAGCCGCGACTGGCTCAAGATAGCGGCGACGAGCGAGGCAAGGGGAAAGATACGCGCGTGGTTCAAAAAAGAGAGGCGCGCCGAGAACATCATAGTCGGAAGGAACGAGGTCGACCGAGAATTTGCGAAGTTTGCCCACGATATCTCCGACGAGAAGAAAAACGAGATCGTCGTCACCGTCGCCAAGCGCATAGGCATACAGACGGCGGACGATCTCTACAACACCCTCGGGTACGGCGGCATACCGATAACGAAGATAGTGCCGAAGCTGAGGGATGAATACGAGCGCGTTCAGAAGACGGAGGCGCCGCACGAAGCGCCGCTCAAGGTTGAGCAGGTGCAGACGACGACGCGGCGCGTCAAGTCATCGTCAGGCATCGTCGTCGACGGCGTGTCGGGGATGCAGGTCAAGTTCGCCAAATGCTGCAACCCGCTGCCGGGAGATTCCGTTATCGGCTTTATCACAAAGGGCTTCGGCATATCGATACACAAGCGCGACTGCCCAAACGTCACGCACGCGATGACGGCTCCGGGAGCCGACCCCGACCGCTGGGTCTCGGCGCACTGGGACGAGACGGACAAACGCCCCGGCGACCTTTACGAGGCACTGCTTCAGATATACGCCGTCAACAGCATGACGATAGTCGCGGAGCTTACGGCGATACTCGCCGACATGAAGGTCTCCCTTCTCAGCATCATGACGAAAAAGCAGACGGACGACGAGATAATAATAAATCTGAAGATAGCGTGCAAGGACATGAACCACTACAACTCGATTGTTTCGCGTCTGCGCGGCATAAAGGACGTCGTCCGCATCACTCGCGGATACAACTGATACCCGCGAAAAAAAGGGGGGCAAGCCTTTGATTGCGATAGTGGAAAGAGTTCATGAGGCGTGCGTCTCCGTTGACGGGGTGCGCGTCGGCTCATGCGGACGCGGGCTCGTCATCGCGCTCGGAGTCGCCGTCGGCGATACCGAGGCGGACGCAAGGACGCTGATCGACAAAATACTGAAGCTGAGGGTGTTCCGAGACGGAGAGGGAAAGCTCAATCTCTCGGTCCGGGACGTCGGCGGCAGCATACTCGTCATTTCAAATTTCACGCTGCTTGCCGACTGCTACCGCGGGACGAGGCCCGATTATTCGCACGCCGCTCCGCGCGAGGTCTCCCTCCCGCTCTATGAATATTTCATAAACGAGATAAACGCGCGCGGCGTTTCAGCCGAGCACGGAATGTTCGGGGCGAGGATGACGGTCGACATGAAAATGGACGGTCCCGTCATAATCCCGCTTGACTCTCACGCGCTGCCGAGAAAATAACGCTCAAAATAAAGAGAAGGGCAATGACAGGATAATGAAGCTGACGATTGATACCGACGGCAAGATCAAGACAAGCGAATATTATTTTCAGACGCTCTGCATGATTTGGTGGCCGGGAGCGAAGTTCGGCGCGGACTCCGAGTCCGACGAGGACTCGCCCGCCGTTCGCTTCGTCATAAGGACGGACGCTGACGGCGTCTCTGCGCGCGCGACCGTCGCCGACAAAACGCGGATGGCGTCCGTTGAGAGGCGCGTCGATTTTGACGGGGTGCGCAGCCCCGTTATGATACTGAAGCTCGCATCCGGCGCCGCCATGCTCGCCGCGTGCGAGGAATTCATGCACTATACTCCGTCGTGGGGCATCATGACGGGCGTCCGCCCGGCAAAGGTCGCGAGCGACTACCTGCGGCGCGGATTTTCGTCTGCAAAGACGAAGAGCGCACTGCGCCAGGATTACTTCCTTTATCCTAAAAAGGCGGCGCTCGTCACGGAGATAGCGCAGCTTGAGGCGAGGCTCGCGAGCCCTTATTACAGCGGATATTGCAGCGTATATATTTCAATACCGTTCTGTCCGTCGCGGTGCGCGTACTGCTCGTTCGTCTCATATACTTCAAAAAAGCTGCTCTCGCTCATACCCGATTATGTTGACGCGCTCTGCCGCGAGATAGACCTCCGCTTCGCACTCATCCGTGAGCTCGGGCTTAAGGTCGCGTCCGTATACATAGGCGGCGGCACGCCGACGATACTGACCGAGGAGCAGCTGACGCGCGTCCTCTCTCATGTCGCGGCGGGGACAGACGTCGGCGAGCTTCGCGAGTTCACGCTCGAGGCGGGCAGACCCGATACGATAACGGCGGGAAAGCTCCGCATTGCAAAGCGGATGGGAGTCAATCGCATAAGCGTGAACACGCAGACGATAAACGACGAGGTGCTCCGCAGCATCGGGCGCTCGCACACGTCGGAGGATTTTTACCACGCGTTCGAGATAGCGGTGAACTCCGGCATCGACTGCATAAACACGGACCTTATCGCGGGGCTTCCGGGGGAGAATTTCATCAGCTTCTCAAAGTCATTTGACAGAGTGATGGAGCTGAGGCCGGAAAATATCACCGTACACACGTTTACGGTCAAAAAAGCGGCGGATATATTGAAGCACGGCGCGACGGTATACTCCCGCGTGAATAAAGACGCCGGCAAGAGCGTAGATTATTCTCAGATACGGGCAAAGGAGAACGGCTTCCGTCCGTACTATATTTACAGGCAGAAGAACACGGTCGGCAATTACGAGAACGTCGGTTTTGCGCTCGACGGATACGAGGGGCTTTACAACATCGTCATGATGGAGGAGATACATTCCGTCATCTCCGCCGGAGCCGGAGCCGTCAACAGGCTCGTTCTGCCCCGCGACTGCGACGGCAACATAGGCGGCGCGGACGACGGGTCCACCGTCAAGATAAAGCGAATATTCAATCCGAAATATCCGTATGAATATCTTAAGGAGTCGGACGCCGCGGACAGGGACAAGGCGATACTTGCCGACAACGAAAGGATAAAGGAGTTCTACGCCGGCCAGAGCGGACGGCAGGCTTAAAGCAAAAAAACACGAAAGAAAGGGGGGAGCCGACATGAAGGTGAACGGACAAAACTGGAAAAACGAAGCCGAGCTTGCGGAGCTTATCGCGCAGGCGGAGGCCGATTTTGAAGCGCAGCTCAACTCAGCGTCATCGCGCGCGATATCTGAGCCGGGGCTCTCCTGCGTGCTGCTTTCGGGCCCGTCCTGCTCGGGGAAAACGACGACGGCGAAAAAACTGCTGTCGGAATTTCGCGCCGCCGGCAGGACAGCTCACGTCGTGAGCATTGACGACTTCTACAAAAACCGCGAGGACGCCGCGATGAAGGTCTCGGCAAACGGAGAGCTGAAGCCCGACTATGAAACGATCGCGTCCATCGATATGGATGAGTTTCTGCGCTTCCGTGACGCGCTTTTCCGCGGCGGCGAGGTCCGCGTGCCGATTTTTGATTTTGTGAGCGGCGTGCGTTCCGGGTACAGGACGATAAAGCGGGAGCCGGAAGACCTCATACTTTTCGAGGGGATACAGGCCGTTTATCCCGAGATAACGGGGGCGCTCGACGGACTTTCGACCCTACGGATCCACATCAGCGTCGGCGAGCCGCTCCTTTCGGGCGGGGTCGTGTTTTTGCCCGAGGAGATACGTCTCATGCGGCGTCTCGTCAGGGATTGCAGATACCGCTCGGCGCCGCCGGAGCTGACGTTCTATCTCTGGGACGAGGTACGCGACAACGAGATAAAGAACATCGAGCCGTATACATCGGGCTGCGACATTTTGCTCGACTCGCTGCTTTCTTATGAGGTGGGCGTGCTCGCGCCGTATCTATTATGCCTGCTACGGCTCGTGCCGGACGGGAGCGCCTACTCGGGACGCGCGCGGCACATATCGGAATCTCTCGGGGAGATACGGCCGATACCGATCTCAATGGTGCCGAAGAACTCGGTCTTCCGCGAGTTTCTGCACTGAGCGCCTTTAAAAAGGGGCTCTTTTGCCGGATAAGGCTTCCGGCGAAAATTTATCATGCTGCCGCACGGCGGCGGAACGGAGAATTTATTATAATGGGTGAAAAAAAGCCCGCGGCAAAACGCAGCACAAAGCTGTTTTTTTCGGGCGTTCTCGTTTTAACCGTTGCGAATATAGTAAACAAGGCCGTCGGTCTTTTCATGAAGGTGCCGCTTTTGTCCATCGTCGGCGACGAGGGCATGGGGTACTTCAATCAGGCGTACACCGTATATACGGCGCTTTTCATGATATCGACGACGGGATTGCCGACGGCGGTGTCGCTGCTTGTCGCCGAGTCGAGGGCGAAGGGCAACGTCAAGGAGACGAAGCGGATATATAACGTGACGGTGACGCTCTTTTCCGTCATCGGACTTATCGGTACCGTCATAATGATGGCGGGAGCCGGTGCGTTTGCGGATCTGACTCAGTCTCCGAATGCGAAGCTCAGCATAATCTTCCTCGGGCCGACGATGTTCTTCATCTGCATCTCGAGCGCGCTGCGCGGCTATTTCCAAGGGTATCAGCACATGGTGCCGATGGCGGTCTCCGAGTTCATAGAGTCCGTCATGAAGGTCGCGGTCGGCATAATCCTCGCGCTGTGGGCAAAGGGGCAGGGGCTCGGCGTCGAATACGTCGCCGCGTATGCCATAATCGGCGTGACGTCGGGCGTCGCGCTCGGCTCGATTTATCTCCTTCTGTCGAAATGGTTCTTCAAGACCCAGAAATACGACGAGGAATATTATATCGAAGGGAAGATAGAGGTCGTCCCCTCGAGAAAATCGATCCTCAAGCGGCTCGTCGTAATCGCCGTGCCGATAACGATAAGCGCCTCCATGCTCAGCGTGACCGAGATGATAGACCTCGTCATCCTTATGAACAGGCTCATGTCCATAGGTCATACGGCGCAGACTGCGAACGCCGCATACGGCATTTGGAAAACGAGCGTGGTGCCGCTCTTTGACCTGCCGCCCGTCCTCATATATCCGATATCGTATTCTCTCATTCCGATGATAAGGGCGACGCTTGCGAGAGGGGATGTGAAGCGCACGTCGGTGTATATGCATATGTCGCTTCGCGTCGCCTCTATAATGGCGATACCGTGCGCGCTCGGAATGTCAGTCATGGCGCACCCGATAATACGCATGATATTCGGCCGTGCCTCGGCGGACGCCGGAGCCCCGCTTTTGACGATACTCGCGCCGACGATATATTTCCTCTGCCTGCTGTCTGTCTCAAACGCGCTGCTTCAGGCGAACGGATACGAAAGAAAGCCGATAATATCGATGATAGTCGGCGCGCTCATCAAGCTCGTGACGACATACATACTCGTCGGCATCCCCGCGATCGGTATGAACGGGCTCCCGATAAGCACGTTCCTCTGCTATCTTGCGGTTGCCTCCATAAACGTATTCTTCCTTGTAAAATATGTGGGGCTGAAGCTCGACCTTGACCGCATGCTCCTGCGCCCGCTTCTGGCGGGAATTGCATGCGCCGCGTCGGCGTATGGGTTCTACTACTTCACCTCGCAGATAGTGGATTACCGCATATCGCTCTTCGGCGGCATCGCGGTCGGAGCCGTCGTATACATCGCCGTCGTATTTGCGACGAAGGCGATAAGCATCGACGACCTTATGATGATACCGAAAGCGGAAAAGATACTCCGCTTCATACCCGGACTGAAAAAGAAAACGGAGGACAGGGGATAATGAACGAAAGAGCGGCAAGGCTCCGCGGGCGCGAACGGTATACGTTTGACGACCTTTGCGAGATAATGGAGATACTTCGCGGTGAGGGCGGCTGTCCGTGGGACAGGGAGCAGACGCACGAGTCAATAAGAAACAGCCTTATTGAAGAGACTTACGAGGCCGTCGAGGGAATAGACAACGGCGACATGGCATTACTTAGAGAGGAGCTCGGCGACGTTTTGCTCCAGGTCGTGTTCCACTCCGAGATGGAGCGCGAGCGCGGCGTGTTCGATGTCGGCGACGTCATCACGGACGAATGCAGAAAGCTCATCTCCCGCCATCCGCACATATTCGCGGACAGCAAGGCGGAGACGAGCGCGGACGTGCTCGACGCGTGGGACAAGATAAAGGCGGAGGAAAAGAAGCGCAAAACGACGGGGCAGAAGCTCCGCTCGATACCGCCGGCGCTGCCGGCGCTCATGAGGGCGGACAAGCTCGGCGTCATCTCGAAAAAGGCGGGGTTTGATTTTCCGACCGCAGAGGATGCGTTTTCCAAAATTACCGAGGAGACCGAAGAGGTGAGGGAGGCGCTTTCATCCGGCGACGGAGAAGCACTATATGAGGAGATCGGCGACCTTTTGCTCGCAGTCGTAAATACGGCGCGCCTCTGCGGGATAGACGCGGAGCGGGCGCTCTCGTCCGCATGCGACAAATACTGCTCGCGCTACGAAAGGCTCGAGGCAGAGCTTGAGGCGCGCGGCCTTTCATCAGAGAGCCTCGGCATGGACGAGCTCGATAAAGTTTGGGACGAGATAAAGCACGCGCCCGAGAAAAGAGAAAAAACGGAATAAAATTGTGCAAAAACTTCAGAAATTCTATTGCAATATGGGAAACCCTATGATATAATATGAAAAGAATTACGACAAAAACGAAAGGAAAAGCAAAATGAACAAGAATCAGCTTGTAAACGAAGTCGCGGCAAAGGCGGACATCAAGAAGAAGGACGCCGAGGCAGCCGTGTCTGCTGTATTCGAGTGCATCGCAGACGCTCTTGCAAAGGACGACAAGGTTCAGGTCGTCGGCTTCGGAACGTTCAAGGTGAAGCACAGAGAAGCTCATGAGGGCAGGAACCCTGCAACGGGCGCCAGCATCAAGATCGCAGCATCGAACAGCCCCGTTTTCACAGCAGGCCAGACTCTCAAGAAAAAGGTCAACTGAGTTTATTACAAGAGCATAATCAAATAACGTCTGATGGCGGTATCCCGTTTGGGGTGCCGCCGTCAGTGCGTTTTAGGGGAAATATGCCATAATCCGACCTCGCCCGAGCGGTTTCGGTGTCGGAAAATGGGACATATAAAAAGAACGGAATGAGACTTGACAAATTTCTGAAGGTGTCAAGGATAATAAAGCGGCGCACGGTGGCGAACAACGCGTGCGACGCCGACCACGTCAACGTCAACGGCAGGCGCGCCAAGGCGTCTTACGACGTAAAGGTCGGAGACATCCTTGAGATAACCTTCGGCACTAAAACGCTTCGCGTCAGAGTGCGCGAGGTAAAGGAAAACGTCGGCAAGGCAGACGCCGACTCGATGTACGAAGTGATCGAATAAAATCCCGCGTTCGTGACCCGTGAGTCATAATCCGCCCATACGGCAGCATATATTAGCACAGATGAGAAAAGCGCAGTTGTGCTGAAAGAAGAAAAAAGAAAGCTGGTATGGCCGAGATGGAAGAAGAACGCAAAACACACGGGTTCAGCGTATGCGAAAGGCGCGCTGCGGTGCTCACCGGGATACTCTCGATAGAGGGATTCGATGAGGAAAACATAATCATGAAAACGACGGACGAGGACGGCATCTCGATCCAGGGGCACGGGCTTCATGTAGACAAGTTCGACTCCGAAACGGGAGACATGACCGTCAGCGGCATGCTCGACGCGGTCGTTTACTACGACGTAAAGCACAAGCGGTCCGGCTGGCGCTCGCAGAAGCGGGGGCAGTAGCTTGGAGGTATCGATAGCGGAGCACGCGGCGCTGCTCGCATACTCCGTAGTCGTCGGTCTTTTGCTCGGCGCGCTCTACGATCTGTTCCGCCTCACGAGGACATTCCTCGGGATCGGGATAGATTACAGAGAGAAAAAACTGCTGTCGGAGCTTTCGCCCCCGATAATAGGGAAGAGGGAGCAAAGGCGCGGACATGCGCTCGGGCGCGCCGCCGGTTACGCTGCCGTATTCGTCTTTGATATCGTATATATGGCGGCTGCCACGGCGGTGACGGTGATATTCGTTTATCACGCGCACAGCGGCACCCCGCGAGGGTTCGCCCTCATCGGCGAGGCGGCAGGATTTTTCGTATATATGAAAACGGCGGGGAAGCTCACCTCAGAGCTTGCGGCGTACATCTTCTTTTTGGTCGATACCGCTGTGAGATATGTGATCTTCTTCACCGTGACGCCGATCAGGGCGCTGCTCGTAAGGGCGGCGCGGCTGGCAGCGAGGCTCTATAAGGTAACGGTTCTCAAGGCATGTCGCCGGGCGGAAAAAAAGCGCTCTGACAGAAGGACCTCACAGTACATAAACAAGGAACTACAAAAAACGCTCTCGGCGATTGCGGACGCGGTCGCAGGCGGAGCCGATACGGAGATAAAAGATGTTTGAAACGATAACGGACAATATTTTCTTCAAAATAATGATGGCTATGGTCGCCGTGTTCTGCATAATGACGCTCCTCTCGTCAAACGCCGAGAGAGACGAGCTGCGCGCAAAGCAGGAAAAGCTCGAAGAGGTCATAGCGGGATACAACGAGGAGATACTTTCACTTGAAAACGACCTTGAAGCTCCGTTCGACGACGCTTACGTCATGAAGGTTGCGAGAAAGAAGCTCAATATGCGTATGCCCGACGAGATCGTATACTACACAAACATATCGGAAAAATGACCGTAAAGAAAAGAAGCGCCCCGACGAGGATAAAATCGTCGGGGCGCTTTTTTATTCGATATGGACCGAAATTTCGATTAACCGTTTTAATGGGCAGTAGATTTCTTCACATTTGTGTGGTACAATGATAAATGTCGATGGGGGCGACCGTTCGATAAATCGGGATTTTACAGAGCCGAGGAGACAGTTATGTATAGAGAACTGATTTTAGAGTTAACGCAAGACAATAAATTTGTAAAGATACAACCGCCTTGCCCCGAATACGAGATAGACAACGCCGAAAAAGCAGTCGGCTATCCCTTTCCGAAAGAGCTGAGGGCACTGCTTCGGGAATTAAACGGTGACAAATATCTTCTTTTGTCTGCAAAAGAGATTGTTGACCAATCCCGACTCAACAGAGAAATGAAAGAATCGTACAGCGATGAAGAATTTGCAAAAGAGCTTGATAAGTTTATATTCTTTGCAACAAACGGCTGCGGGGATTACTATTGCTATCATGCTGACTCCGACGGAATTATTGATGAAACCGCTATCTATATTTGGGAACATGAAGAGTTTTGTTGGAAACAGGCAGCCGCAAGCATGGCGGAGCTTATCACTCTATATTATAATGACAAAATTTAACGGGCATATAAATTCCCGTTTGCCGACAAGCGGAACAGAGTGACAACTCGCTGCTCAAGGAGATATGGGCATGGTCTATTATGATAAAAACGGAATTGTAATTCGGGATTTGCAAAAGAGCGATGCCACAATCATTACAGATGAAGAAATCGCTCAGGGCTGGGATGCGACAATAGAAAAATACGAGATGCGGCTTAAACATCAAGCCGAGGGCAAATCAATCGCTTTGGTTGCCGAATGGAATGGCTGTGTTGCAGGGTATGTGAACGTTTATCCCGATGCCAAGAGTGGCGCGTTCGCAAATCGGGGCTATGCGGAGATCGTTGACTTCGCCGTTCTTAAGAAATACAGGTGCCGAGGAATCGGCAGCAAGCTCATGGATATTGCGGAACAAATCGCGTTCTCTTATTCGGACGTGATTTATCTCGGAGTGGGACTGCACAGAGGATACGGAAGCGCCCAGAGAATGTATGTCAAGCGCGGATACATCCCGGACGGCAGCGGCGTTTGGTTTAAAGATCAGATCTGTGAGCCGTACAGTGATTGCCGCAATGACGATGATCTTGTACTGTATTTATCAAAACACATCTGATTTGCCGAGAACGCTGCAAGCTCCGTTAGGAACTAAATGGCGCACAGATACAGTCTTTAGACCGTGTATCTGTGCGCGAGCGCAAAAATGGCAGGACAATATTCTTGCCGTCTTTTTAATATGCCGTTTTATCGCCGCCCGACCTTTTTGCGGGCGTTTTTTTATTGCTGTTCGCCGTTTCCTATGTAGTGCGTTCTTATAAGTTCGAGCAGCCTTGCAAGTCCTGCCGCAGAGAGGCGGGAGTCTCCGGCGTCGCAGTCGACGCGAAGATATCCGTCAGACGCGGAAAAAGACGACGCGGCGTCAAGATAATATACGCCGGCGGCCTCGGCTGCCGAGAGGATGCGCGCGTTATAGGGCTCGACGTCGGAAAGGGAGAGCCCGGAATTTTTCGAGCCCGGGAGAAGGGAAAGGCAGATGACGACCGTATTCGGGGACGCCGATTTTATCTTTTGGAGCAGCGCGAGATACGACGCTGAGAAATCCTCGAGAGACAGGGGAGTGCCGGATTTTTTTAGGTCCTCGGCACCGAGGGATAGGAGCAGATACTCGGGCAGCTTTTTCGAGCAGAACGCCTCGACCGACATGACGCCGCCGAGGTCGGGGGCAAAAACGAGAGGCTCGTCAGAGCCGAGGAACAGGGAGCCGCCCTGTCCCGTGACGACGTTTTTCGTCGAGCGCCCGTCAGTCAGCATACCGAGGGATTTCAGCCCGTATATCGTGCTGTCGCAGACAAACGTGAATTTATCCGTATATTTTGTGCCCATATCGAGCGTCTGCGGCAGGGAAACGACGGGACCGGATGATGTGCCCGTATCGTCGGGCGGCGATGTCGTTTCGCTCTCGCCGTTGTTTCCGGCATTTATATCAATGATTACCGTGCTCAGCGGCTCACGCATTGTCTCGGATACCGACTCCGTTATGCTTTCGTCGGCAGTGCCGGAGTCTTCCCCCCTGCCGCGCCTGCCGCATGAGACGAAGGCGGCAGCCGATATGACCGACGACGCCGCGAGCAGAAGCGCCGTGCGTTCTATCAAAACGGCGCGCTTTTTTTCTCTTTTTGATTTCATATGCTCAAAGCTTGCTGTATATGGAGCTGTAATCCGATTTTTCTATCTTCTTTTTTCGTGACGCGGACCGTACCGCAGCGATGCCGGCAAAGACGGCGGCGTAAATTACCGAATATACGAGCAGAAGGATGATCGTCAGGCTGCCGCCGGGTCTGTTTTCCGACGTGCTGATGAAAAGAATATAGAACGCCGCAGCCGTCAGGACATAATGGAGCGCCACGCGCAGGACGGGGTGCAGTTTCTTTACTGAAAGCAGCATATTTGCGGCGCAGAACACAAACGAGAGCGCAAGCACGATGAGAATTGTACGCAGCGTCGGTATCATGTCTTTGTGTTCCGCGACAAGCACGGTTCCGATGATATAGAGGGCGAGCGTGACAACGGTGAAGCAAAGCGACGTCGGATATATGAGCCGTTCGAGTATCGCCCGAAACACGCTCTTCAATTTATTTTTCATGGATATATGCTCCGATTGAAAATGAGGTCTTTCTTTTTAATATACCATATCATGAAGTTTTTTTCAAGCCGTGAGCATTATTTTAATGAAAATCGGTGTCGGCGGTCAGTCTGGAATGTCGTGGTATGTGTAATATACCTCGGAGACGCGCTCGCCGCGCAGTTCGTCGTAGTGCGTCGCCGCGCGCCGCGTGGACAGAAACTTCGTCAGCTCATACATGTCTATCCATATTTGGTTCCATCCGTCCTTCTGCGACGGGTCAAAAATTATCTCGAGCCCGAAGTGCAGGTGAGGCGTCGTTATATTGTTGACATCCTCGCGCCTGCTGTATCCCGTCATGCCGAGATATCCGATGACCTCGCCCGCCATGACGGTCTTGCCCTCGTACATCTCGGCGTAAGGATGACCACGGCGCAGGTGGGCGTAATAGTAGTACCGCTTCCCGTCGAAGCTGCGTATGCCGCATCTCCATCCGCCGTACATATTCCATCCGAGCGCCTCGACGTATCCGCTCTCGACCGCGACTATCGGCGTGCCGACAGAGCCCATCATGTCGTGCCCGAGGTGTGGGCGGCGGTATCCGAACGAGCGTGCCGCGCCGAAGTCGTCGAAATCTGAATAATAATATCCGCGCGCGAAAGGAGAGAAGGCGCGGACGCCGTATCCGTCCGTGAGCGTGACCTCGCCGGACGGTGTCGTTTCCGTCTTTGTATACTCGCCGAGCATACCTCCGAGCACGGCGCCGTATGCCTCGGCGTAGTAAGAATACAGCTTCACGTTCCCTGTGATATCCTCCGCCGCCTCGCCGCTTTTCAGGCGCTCGGCAAACGCCTCAGTGTCCGCCTTCTTATATTTCGAGAAGTCGCCCCCGTATTTCGTTCCGAGCAGCGCGAGAAGCGTTATCCAATTTACGGGAGTGTCCGTGCCGTGTGTTTCCGTGTCGACGCGTGCGGCGTCCTCCATCGCCCGCGCCGTTACCGTGAAGTCGAGCCATTTTATATAGTTTTCCCGCGGGGCTGCTTCATCCTCTTCGACGGCGCGGCAGGGCGTGAGAAGAAGGGATGCGAGCAGCACGCAGCATATTGTTGTCTTAATACTCTTCATATTTCATATTTTTTGAAAAACCGCGCGGTACGATACGGGGCGCGGAGCAAAAAAACATGTCAGAAATGAGAGATGCATCCGCCGCTCGTCTACTAAATCGGAGCAATATTTGATGTATTCGTTGACTTTTCTTTGCCTCTTCGCTATAATATAAAATGAAATATTATGAAAGTCATGCAGGACCGACATTTTTATGACAAGACACGAAATGAGAGAAGCGGTGATAGCGCTTTTGTTTGAGCGCGACAGCAGAAGAGACGAGGAGACCGACGAGGTCTATGTGAAATCGCTCTCACTGCGCGGAGCCGAGGAAAACGACTATATACGCGACGCGTATTTCGGCGTTTGGGACAACGCGGAGAAGATTGACGAGGCGATAAGGAGCTCGGCGAAGGACTGGAGCCTTGAGCGGATGTCGCGCGTGACGCTCGCGATACTGAGACTCGCCGTATATGAGCTTTATTTCCTGCGCGGGATACCAGTCGGTGTCACGATAAACGAGGCGGTCGAGCTCGCGAAGCGGTACGATGACGAGGCCGCGCCCGCGTTTATAAACGGGATCCTGAGCAAGGTGGCGGCAGACCCGTCGATAGAGAAGGACGTCGTGCCGCGCGGCGGGAGATGAAAAACGGAGTGATCGCGCTCGGAATAGATACGAGCAATTACACGACGTCTGCCGCCGTTGTCGTCGACGGCGAGGTCGTATCGAACAGGAAGCTGCCGCTGCCGGTCAAAAAGGGGGAGCGCGGGCTCAGGCAGAGCGACGCCGTGTTCGCGCACACAAAAAATCTGCCGGAGATAATGGAGCTCATTCGTGCCGACCTCGGCGGAAGTATCCCCGACGCCATAGGCTATTCGGGCTCGCCGAGGACGGGAAAAAGCTCATACATGCCGTGCTTTCTTTCGGGGTGCGCGGCGGCGTCTGCCGCGTCTGCTGTGTCCGGGGCGCGCCTGTTTTGCTTTTCGCATCAGGAGGGGCACATCGCGGCGGCGCTTTATTCCGCAAAAAAAACGGAGCTTCTTGACGGCACATCGCCGTTCGCCGCGTTCCACGTTTCCGGCGGGACGACGGATATACTTTTAGTCACGCCGTCCTGTGCGGGAATGAGAATTGCGCGCGTCGGCGGGACTACGGATCTTAACGCCGGTCAGCTCATTGACAGGATTGGCGTCCTTATGGGGGAGAGCTTCCCGTGCGGGGCGGCGCTCGAGGCGCTCTCGGACGGGGTGCCGGAAACGCGCGGCATCAGGGTTTCCGTCAAGGGTCTCGACTGCTCGCTTTCGGGTGCTGAGAACCGCGCCTCAGAGCTGTGGGCAAAGACGGCTGACCGCGCCGTCACATCGGCGTTCACGCTCGATTATGTCGCAAAGACGCTCGACAAACTGACGGACGCGCTCCGCGCATCGTATCCCGGAATCCCGGTCATATACGCCGGCGGCGTCATGAGCTGTGGACGTATGAGAGGTGTCCTCGGGAAAAGGGACGGGGTATATTTTTCGGAACCGGCGTTTTCCGCCGACAACGCGGCGGGCTGCGCGCTTCTGACATACAGAGCTTTCTTAAAGGAGGCAAAAACGGTATGAATAACTTCGGCTTCCCCGAAGGGGCGGCGGAAATGACGGTAACGGAGCTGAACGAGCTCGTCAAAAGGACGTTTGACGGCAACCCGGAGTTCGGCAGCGTATACGTCAAGGGCGAGATATCTAACTTCAAAAATCACAGGAGCACCGGCAACTACTATTTCTCGCTCAAGGACGAGACGGGCAGTGTGAACGCCGTCATGTTCCGTTCATACGCCTCGCGGCTCGCGTTTGAGCCCGAGGACGGGATGAAGGTCATCGTCCACGGACGGGTGACTGTATACGTCAGGGGCGGCTCATATCAGATATATGCGGACATGATACAGCCGGACGGCGTCGGCGCGATGTACGTCGCGCTCGAACAGCTCAAAAAACGGCTGTACGCCGAGGGCGTCATATCTCCGGACAGGAAGCGCCCGCTGCCGAAGATACCGATGCGGGTCGGCGTCATAACCTCGCCGAGCGGCGCCGCCGTGCGGGACATAATCCGCGTCGCAGGGGACAGGTTCCCGATGACGAAGATAATAATTTATCCCTCTCTTGTTCAGGGACCTGACGCGCCGCCTCAGCTCACCTCCGGTGTCAATTACTTCAGCAGCACGCGCACGGTCGACGTCATTATAATAGGGCGCGGCGGAGGCTCCGTCGAGGACCTTTGGGCGTTCAACGACGAGGGGCTGGCAAGGGCGGTCGCCGTGTCGGCGGTGCCCGTCGTCTCAGCCGTCGGTCATGAAATAAACAGCACCGTATGCGACCTCGTCGCGGATGTGTCCGTTCCGACGCCGACAGCGGCGGCGGAGAGGGTCTTTCCCGAGGAGAGGGAGCTGCGGCAGAAGATAGAGAACATCACAACGCACAACAAAAAAACGCTCGCGGAGCTCGCCGCCAAAAAGCGGCGCGAGCTTGAGTCGCTGGCGACGCGCCGCTGCCTTACCGACCCATACGCGATACTCGGCGAAAAGCGGATGACGGCGGAGCGTCTGACAGACAGGCTCACCTCGGCAGCAAAGGCGAAGCTGGGAGCTGAGCGGCTGACGCTTTCGGGCGCTGCGGCAAAGCTCGACGCGCTGAACCCGCTCTCCGTGCTCTCGCGCGGATATTTCGCCGTTTACGGCGGAGGCGGGGGCGTCGTGAAAAGCGTCTCGGACGCGAAGGTCGGAGACGAGCTTACGATGCGCGCCGCCGACGGCGAGATCTCGGCCGAGGTGAAAAAGATCAAAAAATACGGCGTCAAGGAATAACGGAGGAATATGGATATGGAAGAAGAGAAAATGAGTTTTGAGGCGGCGATAGCACGTCTTGAAGAAATAGTCCGCGCGCTCGACTCCGGCTCAACGCCGCTCGACACCGCGCTTTCGCTCTTCAAAGAGGGGGTCGGCCTCGTCAAGCTGTGCAACGAAAGGCTCGACGGCGCGGAACAGCAGATAAAGGAGCTCGTCATCTCCCCCGACGGCTCCGCGGTGGAAACGGATTTCAGCGCGAACAAATGAGCAGCGGCGAAAGGTAAACGGTCAAAGACGTGACAGAATTGAAAGACAACGGCGAACAGATCGGGAAAGAAAAAAGAGGCGATATCGACGTCGATATCGATATCGACATTGACGGCGCGCTTTCATCAGCTTACGGTACGACGGATGATGAAAACGGTTCCGACACGGCAAAGGCACAAAGACCGCGCAGGCTCATGGAGCTCCTCACCGAGAATTCGGAGCTCATAGAAAACGCCCTTAACGAGCTTTTGCCGTCGGGAGAGGCGACGCACGGCATCATATACGACGTGATGCGCTATTCGACGCTCGGCGGAGGAAAGCGTGTGCGCCCGTTTCTGACGCTTGAGCTCTGCCGTATGCTCGGCGGGGACGTCAGGGCGGCGATACCTTACGCGTGCGCTGTCGAATGCGTCCACACATATTCGCTCATACACGACGACCTGCCCGCGATGGACAACGACAGCGAGCGACGCGGCAAGCCGTCAGCGCACATAGCGTTCGGAGAAGCGAACGCGCTGCTTGCCGGAGACGCGCTTCTGACGTATGCGTTCGCGCTCGCGGCGGAGAACCCGTTCGCGGATGCGAAGAGAAACGTCCGCGCCGTATCGGCGCTCGCGAACTCGGCAGGCTTTGACGGGATGATAGGCGGTCAGGTCTGCGACCTTCTTTACGAGGGGCAGAAGATAGAGCTTGACCGTGTGTTTGACACCGAGCGGAAAAAGACGGGCGAGCTCATCGCCGCCGCGTGCACGCTCGGTATCATAGCCGCGGACGCGAAAGGGCATATTTCCGAGGACGTGTTTGCTGCGGCGAGAAGATACGCGTACAGCATGGGACTCGCGTTCCAGATAGTGGACGACATACTCGACGCCGAAGAGGCGGGCGGCGACGGCGCGGATGAGACGTCCGTCGTCAACATAGTCGGTATCGACGAGGCGGAGAGGCTTGCCTCGATGCTGACGGGAGAGGCCGTCAAAGCGGCGGGCGAGCTCCCGAACGGGGGAGTCCTCTCGGAGCTCGCGCTTTATCTCAGAAACAGAAAATCGTAAAAATGAGGCTCGACTCGTATCTTTTTTCGGTCGGTCTTGCGTCGAGCAGGACGAACGCGCGGTTTTTGATAAAGGAAGGCGCGGTCAAGGTCGACGGCGTGCGGGACGTCAAGCCCTCGCTCGAAATAGACGAGAGCTCGCCGCCGAAGATAGAGGTCGGCGAGGTCTGTCCCTTCGTCAGCGTCGGAGGAATGAAGCTGGCGTCAGCACTCGAACGCTTCGGCATCTCCCCCGCGGGGCTTGTTTCTCTTGATATCGGTTCTTCGACCGGCGGATTTACCGACTGCCTTTTGCAGAAAGGTGCTGTAAAGGTGTACGCCGTCGATTCCGGTACGTCTCAGCTCCACCCGAAGCTGAGGGAGGACGCGCGCGTCGTCGTTATGGAAAACACGAACGCGAGATATCTGTCACGAAATGAAATAGAGGATGAGATATCGCTTGCAGTCTGCGACGTGTCTTTCATCTCGCAGACGCTCATCCTGCCGTCGGTCGCCTCGCTGCTCGGCGAGGGCGGGACGTTCGTCACGCTGATAAAGCCGCAGTTTGAGCTTGACCCCGCGCGGCTTTCAAAAGGCAGCGGCATCGTGTCATCTCCGCGCGACAGGGCGGACGCGATAATATCGGTCATGAACGCCGCCGAAAGGGAAGGTCTTTATATGCGCGGCATCATGGTGTCTCCCGTTTCAGGCGGCGCTGTCAACGACGCGAAGAGACGCGCGCGCGGAAACCGCGAGTACCTTGCCGTATTCGACAGGGGCGGGAAAAAGACATTTTGCGAAAAGGACATAAGAGAATTTACAGCGAATGAAAACAGTGTCGATATTGCCGTTAGGCATAAAGAACAATAACGACGAGAGGCTCTTGTCCATAATCTCCATATGCCGCGATTGCGGATACGAGGCGGCGATACCGCGCGGGCTCGCCTGTCCCGATGGGCAGGGCGTAATTGTGACGGACGGCGTCCCCGACGACGCGTGCCTTGTCATTTCCCTCGGAGGCGACGGCTCCGTGCTTTACGCCTCGGAGAGGGCGAGGAAAAGCGGTGCTCCCGTGCTCGGGGTGAATACGGGCAAGGTCGGGTATCTTGCCGAACTGTCCGACGCGGAGCTCGGGCGGCTTTATCCGATCCTGACCGATGGCTTCTCTGTTGAAGAGCGCATGATGATAGAGGCCGAAGTGACGCTCGACGGGAAAACGGTTTTCAGGACGGAGCCCGCGCTGAACGACATAGTCATATCAAAGACGTCCGTTTCAAAAATCGCGTCTGTGGAGCTTTTCTGCGGAGGGGACGACGCCGGAAAATTCGACGCGGACGGCGTTATTTTCGCAACGCCGACGGGCTCTACGGCGTATTCGATGTCGGCGGGCGGGCCGCTCATAGACCCGTCGCTCGAGTGCATATGCGTGACGCCGATATGCCCCCATTCCGTTATGGCGCGCCCGTCCGTATACGCGGCGGACAGCCTTATCGATTGCCGCGCCGGGGATTGGCGCGATGGCGGGCTTCTGCTCGTGCGCGACGGCACGGAGGCGGTCGAGCTGCCTCACGGCGCGTTGATAACGGTCGGAAAATCAAAGGAGAAAACGAAGCTCGTCCGCGTCAGAGGCGGCGGATTTACGGGAGTTTTCCGCAGCAAGATGACGGGAAGATAAAAATAAAGGTGGTGTACCCGAAGTGAAGGGAAAGCGGCAGGAAAGGATACTTGAGCTCATACAAAAGTATGACATAGAGACGCAGGACGACCTGATAGAAAAGCTGCGGCTCATAGGGTGCGAGGCGACACAGGCGACAATATCGCGCGACATTCGTGACCTGAAGCTGACAAAAATGCCGACGGGGGCGGGAACTTACAAATACGTCCGTCCACAGCCCGACGGCGGGCTGAATATGGAAAAGCTCAACATACCGATACTTTCGTCCGTCAGGAGCGCGGACTACGCCGGAAACATAATCGTCATAAAGACGATACCGTCGATGGCGTCTGCGATCGCGGCGGGGATCGACGGCATGGAGATGAGAGAGGTGCTCGGATGCGTAGCGGGCGACGACTGCGTTATCGTCATAGCAAGGACCGAGGACGACGCTTCCGCCATCTGCAACAGGATGCGGGAGATCATCAGGCTTTCATAAGACGGAAAATATGCTGAGATCACTCCATATAGAAAACGTCGCCGTGATAAAGTCGCTCGAGCTCACGTTCGGCGAGGGCTTCACGGTGCTGACGGGACGGACAGGCGCCGGCAAGTCGGTCATAATTGACTCGCTCTCGATGGTGATGGGGGCGAAGGCGTCGCCACAGCTCATAAGAACGGGCGAGGATAAGGCGACCGTCACGGCGCTGTTCACGGATATAGACGAGGCGTCGGCGGAGGCGCTCGCCGCCGCGGGCGTCACCGTTTCGGACGGGGAGCTCGAGGCGGAGCGCACCGTTGCGTCCGACGGGAAGAGCACCGCAAAGATAAACGGCAGGAGCGTCTCGCAGGCGGCTCTGCGCCGCGCGGCGGCCGTTCTTCTGTCGATAAACGGGCAGAGCGAGAGCCTTTCGCTCAAAACGACGGAGGCGCAGCTCGCGCTCATCGACTCATACGCCGGGAACGAAGCGAAGGCAGACGCGTATTCCGCGGCGTATGCCGCTTATACCGATGCAAAGGCGAATGCCGAGGCGATAGAGAAGCTCTCGCGCGAAGGGACGCTCGCGGCGGACCTTCTTTCGTATCAGGTCAAGGAGATAGATTCCGCGAAGCTCAGAGAGGGCGAGGAAGAGGAGCTCAAAATGGAGCAGGCCCGCCTTCGCTCGGGAGAAAAGATAACGAAGCTCGCGAGCTTCGTTTACCGCGCCGCGTATCAGAACGAAAAGGGCGCGTCCGCGTCTTATCTCGCGGAGCGCGCGGCGTCGGCACTCGAGCAGCTCGCGGAGTATTCGTCGAGCGCGGGCGAGGACGCCGAAAAGCTGCGCGCGATATCGTATGAGCTCGAGGACATAGCGCGGCGGACATACGACGATTTCGACCTCGGCGGCAGCGACGACCGCGACCCGGCGGCGCGCCTTTCGGAGATAGACGACAGGCTCGACACAATAAGGCGTCTCGAACGCAAGTACGGAGCCGACATTGGCGCTGTGCTCGCGCACAGGGCGGAGGCCGCGGGAAAGCTCGACGCGATAGAGAACAACGAGGAGCGGCAGCTTGAGGCGAACGCAAGGCTCGCAGCTTCAAAAATCGAGGCGGAGGCGCGCGGCGCGGAGCTGTCGCTCGCGAGAAAGAAAGCCGCCGAGAGAATGACGGACGAGGTCTGCTCCGTGCTTGCGGAACTCGATATGCCGAAAGTAAGGACTGAGGTGCGCTTTACGGACTGCGGTCTTTCCCCTCACGGGACGGAGGACGCCGAGATATTCATCTCCGCGAACGCGGGTGAGGACGTAAGGCCGCTCTCGCTCGCCGCGAGCGGCGGCGAGCTCTCGCGCATCATGCTCGCGATAAAGAGCGTCCTTCGCGAGAGGCACGGTGAGGGCACCGTTGTTTACGACGAGATAGACACGGGCGTTTCCGGCTCGACGTCGGGCAAGATAGGCTGGCGCCTGCGCCGCGGGGCGCGGGGAACGCAGATAATCTGCGTCACCCACTCGGCGCAGATAGCGGCGCTTGCGGATACGCATCTTCTGATCGAAAAAGAGGAGCGGGACGGCAGGACCGAAACGCACGTCACGGAGCTTTCGGGTGAGGCGAGAATAGACGAGATTGCCCGCATCATAGGCGGGATAAACGTGACGGAAACACAGAAAAAAGCGGCGCGCGAGCTTATCGCGGAGGGCGCCGCAGACTATAAGAATTAAAAACAAAAAAGAGGAGACATTTGCCGAATGGGCATTTACGAGGAACTGAAGGCGCGCGGGCTTATAGCGCAGGTCACAAACGAAGAAGAGATAAGAAAAATGGTGAATTCGGGCAAGGCGAAATTCTACATTGGTTTCGACTGCACCGCAGACAGCCTGACGGCAGGTCATTTCATGGCGCTGACGCTCATGAAGCGCCTCCAGGACGCCGGAAACGAGCCCGTCGCGCTTATCGGCGGCGGGACGACGATGATAGGCGACCCCTCCGGCAGGAGCGATATGCGCCGCATGCTCACGAAAGAGGACATAGACCATAACGCCGAGTGCTTCCGCCGTCAGATGGAGCGGTTCATAGAGTTCGGACCCGGCAAGGCGACGATGGTTAATAACGCCGACTGGCTTCTGTCCCTCAACTATATCGAGCTTCTGCGCGAGGTCGGCGCGTGCTTCTCGGTGAACAATATGCTCCGCGCCGAGTGCTACCGCCAGAGGATGGAGAAGGGACTTTCGTTCCTCGAATTCAACTACATGATAATGCAGTCCTACGATTTCTACTATCTCTACAAGAATTACGGCTGCAACATGCAGTTCGGCGGGGACGACCAGTGGTCGAATATGCTCGGCGGCACCGAGCTCATCCGACGCAAGCTCGGAGCGGACGCGCACGCGATGACGATAACGCTGCTGACGGATTCTCAGGGCAACAAGATGGGCAAAACGGCGGGCAACGCCGTTTGGCTCGACCCGAACAAGACGAGCCCGTTCGACTTCTATCAGTACTGGCGCAACGTCGCCGACGCGGACGTTTTGAAATGCATCCGCATGCTCACGTTCCTGCCTCTCGAGGAGATAGACGCGATGAGCGGCTGGGAGGGCTCCGAGCTCAACCGCGCAAAGGAGATACTCGCATATGAACTGACAAAGCTCGTGCACGGCGAGGATGAGGCAGCTCGCGCGCAGGCGGCGGCAAGGTCCTTCTTCGGCGGCGAGGGCGAGTCGCAGAACATACCGACGACGGAGCTTTCCGACGGAGATTTCGCGGACGGGGAAATAGGCATACTCGACCTGATGATAAAGGGCGGGCTCGCGCCGTCAAAGCGCGAGGGGCGCACCCTTATCGGACAGGGCGGCGTTCTCCTTGACGGAGAAAAGGTGACGGACCCCGCGATGACGCTGACGAAAGAGGCAGTCGCGTCGGGTGTCGTTATCAAAAAGGGAAAGAAAACATATCATAGATATACGGTCAGATGAAAAAGGTTTACGACGTTGTCCTGTTTGACGCGGATGGCACGCTTTATGATTTCGATACTTCGGAGGCAAACGCCGTCAGCGAGGTTTTGGCATCGGTCGGTCTGCCGACGGATAAAGACACCGTTTCGCTCTATCACGACATAAACGACGCCGAATGGCGCGCGCTCGAACGCGGGGAGACTACGCGCGAGAAGCTGAAGGTGGATAGATTCAGGAAGCTCATAGAAGCGCTGTCGCGCCGCGGCGTGCGCGCCGCCGACACGGCGGACGCAAACGTCATGTGCATGCGGTATGTGGAGGCGCTGTCGCGCCAGTGCATCCTCTTTCCCGATGCCGAGGATGTGTGCCGCGAGCTGTCGTCCCGTGCGTCGCTCTATATCATAACGAACGGCATCACGCGCGTGCAGCGCGGCAGGTTTGCGCGTTCGCCGATAACGAAGTATTTCGACGACGTGTTCATCTCCGAAGCGATGGGCGCCGTCAAGCCGGAGAGGCGGTATTTCGAGCTCGTCTTTGAGGCGATAGGGATGTCAAAAGATGAAGGGAGGGCGCGCGCTCTCGTCGTCGGCGACTCGCCGACGAGCGATATTGCCGGCGCGTCCGCGTTCGGGCTCGATTCATGCTTTATCGACAGGGCGGGCAAGGGACCGGGCGCGTCATGCCCGACATATACGATACGCTCGCTTTACGAGCTGCTCGACATATGCAAGCCGCGGTGCGGCGGCACGGAGGAAAACGCTTGACAGGTCTTAAAACGGAAGAGCTGCTCTCGTTTATAGGGGGCGGCTGCTATGAATACACTCTCGACGCACCCGCCTCGGAGCTTACGAGCTTCAGGACGGGCGGAAAAGTCGCGGCCGTAGTCTATCCGAAAAACAAAAGGGCGCTCTGCGCCCTTTTGCGGTTTCTTTCGGAGCGCGATGCCCGGCACATAACGCTCGGCTGCGGCACGAACGTGCTCGCCCCGGACGATGGCTACGACGGGGTGTTCGTGATGACTCAGAAGATGACACGCATATCGCTTGACGGCAGCGTCATGACTGCCGAATGCGGGCGAGGCGTTACGTCGTGCGCGTCCGCGGCGCAGAAGGCGGGGCTTTCGGGGCTTGAGTTCGCATACGGAATTCCCGGCAGCGTCGGCGGCGCGGTGTTCATGAACGCGGGCGCATACGGCTCCGAGATAAGGGATATTATAAAGGACGCGGAATGCTGGGACCCCGAGCAGGGGGAGACCGTTACACTTACGAAAGATGAGCTTTCGCTCGGCTACCGTGACAGCATACTGCGCCATAACGGCATGACGGTGCTTTCCGCCCGCTTTGCGCTGACGCCCGGCGACGGAGGAGAGATATCGGCAAAGATGGCGGAGCTCATGTCGAAAAGGCGCGACAAGCAGCCGCTCGAATATCCGAGCGCGGGCAGCGTTTTCAAGCGCGCGCCCGGCCATTTTACCGGCAAGCTCATAGAGGACTGCGGGCTCAAGGGCACGCGGATAGGCGGCGCCGTCGTTTCCGAAAAGCACGCGGGCTTTATAGTGAACGCGGGCAGCGCGACGAGCAATGACGTGAAGGCGCTCGTCTCGCTCGTGGAGGAGAGAGTTTTCGCCGAGTTCGGCGTCAGGCTCGAAAGGGAGCTTATTTATCTATGACGGGCGAGGTCTCGTATTCAAAGTCCCTGAAGCTCGACATGATCGCGTACCGAGCGAAAAATCCCTGCTGCCGCGAAAACACGCGGCGGGCGATGGAGGCGTTCATGCCGGCGTCCGGCATCAGAGACGCGGATGTGAGGGCGTATTACGGCGCGCTCGCGGCTGAGGGCGGGGGACTTGCCCACGAAAGGAAAACGGAGATAACGGACATGTCCGCGCTCCGCTGCCCGGGCTGTCGGTCGGCGCTTCTGCGGGGGATGTTCCTCGTCACAGGCACGCTCACCGACCCGTCGAAAAGAGAGGCAAATCTCGACCTGTCGTTTTCCGATGAGGAGAAGGCGTCGTCGGCGCTATCGCTTCTCTCGTCGTTCGGTTTCGGCTTCAGGATGAGGAATAGGCGCGGGAGCACCGTCCTGTATCTGAAATCCGCCGAGGACATAGGCGGCTTTTTCGCGGAAGCGGGAATTAACCGCGTGCTCTTCGATGTGTCGAACGCCGCACTCATGTCTGACGTTGCGAATTTCGCAAACAGGCGCTCGAATACGGACATACACAATCTTGCCGTGTCGACACAGGCGTCAGAGCGCGTCTGCGACGCGATAAGGCTCATAGAAAAAGAGGGAAAGTCACACCTGCTTGACGAGACGCTCGCCGAGACGGCGAGGCTCAGGCTCGAAAATCCCGAGCTCTCGCTCTCGCAGCTCGCAGCCCTTTTTCCGACGGCGGTGACAAAATCGACGCTCGCGAACAGGCTGAGAAGGATAACGGCAATCGCGGACGGGCTCGCGGAGAAAAAGCCCAAATAAAAAAGAAAGAAGGAGGCGCGGAAAATGGCGGGATTTGTGCATCTGCATCTGCACAGCGAATACAGTCTTCTCGATGGGGCTTGCAGAATATCGGAAATACCTAAGCTCGCGAAAGAGATGGGGCACGATGCCGTCGCCCTCACCGACCACGGCGCGATGTACGGCGCCGTGAAGTTTTACCGTGCCTCTATAGAGGCGGGCGTAAAGCCGATAATAGGCTGCGAGGTCTACGTTGCCCCGGGCTCGCGCTTCGAGCGAGACGGCAGGACCTCCGCATACTCGCATCTCGTGCTCTTATGCCGCGATATGACGGGGTATCAAAATCTTCTGCGTCTGGTCTCGCTTTCATGGACTGAGGGATTTTACTCAAAGCCGCGCGTTGACTATGAGCTGCTGCGCGAAAATTCGTCGGGGCTGATAGCCTTGTCCGCGTGCCTTTCCGGCGCGATACCAAAAGCGATTGTCGTCGGAGATTTCGACGGGGCGAAAAAAGAGGCGCTGAGGCTTGCGGAAATATTCGGAAAGGACAATTTCTTTCTCGAGCTCCAGTATCACGGCATGGACGAGCAGCGCACGGTGAACGACGCGCTCGTAAAGCTGTCGGCGGAGACGGGGATCGGGCTTGTCGCGACAAACGACGTACACTACCTGCGCCGTTCGGACGCGGACACTCAGGCGATACTCTCCTGCATCGGCACGAACAGCGTCATCACGGACGGGCGTCCGTTCGGCTTTGACTCCGACGAGTTTTATTATAAGTCTACGTCGGAAATGGAGCGCCTTTTCGGACGTGTCGACGGCGGCTCGCCGATAGAGAACACGGTAAAGATAGCGGAAAGGTGCAATGTAAAGCTCGATTTCGACACGGTCCATATGCCGCACTATCCGTTTATCGGCGGGGCGGACCCGAATGAATATCTCAAAAACGCCGCCGAGGAGGGGCTTGCCTCAAGGATCGGGCGCGGGCACATAAAGTTCGACGACGAATTCTCCGAGGCGGATTACAGGGAGCGGATAAGTCACGAGCTGTCCGTCATATCCGGCATGGGGTACAGCGAATACTACCTTGTGGTCGCCGATTTCGTCGGCTATGCGAAATCGCACGGCATTCCCGTCGGTCCGGGACGCGGCAGCGGGACGGGCAGCCTTGTCGCATACCTTATCGGGATAACTGAGATAGACCCGATCCGCTTCGGCCTTCTGTTTGAGAGGTTTTTGAACCCCGAGCGCGTCACGCTGCCCGATTTCGACGTGGATTTCAGCTATGACAGGCGCGACGAGGTCATTGAATATGTAAGGGAAAAATACGGACCGAGTCACGTCGCGCAGATAATTACGTTCGGCACGATGGCAGCGCGCGCCGCCGTGCGCGACGTCGGACGCGCGCTCGGCATGCCGTATGCGGACGTCGACCGTGTGGCGAAGCTCATCCCGCAGGGACCGAAGGTCAGCCTGAAGGAAGCGATGGAGTCGCGGCAGCTTTCGGAGATATGCGAGTCGTCGCCTGCGGCGGCGCGGCTCCTCAAAACGGCGCTTTCGATCGAGGGGATGCCGCGGCACGCGTCGACGCACGCCTCCGGCGTCGTCATCACGAGTGAGCCGCTCTCGGATATTGTGCCGCTCGCGGTCAACGGCGGCATCGTCGTGACGCAGTTTGATATGGACGACGCAGCCGCAGTCGGACTTGTGAAATTCGATTTTCTCTCCCTGCGGAACGAGACCGTCATATCGGATACGGTCGCCCGCATTAGAGAGAGGGAGCCCGGCTTTGATATTGCCGTGATTCCGGATGACGACGCGGAGACGATGGCGATGATAAGCGCCGGTGACACGATGGGAGTGTTCCAGCTCGAGAGCCCCGGCATGAGGCGGATGCTGATGCAGCTTCGCCCGGCGGGACTGCGGGACATAATCGCGGCGATAGCGCTTTACAGACCCGGTCCGATGGACAGCATACCGCGCTATATCGCGAGCAGGCACGGCGAGGCGGAGCCGAGGTACAAAACGCCCGAGCTCACCGAGCTTTTACGCGAGACATACGGCTGCATCGTCTATCAGGAGCAGGTCATGCAGATATTCCGTGCCGTCGCGGGATATTCCTTCGGCAGGGCCGATATCGTCAGGCGCGCGATGTCGAAGAAAAAGGCGGACGTCATAATGGCGGAGAGGGGAGACTTTGTCCGCGGCGCCGTTTCGCACGGCATGACGGAGGCTGAGGCGGACGAGCTTTTCGAGGACATGGCATCGTTTTCGCGCTACGGCTACAACAAGAGCCACGCCGCGGCGTACGCGGTCGTTTCATATGAGACGGCGTATCTGAAGCGGCACTACAAAAAGGAATTTTTCGCCTCGCTGCTCGACTCCGTGCTCGGTTCGGGCGGCAGGACCGCGGCGTATATCGCCGAATGCACAAAGTCCGGCATACCCGTGCTCCCGCCGGACATAAACGAGAGCCGCGCCGACTACACGGTCTCGGGCGTCGGGATAAGGTACGGGCTCGCGGCGCTCAAGGGCGTGGGGATACAGTTCATAGACGAGATAACGCGCGAGCGCGAACGCGGAGGCGCTTTTCGGTCGTTTTACGATTTCGCGTGCCGCATGACGGAGCACGACCTGAACAAAAAACAGGCTGAGGCGCTTATCAAAAGCGGCGCGTTCGACAGCCTCGGGGAGATGCGCAGTCGCCTTTTGGCATCATACGAGAGGATGATAGAGGACCTGCACGACAAGAAGCGCCGCGGCGTTTCGGGTCAGCTCGACCTCTTCTCCACACAGGCGGAAAGTCCCGAGGTTCAGGCGGACGCGGGCGCTGAGTTCGTTTATCCCGATATACCCGAATTTTCGCGAACAAGGCTGCTTGAGCTCGAAAAGGAGGTGTCCGGGATGTATTTCTCCGGTCATATCCTTGACGACTACGAAAACGAGTGCCGCGCGGTCGAGCACATACCGATATCGGATGTCACGGGACTCGACGCGGACGCGCCGGAGGATGAGGAAGAAGCCATAGAAGGCGACGGCGGCGTGCCGGACGATGCGGATGCCGGCGGGTACAAATATAAGGACCGCGAGCGTGTGAGCTTCGTGGGAATAATAACGGGGCGCACGAAAAAGGACACGAAGCGCGGAGAGCGCATGATGTTCTTCACGCTTCAGGATAAGACGGGCGAGATAGAGGTCCTCGTATTCCCGAAGCTGTTGCCGAGGTATGAGGCGATGCTCGCGCAGGACGTGCCGTTTTACGTCACGGGAGACCTGTCGGTCGACGGCGAGCGCGCGCCGAAGCTGCTTTTGTCCGAAGCGGCAGTTCTGACGGAGGCGGCGTCGGGCGCAAAGCATGCCGAAAGCAGCGCGCCGACTGAGCGCCGCCCGGAGAACACTGCGCCCGCTCCGGGAGCTGTCCGCGAGACGCCGAGGAAAATATATCTCCGCGTCCCGTCCGAGAGCTCGGAGGAGTGCAGGCGCGCGGAGGCGCTCGTCGATATTTTTTCCGGCGGCGTGCCCGTTTTGATGTTCGATACCGAGGCGGGAAAGTATTTTCCGTGCCGCAAGGGAGGCGCCGACGGAGGCAGCCGAAGGCTGATCTCCGAGCTTGAGGCGCTGCTCGGCGGGGAAAACGTCGTTATAAAATAAGACGGCTCGTATCAGCTCCCGTATGAGTCGAGCAGATACAGAAGTCCCTCGGCGTCGCACTCTATGCCGTCGCGGAGAAGCTCCTGCTCGCACTCGGGCAGCGTAAAGACAAACACGTCGAGCGTATAAAGCGGCTCGTCGACTCCGCGCCGAAACACGCCGATAACGCCGTTCGTCTCGCGGACGATGAAGCTCTCACCGTCCTTTGGGGCGAACACCGTGAGCGTGCCGCCGTAGCTTTGCGGCGCAACGTCCACATTTGCAGAGCCAATGTTGAAAAGTCCTGCGGTAACTGCGGCATACGCCGCGGCGGCAGCGGCAAGAGCTGTTATTTTAAATGCTTTTTTCATTCCGATAAAGTACCTTTGGCTTCTTTTTTGATTATTTTTTCGCCCGGGAGAGAAAAATATCCGCGAAATTCACAGTTTGTTCATAAAAGCGGAGTATAATATACTCGGAATTATGTTTGAAGGCTAAAGACGCGAAACTGAGGAGGCTGCATGACGAACAACGGTAAGATAAAAACGTGGCTGACGCGCGCGCGCGAAAAGCTGTCCTCATATCTCGAGGACGCTTACGGAGACGTGAAGCTCGGCGAAGAGCTTCTCGACGCGCTCCGCATTGTCGGGCACGTCGTTTACACGGCTCTCGCCATACTTCTCGACATTGTGATAACGCTTCTTCTGATCTGCGCAATCACCGGCATCATAGTCGTCACGGCGTTTGCAGTATACGTCAACAACAATGTCGACCCGACGTTTGACGACTCTCTGATCGTCACCGAGTCGGACATGACCTCGCAGCTCTACTATATGGACTATTCCGACAGAGGCAACAGGATAGGAAATGCCGTTGAGGTCGAAAATCAGGTCCTTGTCGGCGAGGAATACAGCCTTTGGGCGGATTACAACGAGCTCCCCGAGAATCTTATAAACGCTTTCATAGCGATAGAGGACCAGCGCTTCCGCAGCCATAACGGCGTCGACTGGTTCCGCACCGCCGCCGCCGCGGTAAACCAGGTGCTTCACTTGAAATCGACGTTCGGCGGCTCCACGATAACGCAGCAGCTCGTCAAGAACGCGACGCACTACGACGATTTTACGATACAGAGAAAGGTGCAGGAGATACTCTCCGCGCTCAACCTCGAGAGCAAGCACAGCAAAGAAGAGATCATCACGATGTATCTCAACACAATCTCGCTCTCGCAGAACTGCACGGGCGTTCAGAGCGCGGCCCACACATACTTCAGCAAGGACGTGAGCGAGCTCAACCTTATCGAATGCGCCGCAATTGCGGCAATACCGAAGTCGCCGTACAAGTACGACCCGCTGCGCCATCCCGATAACAACACCTCGCGCCGCCGCGACGTGCTCGACAAGATGCTGGAGCTCGGCTTTATAACGCGTGAGGAGCACGACGATGCCTATTATTCGGACCTTGAGCTGAATATTTCGCGCTCGTCGGGCGTGACGAGCGTCACCTCATGGTATACGGACGCCGTTATCGAGGATGTTATCAGCGATTACGTCGAGCAGTACGGAGTCTCGCGCGAGATAGCGAGCCTTAAGGTCTATAAGGGCGGCTGGAACATCTACACGGTCATGGACCCAAAAATACAGTCCACGCTCGAAAAAATATATCTTGACGACTCATATTTCCCGCAGGACGCGACAGGGCTCCATCCGCAGTCGGCGGCTGTCATAATCGACCCGACGACGGGGGATATTCTCGGTCTTGTCGGCGGGCGCGGAGAAAAGAAGGAGTCGAGAGGACTCAACCGCGCGACGCAGTCGCGCAGGCCGAGCGGCTCCTCGATAAAGCCGATATCGGTCTACGGACCTGCGATCGATGCGGGCATCATAACGTGGAGCACGGTCCAGGACGACGTTCCCGTCAATTTCGGAACGTATACCGACCCGGCAAAAGCCTCCGCATGGCCTAAGAACTCGCCAAACACATACGACGGGCTTACGACGATATACGACGGGCTAAGAAAGTCAAAGAACGTCATTTCCGTAAGGACGCTCGAAAAGCTCGGCATAGACGCATCATTTGATTTTGTAAGGAACAAATGCCATATTGAGAACGCCGTCGAGCGGTATGTGACGCCGTCGGGCGAGATCAAATCGGATAAGGCGATAGCGCCGCTCGCGCTCGGTCAGTTCACATTGGGCATTACAGTCCGTGAGCTGACGACAGCGTACCAGATATTCGCCAATCACGGTGTCTATAATTATTCACGGACGTATATAAACGTCACTGACAAGGACGGAGAGGTGATACTCTCGACCGAAAAGCCGGGCGAGGTCGTCATCAGCGACCAGACCGCGTCTATTATGACAAAGCTCATGCAGGCGGTCGTCGATTCCGGTACGGCAAAGAACATCAAGCTCAAAAAATCCGTGAACTGCGCCGGCAAAACGGGTACGACCAGCGCGGATTACGACCGTTGGTTCGTCGGTTACACGCCTTACTATCTCTGCGGCGTGTGGTTCGGTTATGACCTCAACCAGACGCTCTCGGGCTATAAGGTGAATCCCGCGATGACACTTTGGGACTCCGTTATGACGGAGATCCATTCGGAGATAATAGAAAAGGCCAAGGCAGGGGAAGCGGAGCTTAAGACGTTTACGGACGCGCCGGGACTTGTAAAGGTGACGTACTGCAAGGATTCCGGCAAACTCATGACAGACGCCTGCTCGAAGGACCCGCGCGGCAGCCGTGCACAGACGGGATATTTCACGATGTCGACGGTCCCGACCGAGACGTGCGACGTCCATGTGCTCGTGAACTATGACAAATCAACGGGCGGCGTCGCAAGCCAGTATTGCAGCCGCGACGATATCGTCCAGTACGCGCTTATAAAGGTGGAGGGGCGCAGCTTCCCGAAGCAGGTCAAGGTGACGGACGCGCAGTATGTGTATAGGACGCTTCCGGCGAACATAAGTCCCGCCGGGTGGTACGGAGAGCCGTTCTTTGCTAATATGCTCGGGGCGGGAGAATACTGCGGAACGTCGAAGGTAACGACTCCGTTCAATCATTTCTGTTACCAGCACTACGATTATGACAGGTCAACGGGCATAGACACTTCCCACTTTGTCGGTGACACCACGGCGCCGCCTGAGACTACGGCACCGCCCGATACGACAAAGCCGCCGGAGACAACGACTCCGCCCGATACGACAAAGTCGCCGGAAACGACGGCGGAGCCGCCGGATACGACAGCGAAACCGCCGGATACGACAGCGAAGCCTTCGGATAAGGATACGGAAAAAAAGCCCGATACGGAAAAACCGCCGGATACGGAGCATGACGCCAACACACTGACGGGCGGTCAGGGTTCAGGCGTGACACAGAATAACGGAGAGTCGCCGTAGAAACGGACGCCCGCATATAAAGCGGGCGTCCCGACCTCTTTCCGGCTCCGGTTTTCGCGTGCTGCAGGCGATAAGTCATACCGGATACTGAGGCAAGCGACCGCACGCGAATAAATTTTTTTGTGCAAAATCGCTCATCCCAATAAAAAAATTATTGACATGGCGGTTATTTTATACTATACTTAGAACAGGAACAAATTTCACAAAATTTTTTTCGGAGGATTTTTCAAATGAAGAAAGCTATCATCAAGATTATCGCTGCGGCGATGGCATTTGCCATGCTCGCGATGATGATGGTCGGCTGCGCCGGAGGAAACAAGATGACCGTCAAGGTCACCGTCAAGCTTGGCGACGACTATGTGAATTTCAAATATGCAGAGGCGACCGCAAAGGGCGACAGTGACTTCATCATCCCTCAGGCTGACCGCACGATGCTTGACACTCAGGAGGTCGAGATAATCTACGACGACGATGAACAGATCTCCGCGCTCCGTGCGCTGAGCGAGGTCTGCGCCAACCACGATATCGGCCTTACGACCGACAGTACCGAGTCTTCCGTGCAGGCGATAAAGACATACGCCGGAGAGAGCTACGTCGCTTCTTCCGGGACGCCTGTTGAAGGCTATGACGAGAACATCACGTTCTACTGGTCATACACCATCAACGGCAAGGCGCCCGAAGGCGGACGCGCCGGCTCCAACTATGTCCAGGACGGTGACACGCTGGTCTTCACGCTCACGGGCACGACGGCAGGAGAGTAAAGCATATCTCAGAATCAAAAAGAGACGCTTCACGGCGTCTCTTTTTTGCTGCATACTGTGAAAAGATCGGCAAGGACCGGGCGCTATTTTTTCTCCGCACCCGTAAGCGTTTCGGCCATGTCCTCCGCCGTCAGCGCGAGGCGCGCCGCCAAAAATGCGTGCTTCTGCGTCATCGCGCGCTCCGTTCGCTCAAGGCAGTCGAGTATGAGCTCGCCGAAGAAGGGGAAGCCGACCTTCCCGCGCACGTCAAAGCGGTGTTCACCTTTGCCGTCGACCAAGAAAACCTGATCTCCGCCGTCGTCAGTGCCTATGTTTATAAATTTGCGTAGCTCGATGTATCCGTCCGTGCCGAGGATGAGGGTCCTTCCGTCGCCCCATGTGCGGAGGCCGTCCGGCGTGAACCAATCGACGCGGAAATACTGCGTCGAGCCGCTGCCGCCGACGATCACGGCGTCACCGAAATCCTCGAACTCGGGATATTCCGGGTGCGCGAAATTGCCTACCTGAGCTCTTGCGACGCGCGCGTCCGTCTCGTTTGCGTAGTAAAGGAACTGCTCGATCTGATGGCTGCCGATGTCGCAGAGGATGCCGCCGTACTTTTCCTTTTTGAAAAACCAGTCCGGACGTGACTCTGCGCCGAGCCTGTGCGGACCGAGCCCGAGCACCTGAACAACGCGCCCGATAACTCCCTCGCGGACGAGGTATCCTGCGTACACCGCTGCCTCGGAATGGATGCGCTCACTGAAATAAACCGCGTATTTCCGCCCCGTCTCGGCGACCTTTTTCTCCGCCGCCTCGAGCTGGGCAAATGTTGTCATCGGCGCCTTGTCGGTAAAATAATCCTTGCCCGCGTCCATCACGCGCAGCCCGAGCGCGCACCGCTCCGAAGTCACGGCAGCGCCCGCGACTAGGCGCACCTCACGGTCGGAGAGTATTTCGTCCTCGCACCTTGCCGCCTTTACCCCGGGGTGGCGGCGGATGAAGTCCGCAACCTTGGCGGGATCGGGGTCGTAGACCCAGCGCAGTGTCGCGCCCGCCTCGCATAGACCGCGGCACATACCGTGTATGTGTCCGTGCTCAAGGCCGACCGCAGCAAAAACGAATTCTCCCTCCGCTGTTTCCCGTATTCATCAGGAATATTTCCGAATAAGGGCCCGTCAGGGCGGAACTCCGCACGCCG
>CANQYV010000002.1 GCA_947628165.1 uncultured Clostridia bacterium | reverse complement strand
CTCATTCTCGTGCGCGTTTACGCGCTTGTGGTCACGAATCCACCTTCCCCCAACAGAGGCGTAAGCCTCTGTTCCCTTTTTCGGGAATGATGTATGAGGGACACCGCAGAGAATGAGCGAAACTCATTTATGAGTTTTTCTCATTCTCGTGCGTGTTTACACGCTTGTGGTCACGAATCCACCTTCCCCCAACAGAGGCGTAAGCCTCTGTTCCCTTTTTCGGGAACGATGCTTGAAAAACACGAGCTTTTCTCATTCTCGTGCGTGTGTAACGCGCTTGCGGTCACGAATCCGCCTTCCACCGACAGAGGCGTAAGCCTCTGTTCCCTTTTTCGGGAACGATGCTTGAAAAACACGAGCTTTTCTCAATCTCGTGCGTGTGTAACGCGCTTGTGGTCACGAATCCGCCTTCCCCCAACAGAGGCGTAAGCCTCTGTTCCCTTTTTCGGGAAAGATGTTTGAGGAATGCCGCAGAGAATGAGCGAAACTCATTTATGAGTTTTTCTCATTCTCGTGCGCGTTTACGCGCTTGTGGTCACGAATCCACCTTCCCCCAACAGAGGCGTAAGCCTCTGTTCCCTTTTTCGGGAATGATGCTTGAGGAATATCGCAGAGAATGAACCAAGCTCACAAATTTTTTCAAGGGATCCTCTGTGCAGGCGCATCATGAACTGCATGCAGGTTTTTCGGATTCGCTTACGCCGCCTTTTTTCTTGGCAAACGCCTCCTACTCCCCGAATATCTTCACGGTCCCGTCGGCGTCGGAAAAGCCGCGGAAGCCGCGCTCCTCGAGCCTTGCAAGCTGCTTGCCCATTTTCTTTGCGCGCTCGTAGACGGCGACGTCGTACTCCCCGCGCAGGCTGTCGGCGGTTCTTATCGCCTTTACAAGCTCGCCCTCGCCGTATAACACTGCGAGCCTCTTTTCCGCTTTCGTCTCGGCGCCCGCCTCGGAAAGTATTCCGAAGATGCGCTCAAAGCCTATCGAAAATCCGACCGCGGGCGTCGGCTCGCCGGTGAATTTGCCGATGAGATTGTCATATCTTCCGCCGCCGCATATCGCGCCGCGGAAGTCCACGCTCTCGACCTCGAACACTGTGCCGGTGTAATATCCCTGCCCGCGCACGAGGGAAATATCAAATACCACGTCATATTTCCCGTCCGAAAGCTCCCTCGCCGCGCCTATAATATAGCAGAGCCTCTCGGCGGCGTCTGTCTCGTCCGTAAATTCCGAAATCCTGTCTATTTCGACGGGGCATGCCGCGAGAAACGACTTGAAATTCCCGATAACGGCGCCGTCGAAGCCCTTCTCCTCAAGCTCCGCCGTGACGCCGTCCGCCCCGATTTTGTCCATCTTATCAAAGCTGACGCACACGGTGTCAAGCTCGCCTTCGGGGAAGCCCGCCTTTTTGAGCACCCCGCGCAGAAGCGCGCGGTCGTTGACCTTAACCCTGAAGCCCCCGATGCCGATTGCGGAGAGCGCCTTCGCAGTCGTCGTGATGAGCTCGACCTCGCAGTCGGGAGACGATGAGCCGATTATGTCTATGTCGCATTGCATGAATTCGCGCAGCCGCCCCTTTTGCGGGCGCTCCGCCCTGTAGACTCTGTCACACTGTATGAGCTTCGCGGGCGTCGGCAGGCTCGCCTTGTTCGCGGCGTAATACCTGCACAGCGGCAGCGTCAGGTCGTAGCGCAGGCCTATGTCCGAGAGCTCGCCGCCCTCGGCAAGCGCGCGTTCGAGCTTTTCTCCGCGCTTGAGTATCTTAAAAATGAGATTCAGATTGTCGCCGCCGTCGCTCTTGTCGAGGTTCTCCGCGTCCTCTATGGCGGGCGTGATTATGTGCTCAAAGCCGTGATTTTTGTATACGCCGAGTATCGTTGACTGAAGCCTGTCCCTCAGAGCCGCCTCAGCGGGCAGATAATCGTTAGTTCCCTTGACCGGTGTCGTTTTCATGTGGTTTAATTTCCTTTCCGGGGAGAAACCTTTTGAAAAAGGTGGCTTTTTTGCTTTGCAAAAAAGCCGAGATGCGCAAAGCGCATCTTCTCTTCCATCCGAACCCCTTTTCTAAAACTTTATAGACTTTTTCTCGTAAAAGGTTTTCAATGACCGATGGCAACGTTTTTTACAGTCTTGACAGTGTGAAGCCGCCGTCTATGTTTATGACGGCGCCTGTCGTATATGCAAGGTCGCCGCGCGCGAGCGCGTGTACCGCTTTGGCTACGTCCTCGGGCTTTCCCATGCGCGCGATAGGCAGAAGCCCGCCGGCGATTTTTGCCTCATATTTGTCCCTGACGCCCGCCGTCATGTCCGTTTCTATTATGCCGGGGCGCACCTCGTAAGAGTTTATGCCGTACTCCGCGAGCCTGTCGGCAAACAGCTTAACCGCCATCGAAAGCCCCGCCTTCGAGATGCAGTATTCGCCCCTGTTCGTGCTCGACGTCTCCGCCGAGATGCTCGTCGTCGTGATTATCATTCGCGGCGACTCTCCCTTCGCGTCCTTTATCATCCGCCCCGCCGCGTACTGCGTGAGGAAAAACGCGCCGCGCAGATTGACGCCCAGAACCCGGTCAAAGCTCTCCTCCGTCATCTCGAGCAGATCCGCGCGCACGGCGGGCGCGACACCCGCGTTGTTGACGAGGATGTCGAGCCTTCCGAATTTGTCATAGACCGTATCCACAATGCGGATCCTGTCGTCGTGAGACGAAATATCGCCCCTGATATACATATTGTCCCCACCGAAGCTCCTCAGCTCGGCGAGAAAATCCCCCACGGCGTCCTCGGGTCTTGTCCCGACGGCGGCGACCGTGAAGCCGTGCTCCGCAAGACAAAGCGATATCGCCCTTCCGATTCCGCGCGCGCCGCCCGTAACGATAACAATAGATTTAAAGCTCATGACTAATCTCCGATCAGAACATATCCGGCTTGCCGCCGCAGTTTTCGACGTAAATCGGCGTATAGAGCCTGTCGCGGACGGGGCATCCCGCCGTGGCACACCGCCTCATGAGTTGGACGCACTTTCCGCAGGAAATGCATGATTTTTTTGCGTCGAACTCCCCGTTTATCATGTCGCGCGCGAAGTCGGGGTATGCGAACGCCATTCTGCCGAAGCCTATCATATCGGCGCCGCCCCTTTCGAGCACTCCCGCCGCCGCGTTCTGCGCGGAGCCGCGCAGATAGGAATATCCCGTTCCGATGACATAAAGCCCCGGTATCTTCTCCTTTATCTCCGCCGCCGTCTTTATCATCCTTTCGACTCCCTTGAGCGGATGCTCCGGCGGCTCGTAGCCGCCGCTGTCGTATGGGCGGTTGACGTGCGGGTTGTAGTACGGCGTACCCATTGAAAGATTCAAAAGCGAAAGCCCCGAGCCCGAAAGCTCCGAGAGCAGCCGCAGAGCCTCGCCTATATCGACTTTCCCGTCCTCCGTCGTGCAGAAGCCGTATGGGTACGGGATGCAGTCAGACACGCTCATCCGCGTGCAGATAAGGAAGCCGTCGTCTCCGTAAACGGACGCCGCGTCCGCGACGACCTCTCGAAGAAGCCGCGTTCTGTTCTCAAACGGACCGCCGTATTTCCCGGGACGCAGAAACGCCGACAGAAGCTCCGACATCAGGTATCTGTGGCACGATTTTATGTCGACGCCGTCAAATCCCGCCGCCTTCGCGAGCTTCACCGCGTGCAGATATTTGTCGTGCAGACCGTCGAGATAATCGTCCGTCGCCGTCGGATAGTCGGGCGCTATGTAAAGCCGCTCGTTGAGGAGCGGATTGTGGTATGCTATTATCGGCGCGGGCGTATTCTCGGGCTTTGAAAACCGCCCCGAATGCGTTAGCTGGCATATGACGGGCGCGCCGCCCGACAGCTCGTGCATCATCTCTACCGTGCGCTTGTATTCGTCTATGTTGCCGTCGTTTATATAGAGCTGCCGCCTCGACGACCTGCCCTCGGGGCACACTGCCGTCGCCTCGAACCAGAAAAGCCCCGCCCCGCCGGAGGCAAATCTCTCATACCGCCTCCGCGTCAGCTCGTCGGGCGCGCCGTCCTGCGTGCCGTCAAAGCCCTCCATCGGATGGACCGCAAGGCTGTTTTTTGCCGTGACGCCGCGTATTTTCACAGGCCGCGAAAGGACGCTTATGTCGTCCGACACCGGTATGTCGGCGCCGACCCCCGCCGCCGTCTTCAAAAGCTCGTCCGGCGTACCGCAGGCGAATTTATATTTCGTTGACATAACGGTTTTTGCCCCCTTTCAAAAAATTATATATCTTTACGGCAGCTTTCTGCCGCATTTGTTGCAGAATTCAAAGTCCCCCTCGACAGGCGCCCCGCAATACGGGCAGAAATTGCTGCCGGAACTCACGGTCCTTTCTTTATACTCCGCCTTTTCAGCCATATTCCCGAAGCGGACGTTGAGCGGGTCGTCCTCCTCGCCGTCGTCTGTGATGTCGAATGTCGAGAACCTGTTCTTTCCCGTTGCGTTTCGGAAGCTGTATACCGCATTCACTATCGCAATAGCGACGAAAACGAGGCCGAACAAAGCGAAAAATCCGCCGCCGGCATACAAAACGAAGACAGTCCATAAAAGGCCGAACACCCCCATGAGAACGGATGCGATCCCTCCCATAAACGACGGCCCGCGCCCGGGCTTTATGCTTTTCATATCAGTCCTCCGTAGTATAATTATCGACACACCCGTGGAATAAACTTCCCTCTCACACAAAAATATGGAGTTCGGGCGCAAACATATGAAAAATATTTAAATCCGACACTATCCAAACATCTTACTTTCAAGACCCGAAGCGGTGGAGTTTGGGCACCACTATCTAACGCTCACCAAATACAACGATGCCCAAACTCTGTAATTTTTTTGCCGAAGGCAAAAAAATTATGCCATTGTATCGAGCATTTCCTTAGTCACCTCATACCGTGTCGGCGTGCCTCCCGCGTAAGCTGTGAATTCCTCGAACATGAACTCCGCCATTCTGTGGACCTCGCAACCGATAGAGCCCGCAATGTGGGGCGTCAGAAATACGTTTTTCATTTCGAGCAGCGGGCTGCTGGGGCGCGGCGGCTCCTCCGGGTCGGTCACGTCGAGCACCGCGGTGCGCGTCCTCACCTCCGTGAGCGCGCGGACGAGGTCACCGCACTTTATCTGCGCGCCGCGACCGGTGTTTATAAATACCGCGTTTTCCCTCATGCGGGAGAAGAGCGCGTAGTCTATCATCCCGACGGTCTCCGGAACGTTCGCAAGATGATTTGAAATGACGAGACATTCGGAGAAGATCTCCTCAAGGCTCGCCTTTCTGCCGCCGAGCTTTGCTATCGCGTCCGCATCCGCGAATTTGTCGTATATCAAAAGCTCTATCGGAAGCTGACGCAGATATGACGAGACGAGCTTGCCTATCATGCCCGCGCCTATGATGCCGACTTTTTCGTCCATTATGCCGGGGAACCCCGCGGCGCCGCCGTGATTTTCCCATTCGCCGCCCCCGTTGTGGACGGAGGAATAGAAACCCTTCAGCGCAAGCATTATCTCCGCCGCCGTGAACTGCGCGACGGGGATGCCGTTCGCCGCCCACGCGGAGAAAACCTTCACCCCGCATTCGAGGAACTCGCGCGCGAACCCCCGAACGGAGCCTGCGGCGTAAAATACCGCCTCGAGCGACGGGAAAAGCTCCCCTATCTCCGCCTCCGACATATGCCACATGCCCCATGTCGAAAAGATGTAGGATACCTCCGCCGCCTCGGCGCGGCGCGCCTCAAGCTCGGATCTACTGTATATCGGGTCGATGAACTCTACCTTCTCTCCGAGCTTGTCCGCCGTTTTCTCGTACACGCGGCAGATGCTCCCACGGTCGCCGAGGAACACGGCCTTTTTCACAGAGCCAGCCATCCGTTTAGCACCTCCGCGTCGCGCAAAAGCGCGTCCTCCGTCTCCTCGGGCAGAAACTCAAGCAGCGCCGCGCGCGGCGTCCCGAACTCGCGGAGGGTGTCAAAATACCTTCTCCACGCGTCCTCGTGCTCCGCGAGCGGCAGACGCCTGTCCCCCTCCCACGCAAAGACGTGAACGGTGTCGACGTGCGCCGCCACACGGCGAAGCGCGCGCACGTTGTAATCGATATCCTCGTACTGGTTCGGCTGCCAGTGCAGGCGGACGTTTTCGCGTCCGCAGTCGCCGAGCAGCCAAAGCGCGCTTTCGGCACTGTCAGTCAGCGTCCCGCCGTGATATTCAAACGAGAGCGAAAGCCCGCGTGCCGCCGCCGCGTCCGCGTTTTTCACGAGAGTCTCGTTCATGCCCGCGCGCGTCATGACGTCCGTGTCGCGCGCGCCCGCGCTCCCCGCCCATATCCGAACGGAGGAGCAGCCGAGCGCCAGCGCCGTTTCCGTCACGCTCCCGAATTCTTCTTTATTTTCCTTTGCGGGGAGTCTGTAATACGAGCCGTAGCTGTATGCCGAGAGCCCCGCCTCGGACGTGAGCCGCGCCGCGTCTCGCGCCGCGTCGATTTTCCCGTGCGGGACGTGTATGTCGCCGCCCCATTCTATTTCCGAAAGCCCCGCTTTCGCGGCGAGCCTCACAACGTCCGCCCTGCCGAGCGAACGGAACGTCACCGAAACAAGACCTGTTTTCATTTATGTATGCTCCCCCTGCCGCGCCGTTTTCAGTACTTGCTTATGTCCACATACTCCGCGTGCCCGATGGGGAAGCTCCCCATAAAGACGCGCGCCGCCGCCTCAAAATCGTCCGGCGTGTCACTGACGAAAAAGCGTATCTTCCCCCGCTTCTCTTCAGCCCCGCCGCCGTGTCCGAGCTCCGAGGCGAGCATTTTCGCCGCCGCCTCGCCGCTGCTTATGAGGCGCACGCCCGGAAGCACCGCCTCTATCGCCCAGCTTATTATCGGATAGTGCGTGCACCCGAGGATCAGGGTGTCTATGCCGGAGCCCCTCAGGGGCGCAAGATACCTCTCCGCCGCCGCGAGCGTCACCGCGTCGCCGCGCTCGATAAATCCGTTTTCGACGAGATGAACGAAGAGCGGGCACGCGACCGACGTCACCTCCACCGACATGTCTGCGTCCTTCACCGCCCGCTCGAACGCGCCGTTTCTGACCGTCGTCGAGGTGCCGAGAACGCCGACGCGGCCAGACCTTGTCGTCGCCGCCGCCTCGCGCGCCGCCGCCTCGATAACGCCGAAAACGGGGATGTCGAACTTCTCCCTCAGCGTAGGCAGCGCCGTCGACGACGCCGTGCCGCAGGCGACGAGCGCGGCGTCTATCCCGAAGCCGCAGAGAAAATTCATGTCCTGAACCGAATATCTCACGATCGTCGCCTCGGATTTCGAGCCGTAGGGAACGCGGCCCGTGTCTCCGAAATATATCATGTCCTCGTGCGGCAAAAGCGCCGCAAGCTCGCAAAGCGCCGTAAGTCCGCCGAGACCGCTGTCAAAAATACCTATCATAAATGGGACGCCTCCGTTTTGCCGTGCCGCCGCGTCCGAGGAGAGTCGGCAAGGCGGCAGGTACGGTTTTATTATACAATAACGGCGCTCCGAATACAACAAAAACTTCTCCGGCGCCGAAAAAACACCTTCAAATTCCACATAAAAAACATTAAAATTGTTGACATTCCGTTGAGACTGTGTTACAATTACCGTGAGGAAGCGTCTTTATCGGCTTTCGAGGTGCGTCATGTCACGCGAAAGATGCGTTTATCTTATTACATCTTGCAAAGGCGGCGTCGGGAAATCGACTGTCGCCGTCAATCTCGCGTTCACTATGGCGCTCTGCGGGCAGCGCACGCTGCTCGCGGATTGTGACACCAAAAACCGCACCGCCGACCTCATGTTAGGATATGACGGAGTCGGCATGTTCGACCTTGCGGACGTCGCCTCGGGGCGCGCCTCGCCTGTTGAAGCCGTGCTCCGCGACCCTCGCTGCGAGGACCTCTTCTACTGCACGGTTCCGCCGTCCGGGGAGGTGGTAGACCCTGCGCGGGCCGCGTCCGCCGCCGTCAGCTGTGCTGACGCCGTCGGGGCAGACTGCATCGTCATTGACACTTCGGGAGGGATAGAATTTCCTCTCGCGATATATCCCGACGTTGTTTATGACGCCGTTATCGTGTCAACGCAGTCCTTGCCTGCCCTGCGCGCCGCGGAGAAGACGGGAGCGGAGCTCTCACATCACGGGGTCCGCAGCCTTCGCCTCATAATTAACGCCTACGACGGAAAAAAGGACGTATCCTACATCGACGGGCTGATAAACAAAACGCGCATACCGCTCCTCGGCGTCGTTCCCTACGACGAGCATATGAGGCGCGGTCAGGAGCGCGGGATGCCCGCCGCCGCAGTTGAAGAATCTCCGTCGCCGCGCGCGTTCTACAACATCGCGATGCGATTGCGGGGGGCGGAAGTTCCGCTTTTCTCCGGCATGCGCGTCCGCGGACGGAAGAAGAAGCTGAGCCCGTACAGGCGGGAGGACGCAGACGATCCCGGCAGAGATTCGTCCGAGGATATGTACGCCGTATAAGGGCCGCGTATCCTCGGGCTCAGAATTAAGAAATTCGCTTTATCATATTACGCATTTTATCTATTTTAATTTTCATCACCGAGATTTTAATATGTAGAGTGCCGCCGCGCGCAGACGACGTGTCTTCGCCTGCAGAAAGGTCATTTTATGGAAATCGCAATAATCGCTGACGACACGCGCAAGGAGCTGATGATACAGTTCTGTATAGCATACTGCGGGATACTGTCAAAGCACAATATCTGCGCCACCGCCAAGACGGCGACCGTGCTGTCTGACGCTACCGGCATCAACGTCGAGACGTTCCTTCCCGGCAGTCACGGAGGCGGACAGCAGATAACGTCCCGTATCGCTTGCGACGAAATAGACGTTCTTCTTTATTTCCGTTCTACCGAGCCGAAGCCTGAGCTTGACGAGGCGGAATATAATCTTCTCCGCATGTGCGACGTCCACAACGTCCCGTATGCTACAAACATCGCTTCCGCCGAGGTAATAGTCCGCGCGCTCGAACGCGGCGACCTTGACTGGCGCGAGCTCGTGAACCCCTATTCCGAGTACAACCGCAGAAAGCACGGCTCCGTGCCCGCCCGCGGATAAAAGACTTCGGATAAAATCAAAAAGGAACACGTCCGTCCCGGGAGCAGGACAGAGAACGCGCGGGACGCGGCTTTTGCCGCGCCGCTGTGACCGCGCGCCCTGACAGATCGGCACGGGTACCACCCTTTCTGACCGAAGCCTCAAAACAAAAAATACCACATTTCAAGTTAAAAGTACGGGTGGAACCGTGCGATAAAAAGTCGCACCCCGACAGAAAACGCAAAAGACGCGTTTTCTGTCGGTTTTGTTTTTTCCCGCTTTAAATATCACCCCGAAAAGGAGAACATCATCATGTTCAAGGTAAAATTCGAAAACGGACCCGAATACGAGGCGAGCGCCCCGATATCGGTCTACGACGCCGCGAAGGAAGCCGGCATTATCTCGCGCGAGATCATCGCCGCCGTCGTCGATGAAAAGACAGTCGACCTGACGCACCCTCTCGACCGCGACTGCACGGTCAGGCTCTGCACGTTTGACGACGCGGAGGGCAAGCACGCGTTCTTCCACACGGCGAGCCACATAATGGCGCAGGCGATAAAGCGCCTTTACCCCGAGGCTAAACTGACGATAGGACCCGCCATCGAGACGGGCTTCTACTACGACATCGACCGCGACGAGCCGTTCACGCAGGAGGATCTGCCGAAGATCGAAGCGGAGATGAAGAAGATCGTCAACGAGAACTACAAGCTCGAACGGTTCACGCTCCCGAGAGAGGAAGCAATAAAATTCATGGAGGAAAAGGACGAGCCCTACAAGGTCGCCCTCATCGCGCGCGTCCCCGAGGGGGAGGAGATATCCTTCTACCGTCAGGGCGAATTCGTCGACCTCTGCGCCGGTCCGCACCTCTTCTCGACGGGCGCCGTCCGCGCGTTCAAGCTCACCTCGCTGACGGGCGCGTACTGGGAGGGCGACTCGAAAAACAAGATGCTGCGCCGCATTTACGGCGTCGCGTTCCCGAACAAGACGCTGCTCTCCGAGCACATGAACATGCTCGAGGAGGCGAAGCGCCGCGACCACAGAAAGATAGGTCACGACCTCGACCTCTTCGACATCTACGACGAGGGACCCGGCTTCCCGTTCTTCCTGCCTAAAGGCATGGTGCTCCGCAACATCCTCGAGGACTTTTGGCGCGAGGAGCACAGGAAAGCTGGATATGAGGAAATAAAGACTCCCATGATGCTCTCCCGCGAGCTTTGGGAGCGCTCCGGTCACTGGGACCACTACAAGGACAACATGTATACGACGAAGATAGACGACCGCGATTTCGCCATCAAGCCGATGAACTGCCCCGGCGGAATGCTCGTCTTCAAGCGCAAGATATGGAGCTACCGCGAGCTCCCCGTCCGCTGCGGCGAGCTCGGTCTTGTCCACCGTCACGAGCTGTCGGGCGCGCTGCACGGTCTTATGCGCGTGCGCTGCTTCACTCAGGACGACGCGCACATCTTCATGCGCCCCGATCAGATAAGGGATGAGATAAAGGGCGTCTACAACCTCATTGACAAGGTCTACAAGCTCTTCGGCTTCACATATCACGTCGAGCTCTCGACGCGTCCCGAGAATTCCATCGGCACAGACGAGATGTGGGAGCTCGCGACGGACGGACTGCGCGGCGCACTCGACGACCTCGGCGTCAACTACGTCGTCAACGAGGGCGACGGCGCGTTCTACGGTCCGAAGATAGACTTCCACCTCCGCGATTGCATAGGCAGGACGTGGCAGTGCGGCACGATACAGCTCGACATGAACCTGCCCGAGCGGTTCGATCTGACCTATGTCGGCGCGGACAACGAAAAGCACCGCCCCGTCATGATACACCGCGTTGTTTTCGGCTCGATAGAGCGATTCATCGGCATTCTGACCGAGCACTTCGCGGGCGCGTTCCCGCTGTGGCTCGCCCCCGTGCAGATGACGGTCACCGCCATCCGCACCGACATCAACGACTACGCGCGCGAGGTCTACGAGAAGCTCGACGCCGCCGGCTTCCGCGTCGAATTTGACGACAGAAACGAGAAGATCGGATACAAGATCCGCGAAGCACAGCTTCAGAAGATCCCCTACGTCCTCGTAGTCGGCGACCGCGAACGCGAAAGCGGCACCGTCTCCGTCCGCTCCCGAAAAGAGGAGAACAAGGCGATCGTCATGTCCCTCTCCGACTTCATCTCCTCCGCCAAAACCGAGGTCGAGACGAAGGCTTTATAAGGCTTGCATTTTTGTGGGGAAGGAAAACTCTTGAAAGAGTTTTCCTTCCCCACACCCCATCTTTTCAGAACTTTCAGAGAATATAAATTCTTTTTTATAAAAGTTTAGAGGAAGGGGCGCGGGGGAGGAACCTTTTCAAAGGTGCCTCCCCCGCATGATTTTACTTATACAGCGTCATCATGTACGCGTACTCGCGGAGCCTGCCGTCCTCGGGCGGCGGGAGCGTGCCGCAGTCGATGAGAGCGTTTATGACCGTATCGCACACAAAGCCTGAGAAGAGCGAATTTGCGCGATGGTACTCGCCGTAAAGATGCGGCGGCAGCGCCGAGCGCAAAAACTTCGCCATTCTCTCCGCTATCGTCCCTGCAAACGGGCGAAGAATAGAGCTCAGCCCGTCCGATACCTCATACAGCTTATGTATGTCCTCGCCGTCGACGACTAAAAACTTCGTGTAGAGCGTGTTGCCGTCGCGGTATATGTACCCTTCCCCGATCGCGCGCGCCGCCTGCTCGCGCTCATTCTCCGAGAGCGCGTTCACGTCTATGCCGTCGACTGCGCGCACCGCGAGCGTCAGCGCCTCGTCGTTTGCGATGTTGTAGTCACAGTAGAAGTTCGGTTTGATGACCGGGTGGTGATAAATATTGGAAATTTCTACGAGTCTGTAACCGCAGAAGTTCTTGACCGACGCCGTGTCGTTGCCCCAGCCGAAATCCTGTCCCGTGAGTTCATATCCGTATACCGAAAACGGGCGGTCGGGCTTTTCTGCGTCGCGGAAATATTCTTCGTCAAGTATTCGCTCAACTTCAAGACCGAGGGAATATCCCATATGAGGCGCCTGCCTCCACATGACGAGCGGCAGCGTCACGGTCTTGTTTTTGTACGGGAAAGAGAGATACTCCCTCTCGTGCCCGCTGACGTAAGCCTTTATCGCCTTGACGGCATCGGGGACGACCTCGCTGTAGATATCGCATCCGCGCGCAAACTCGTCTCTGTCCAAAAGCGGGAAATTGATGATATACTTCCCGCCGTCGACGCGGCGCAGCGCGCCGTATTTGCCGTTCTCGCCGTATACCTGTCTCTCGCATTCCTCCTCGACGTACATCATCGGCACGCCGAGCTCGTCCGATATCTCCTTCGGTGTGCGCGGCTTTTTGCGGCACAGCCAAATGACATGAGTCGAAAACTGTCTTTCAATATCTTTTCTCGGGTCGCTCCACGTCGGGTTTCCGTTGCCCCATAAGGAAAGGTCTATCCTTCTCAGCGCCGTCGGTTTGTCCATCGTTTTTGTGCTTTTTTCTTCTATGTTCATGATCTCCTTTACCTCGTCCCGAATTTTGCCCCTTGCCGACCTCAGCCGCTCGCGTACCGCGCCCTCGCTTGTGCGCTGCCGCCTCGCTATCTCCGCCACCGGCAGCCCGTCGAGGTAAAATGATATCATCACCTCGCGGTATATGCGCGACAGAAACGCGATCCTGTGCAGTATGAGCGACAGCGCCTCGGCGTCGTCTTCGTCAGCGTCAGTGTCAGCTGCCGTGTCCGCATCCTCCATGTTCGCCATCGCAAGGTCGGGGTCGCCCTGATATGTGCGGGCGGCGGTGCGATTCTTTCTTTCGGCAAAATCTGCGTATACATGGCGCGCAGTCTGCCATATGAACGCGTAAGCGTTTTCAAGCTCCGCGTCCGGGTCGCGGGTCGCGGACTTTACTATTGCGAACGTGATGTCGGAGCAGAGCTCCTCCGCCTCGGCGCTGCCGCTCGTTCTCGCGTAACACCAGCCGTAGAGTGAATCGAGCAGCTTTTGGTCGAGTGCCGTTGTCAGTCGGGACTTTTTCATTTGTTTTTCCTTTTTTTGATTGCGGTCGATCGGCGCTTTCACCCATATAGTCGGCGAAAGCGCGCCTGTGTCAGCGGGTAAAGAAGATTTTTTCAAAATAAATTTTACGCTTTTAAAATTCGCGCGTCAACACATATCAAAGAAACGCATCGGCGAGCATGTCGTCCCTGCACAAAATAATCGGCGGCAATCTTGACAATACGGACGTGCCATAGTAAAATATAGCTGACGGGAGACGAACTTCACCGCTCCACGCGGGCGCTTTTCGGCGCCCGCGTGGAGTGCCGCGCAGTTTTCGGCGTCGTATCATCGTTCGGGCAAGGAAAGCCCCGCAGGCAATACTGGTTGTATTGCCAAGGGTATTGACGCAGCACGGGCGTTGATACGCTGTCGAAAACCGGTGAGGGTTCGCCTACCGGCAGCTACAGTATAGAAACTGTTTTAAATTAACATAAAGGAGACATAAAACTTATGGAGCAGGCAAAAGAAAGAGCGCTGAAGAGGACAGCGACGGACGTGCGCCTCGGCATCATCGAGGCCGTCTACAACGCAAAGTCCGGACATCCGGGCGGGTCGCTCTCGGTAGCGGACATTCTGACGTACCTCTACTTTGAGGAAATGAACATCGACCCCAAGAACCCGAAATGGGAGGATCGCGACCGCTTTGTCCTTTCAAAAGGGCACACCTCGCCCGCTCTCTATTCGACGCTCGCGAACCGCGGCTACTTCCCGGTCGAGGACCTGAAAACGTTCCGTCACACGGGCAGCTATCTCCAGGGGCATCCCGACATGAAGGGAGTTCCGGGCGTTGACATGTCGTCGGGCTCGCTCGGCCAGGGCTTCTCTGTCGCATGCGGCATGGCGCTCGCGGCGAAGCTCTCTGGCAAATCTTACCGCGTTTACACCGCCGTCGGCGACGGCGAGAGCGAAGAGGGGCAGATCTGGGAAGCGGCGATGTTCGCCTCTCACTATCACCTTGACAATCTCGTGCTCATCATCGACTGGAACGGCCTTCAGATCGACGGCCGCATCACGGACGTCATGAACCCCACCCCGCACGACGAAAAGCTCCGCGCCTTCGGCTGGAACGTCATTTCGATAGACGCTCACGATTTCGGCGAGATCGAGGCGGCGTTCAAGGCGGCGCGCGAGCACAAGGGTCAGCCGACCGCCATCATCGCAAAGTCGACGAAGGGCAAGGGCGTTTCCTTCATGGAAGACCAGGCGGGCTGGCACGGCAAGGCGCCGAACGAAGAGCAGTACGAGACCGCAAAGGCGGAGCTTCTCGCTCTGCGCGCGTCTATATGACGGAAAGGATGGTAAACTGAAATGGCAGAAGCTGTTGCAACAAGAGAAAGCTACGGAAAAGCCCTCGCCGAATTCGGCGCTAAATATGAAAATCTCGTCGTGCTCGACGCCGACCTCGCAAACGCGACAAAGACGGACACGTTCAAGAAGGCGTTCCCCGACCGCCACTTTGACTGCGGCATAGCAGAGGCGAACATGATGTGCGTTGCCGCCGGTCTTTCGACGGCGGGATACATACCGTTCGCATCCACGTTCGCGATGTTCGCCTCCGGGCGCGCGTTCGAGCAAGTCAGAAACTCGATAGGATATCCTCATCTGAACGTCAAGATAGGCGCGACGCACGCCGGCATCACCGTCGGCGAGGACGGCGCTTCGCATCAGTGCCTCGAGGACATCGCCCTCATGCGCACGATCCCGGGCATGACGATAATCAACCCCTCCGACGGAGTTGAGGCACGCGCCGCCGTTGAGGCAGCAATCAATCATTACGGCCCCGTCTATCTCCGTTTCGGCAGAATGGCGATACCCGTCATCAACGACCGCCCCGACTACAAATTCGAGCTCGGCCGCGGCATACAGATGGCGGACGGCAAGGACGTCACCGTTATCGCCACCGGCATGATGGTGGAGGTTGCGCTCCGCGCGCGCGATCTGCTCGCGACCGAAGGCATATCCGCCCGCGTCATCAACATTCACACGATAAAGCCTCTCGATGAGGAAATAGTGCTTCGCGCCGCCGCGGAAACGGGCGCGATAGTCACGGCTGAGGAAGCCTCCGTCATCGGCGGCCTCGGCGGCGCCGTCTCGGAGCTGCTCTCAGAAAAACGCCCGACGCCCGTCGTAAAGCTCGGCATCAACGACGTGTTCGGCAAATCCGGCCCCGCAAAGGAGCTCGTCAACCTCTTCGGCCTCACCGCCGAAAACGTCGCCGCGAAGGCAAAGGCCGCCATCGCGCTGAAGTGAAAAGTACAATATATAGCGAGGGGGTGCCTTTATAAGGCGCCCCCTCGTGCTTTCGGCGGATCTATTCAAGTTTTTTGTGTAAATCATTGTCGGCATCCGTGTGCCAACGCGGTTATAATATCGGCTATACTGTTAAAAAGGCTTTCGTCAATCTGGTTAAGGTCGTTAATAATATTTCTCATTTTTTCGGGCTGCGCCGTATCGGTATCAAAAAATTCCCGAGGTGTTATTCCGAGATAATCGCAGATGTAAAAGAAGCCCGACATCGACGGGAGCGCTTTGCCCGATTCGATACTGTTTATATATCCGGCGTTCTGCCCGATCGACAAGCTCATGTCGCGTGCGGAAACGCCCTTTTTTATTCTGAGTTTAGTTAACCGGTCTGCAAATTCATCCTCGTACATGATATCACCTCCATACCACAATTGTAACCAATATTATCGAAAAAATATAATATTGTTTCTGATATTATTATTGACATGTGGTATTTAATATGATATAATTTGTCTTGTGGCGGATTGTATCCAACACAATGCTAAAAATTATATTTTATTTCAAGGAGAGAAAAAATGCAGCCTGCAGGAAAACGCGCAGCTATGATTGCATCGGGAGCAATTTTAGTTGTATTGGGGATCTTGATGCTAGTTCTTTACAACGCAGCCGGACTCAGAAACTCACATGAGGATTTTATTATTTTCTTATCCTACTTATCTATCATAATGGGCGTAATAATAATTGTTCTTGCGTTCATTATCAATAAAAAGAATAACGGGGGGAGTAAATTTTAAAATGTTGACCGTTTATAATGTTGTTTGTGAAATCGATTTGGAGGATTTTATTACTGATCCTCAATCTTGGATAATGATGATAGGTGTGTGCGCCGGACTTTGCCTCGTTTTTTGGATCATTGCGTATGTATCGAGAAAAGGGCAGGAGGCAAGCGACAACGCACAGCCCGTAAACACTGCAAAAGCCAAATTAATAGATAAGCAACAGCTTGCGAGCAACGCCATAGTTCTGCCGTCAACATTAATTTGGTTTCTGTTTGAAACCGAAGACGGCCGTCGCTTACGTCTGAATGCCAAGGCGCAGTGCGGTCTTGTTGTAGGCGATACAGGATCTCTCACATGGCAAGGCAGCAGAGTTCGCAATTTTGAAAGGGATAAAAAAGAAACTTTGCCAGAATAATTTATGTGAGTACGGTTCTCGCTGTTAAATATGGCGATCCTCACCGTCTTTATCTCATTTGAGCTCACTCCGACCCCGACTGGCTTATGTTCTGATACGGATTTTTGCGAGGGAAAACCTTTGGAAAGGTTTTCCCTCGCGCTCCTTTTCTAAACTTTTAGGGCTTTTTCTTATTAACGTCTGAGGGGAGCGGAGAATATAATGATTTAAAGAATTTACACAGGCAGGTGCGAATATGAAAAATTCTCCAACACCGTTTTCAATCAGGCTGTTATCAGTTCTCCGCTACCGTCCGCAGGCGGCGGCGGAAATTACGGGCGGCGACGCGTATCCCGACATCAAAGGCGCGCTGCGTCTCTATCAGACGCGCGCGGGCGTCATCGTTTATGCGGAGGTCTCGGGGCTTCCCGCCTCGGACGCCCCGTGCGAGGGGCGCATTTTCGGATTTCACATTCACGGCGGCTCCTCTTGCGGCGGCACGCCGGAGGAGCCGTTCTCGGGGGCGGGCTCACACTACGACCCGGACGGCTGCGCGCACCCGTACCACGCCGGCGACCTGCCTCCGCTTTTCGGCAGCGGCGGCTTTGCGCTCCTGCTCACGCTCACCGACCGCTTCACCGTTTCGGAAGTCGTCGGCAAGACCGTAGTGATCCACGACAGCCCCGACGACTTCACGTCCCAGCCCGCCGGCAACTCCGGCAGCCGCATCGCGTGCGGAGTAATACGCCAAGTCGGCAGGGTACGGCTGCTGTAACGGCAGGCGTTATAAATTTTGTATAAAGCGAACTTCGCCAAAGGCTCCCGAAGCGCGCGCACGGATTTTTTATTTTTTCCCGCAATAATATATTGCCGAGGAGATGTAAAGCTGATATAATTATAAAAACGGACAAAGCAAAAACGAGGGCTGTTTTATGAAAGATATATTGGCTTCCCCTTTCATCTCCGAAATGTGCGAAATAACGTCCAACATGTACCGCCTCGGCTGGAACGAGCGCAACGGCGGCAACATCAGCGTTCTTCTCGACGAAAAAGACGTCTCCCCGTACCTTGACACGGAGCATGTGCTCCGCAAGATACCGACGGGATTTGACGCTCCCTCCCTTGACGGCAGATATTTTCTCGTCACAGGCACGGGCAAATATTTCCGCCACGTCGCCCATGACCCGGAAAACACGCTCGGCGTCGTCCGCATTGCGGACGGCGGCAGGACGGCGGAGCTTCTTTGGGGATTTTCCGACGGGGGAAAGTTCACGAGCGAATTCCCCGCGCACATGATGAGCCACATGGCTCGCCTCTCCGTCGAACCCGAAAACCGCGTCATCATGCACTGCCATCCGACAAACACGCTCGCAATGAACTACGTTCACCCTCTCGACGACCGCTCCTTCACGCACACGCTCTGGCAGATGTGCACCGAGTGCATCGTGGTGTTCCCGGACGGGGTTGGCGTTCTCCCTTGGATGGTCTGCGGCACGAACGAGATCGGTCTTGCCACGGCGGAAAAAATGAAGGAATACCGCGTCGTCGTCTGGGGCATGCACGGCCTCTACTGTACCGGAAAGTCCATGGATGAGGCGTTCGGTCTTGTCGAGACGGTTGAAAAGGCGGCGGAGATATATATGCTCACCGTAGGGAAGCCGCGCATAAATACGATACACGACGACGAGCTGCGCACGCTCGCCGCGTCATTCGGTGTCAGCTTCCGCGAGGATTTTCTCGACTGACAAAATAAACAATAAGATAAAGAGGGGCTTTATAAAGTCCCTCTTTTATTATCATCAATAAAAAATACAGCAAGCAGTGGCTGCTTTGAAAAAATAATGCATTTTTTGGCGCAAAAGGTTGACGCACAGAATTAAATAGTGTATCATTTTAATATGTGATTTCATTTAAAAACGCGCGTTAAAAAGGTATCGGGAATAAAAAAAACACTGCCGCCGAGGCGCGGCGGAACGGAGACATTATGGAGCTTGCACTTACAAACGTAACAAAGCGATACGGAAAGCTCGTCGCGCTTTCGGACTTTTCCATGACCTTCACCCCCGGAATTTACGGTATCCTCGGCGCGAACGGCGCCGGCAAGTCGACGATGATGAACCTCATCACCGACAACATAAAGCGAGACGGCGGCAGCATAACGTTTGACGGCAAAGAAATACTCGAGCTCGGCGACAAATTCCGCGCGCAGCTCGGATATATGCCGCAGCAGCAGGGCGTCTACGCGCAGATGACAGCCGAGAGCTTCGTCACCTACATGGGCAGGCTGAAGGGACTGCGCGGCAAAAAGCTCGCCTCCGAGGTAAACGGCGTCCTCGAGCTGACGAATCTTTCCGACGTCCGTCACAAGAAGATCGGGGGATTTTCCGGCGGCATGAAGCAGCGCGTCCTGCTCGCCCAGGCGCTGCTCGGCGACCCGAAGGTCCTCATTCTCGACGAGCCGACGGCGGGTCTTGACCCGAAGGAGCGCGTCCGCATACGCGGCTTCATAAAGCAGCTCGCGAGCGACAGGATCGTCCTTCTCGCGACTCACATCGTCTCCGACATAGAGTCGATAGCGGACGAGGTCCTCCTGCTCCGCCGCGGCGAGCTTCTGCGCTCGGCGCCTCCCGCCGAGCTTATCGCCGCCGTCCCCGACGACTGGGAGCCCGTCGCATACAGGCTCTCGCTTGAGGACGTATATCTCTATTTTCTCGGCGAATAAAGGGCACGGTGGTCAGCATGGGTGAATGGAAACGAATATATTCCAATCCGAGGCGTATTTTTACGCTTCTTCTCATCTCGCTTTTGTCCGTCGTCTTCTTTTTCTACGGACGCATGCCCTACTTCGGGCCCGGCTCCGTCTCCGCTCTTATCGAGGGCGAGCGCTACTACGCAGACATGATCGGGCGTTCACGCGGGCTTTCTGACGAGGAGATCGGCGCCATGCTCGACGAGGAATACAACGTACTCGACTCGTACTATATGCTGCGCGTGATGAAACACAGCGATTTTCTCCTCATCCCCGAGGATGAGCTTAAGGCCGAAGTCGAAAAAAGCGAGTTTCTATCGTCCGTCGAGAAGCTTGACGACGAGAGCGCGGAGCACATTCTGAACGCGGCGGATATGAGGCTTTCTGAGCTCTTCGAGCAGCACGAATATATCTCCGGATATGCCGAATACCTCGACAAAGTCCAGCGGCAGGCGGAGCAGCAGTCGATGACGTCCATCTTCGGCGACGAAAACAGCTTTTCGCACCGCAACATCGTCAAGACTGCGGAGGAATTTGACAAGCTGCGCGGGACCGAGGTCGAGTTCGGCGCGAACCGCGCGTATGAGGGCTGGATTTCCTACGAGCTCGCCGACTATTTCTATCTTCTCGTCATAGTTATCTTCGTCCTTTCCTTCCTTGAGGAAAGGAGGGCGGGACTTTGGGGCGTCATAAGGAGCTCCAAATGCGGCCGACTGCGTCTCGGGCTCACGCGTGTCCTGATCCTTGCGTCCGCCTGTGTGCTCGGCGTGTTCCTCATATACGGCGTGAACCTTCTCTTCTCGCTCACCCTCTCCGGCGGATGGGGCGATACGGGCCGCGCGATACAGTCGATGGTCAGCTTCCGCACGTTCACGCAGAAAATAACGATAGGCGGCTTCATCATCGAATATCTGCTCGTGAAAGCGGCGTCCGGCTTTGCGGTCGGTCTCTTTCTCTGGGCGATCCTCGGCTCCGTTTCAAACGTCCAGTACTCTGTGGCGGTGCTCGGCGTCGTTGTCGCCGTCGAATACATCCTCTTCGCGTTTCTGCCGGTACAGAGCATCTTCAATCCCGTCAAATACTTCAATCTCTTCTCCTATATAAGAACATCGAAGCTTTATACCGAATACCTGAATATTGACCTCTTCGGATTCCCGTTCGGGATAAGGCGGCTCTCGCTCGCATTTTTGCCCGTATTCGCCGCCGCATGCTTCGCACTTGTGCTCCTCGTCTGCCGCAAGCGGCCCGAGGGCAGGCGCGACCTCATCTCCGCCGTCGTCGGCGTATGGGACAAATGTGCTGATTTCTTCCGCAGGCACTTCACGACCGGAGGCTGGGAGGCGTACAAATTCCTCGTCTTTGAGCGCGGCATAATTCTGCTCGTCATAATATTCATCGCGAGCGGCAGCCTGTCGTATTTCCGGTACTCTTCATCAAAAAGCACAATTTATGACGCGTACCTGAAAGATATGGCGGGTCCGATAACGCAAAAGACCGACGAATATATAGAAAACGCCCGCGAATACGCGAACGGGAACGGCGAACTGCTTTCCGCGCTCGACAAGGTGGAGGCGCGCGTCGCAGAGCTCCGGGCGCGGGCAGAGGCGGGCGGATATGAGCCGTGGATAGCGAACGACAACTACTATAGATCCGTATACGGTCCCACCGCCGTGGACCTCCAGCGCGTAAACGCCGCCGTCGCCATAGTTTTCACTGTCGTTTCGTGCGCCGCCGTGATGTCGTTTGAAAATCAGTCCGGCGTTGTCTATATGCTTCGCGCGCAGAAGCGCGGGCGCGGGCACATTTTTGTCCGCAAAATGCTTGTCTCGTTCGGGGCAGCGGCGTTCTCGTTCGGCATCGTCTACATCCGCGAATTTCTTTGGCTGAAATCGGCCTTCCCGTCCGCGATCGAGCTTGACGTTCCGATACGGAACTTCGACGTGTTCGCGTCCTCGCCTCTGAACGTCACGATCGGACAGTATCTGCTGCTCCTCTATGCCGCAAGGCTTGCAGCCCTCCTCATCCTCTCGTTCGCCGTCATGCTCGTTAGCTCGTGCGTCAGGACAAACGAGCTCTCCTACATGCTGAACCTTCTCTTCTTCGGCATACCGGCGCTTCTCTTCGCGCTCGGCATAGACGTGATGCGGCTCATAACTCCAGTGCTCGCCGTCTCATCCGCCGAGGGGATGTGGTCCCTCTGCTCGTCGCAGGTCGACGTGTCGTCCGTCATCACATGGGTCGTGTGGCTCGCCGCAGGCGTCGCCGCCGCCGTCATCTGCTTCCGTCGCTGGTGCGCCGTCAGGAAGGGATTAGTATAAAAACTGCGGGGGAGAAACTTTTCGAGAAAATGGGCTTTTTCGCTTTGCGAAAAAGCAGAAGATGCCGCTTTCGCGGCATCTTCCTTCCCCCCGGGCCCCTCTTTCAAAAGCTTCTAAGGCTTTTTGTCTTGGGGGTGGGTTACCATTGGGCGTGAAGCTGCGGCTTCACGTTTTTTATTCTGCGGACGCGAGTTTTACGCAGAGGCAGAGGATCTCTATCGCGAGCCTGAGGTCGTCGTTGTCGGGGAATGTCGGCGCGATGCGAAGGTTTCTGTCGTCGGGGTCGCGGTGGTAGGGATATGTAGCTCCCGCCTCCGTCAGCTTAACTCCCGCGTCGCGGCAAAGCTCGTATACGCGCTTTGCCTTGCCGGGCAGGACGTCGAGGCTGATGAAATACCCTCCGAGCGGCGGCGTCCACTCCGCGATGCCGAGCCCTCCGAGCTCGCGCTCGAGCACCTCGCGCACGATGTCGAACTTGGGGCGCAGTATCTCCGCGTGATGCTCCATGTGGCGGAGTATCCCGTCTGCGGAGCCGAAGTATTTGACGTGCCTCATCTGATTTATCTTGTCGTATCCTATCGTCTGATACGTCATGAGCCCCTTTATCTGGTCGAGGTTGTCCCTGCTCGCCGCCATTATCGCGACGCCGGAGCCCGGGAACGTTATCTTCGACGTTGACGCGAAGTACATTATCATGTTCTCGTTTCTCCGCCCGAGCTTTCTCGCCTCGGCGAAGATGTCGCAGAGCACTGTCTTTTTGTCGGGGTAGAGATCGTGCACCGCATACGCGTTGTCCCAGAATATTCTGAAATCGGGCGCCTTCGGCTCGAGCGCCGCAAATCTCTTAACGACCTCGTCGCTGTATGTGAGCCCCGACGGATTGCTGTACTTCGGGACGCACCATATGCCCTTTATCTGCTCGTCCTCGGATACGAGCCTCTCGACAATGTCCATGTCGGGGCCGTCCGCGTTCATCGGAACGTTTATCATCTCGATGCCGAGCGACTCGCATATGGCGAAGTGGCGGTCATATCCCGGGACGGGGCAGAGGAACTTCACCGTCTTTTCGCGTCCCCACGGACGCGGGCTCCCGTAAACGCCGAAATGCATCGCGCGTATCATCGTGTCGTACATTATATTGAGGCTCGAGTTTCCCGCGACGAGTATGTTCTCCGCCGGTATTCCGAGCAGGTCCGAAAAGAGGCGCTTTGCCTCCGGCAGTCCGTCGAGGACGCCGTAGTTTCGGCAGTCGAGTCCGCCCTCCGAGAGGCAGTCGGCGCTGTTTTTGACAACGTCCAGCATCCCCATCGAAAGGTCGAGCTGCGCCCGCCCGGGCTTGCCGCGCGTCAGGTCGAGCGCGAGCCCCCGTGATTTTATCTCTTCATAGCGGAGCCTGAGCTCCGCCGTATTCTCCGTTTCCAAGTTACTATGCCTCCGAATGTCGTGTCTTCTTATCTCAGAGCGCGTCACAGTCAAAATTTCCACCGCCCCGTCTTATTAGAATTCCGCGCTTCCCGCGGTGCGCGGGAACGGCTCGGTATCCCTTATATTCTGCATACCGGTCATATACATGAGCAGTCTGTCAAAGCCGAGACCGTAGCCCGCGTGCTTCGTGCTCCCGTAGCGGCGGAGCGCAAGATACCAGGAGTAATCCTCCTCGCGGAGCCCGCAGCGCTCTATCGCGGAAAGCAAAAAGTCAAGCCTCTCCTCGCGCTGTGAGCCTCCTATCATCTCGCCGACGCCGGGCACGAGCATATCGCACGCAGCGACCGTCTTCCCGTCGTCGTTCTGACGCATATAGAACGCCTTTATCTCCTTCGGATAGTCGGTGACGAACACCGGCTTGCCGAATATCTGCTCCGTCAGGTATCTCTCGTGCTCGGTCTGCATATCCATGCCCCAGAACACGGGGAACTTGAAATCCGCGCCGGACTTCGCGAGCATTTCGACGGCGTCGGTATAAGTCACCCTGCCGAAATCGCTCTCGACGAGCTTTGTAAGCTGCTCCTTTTTGCCCGGGGAAACGAACTTGTCAAAGAAGTCCATCTCGGCGGGGCACGTTTCGAGGACGTGGCGGATGATGTGCTTTATCATCGCCTCCGCAAGCTCCATATCGTCCTCGAGATCCGCAAACGCGATCTCGGGCTCTATCATCCAGAACTCCGCGGCGTGACGCGGCGTGTTGGAATTTTCGGCGCGGAACGTCGGCCCGAACGTGTACACGTTCGAGTACGCCTGCGCGAACGTCTCGACATTCAGCTGGCCCGACACCGTGAGGTTCGCGGGCTTGCCGAAGAAATCCTTCGAGAAGTCTATCTTTCCGTCCTCTCCCCTCGGCGGGTTTTCCATATCGAGCGTCGTCAGGCGGAACATCTCGCCCGCGCCCTCGCAGTCGGAGCACGTCACGATAGGCGTGTGGACGTAAATGAAGCCCCTTTCATGGAAGAAGCTGTGTATCGCGAACGCCGCCTCGCTGCGGACGCGGAACACCGCGTTGAACGTGTTCGTCCTCGGGCGCAGGTGCGCGACGGAACGCAGATATTCCATTGTATGCCGCTTGTTCTGAAGCGGGTAATCGGGCGTGGACGCGCCCTCCACCGTCACCGACGACGCGTGTATCTCAAACGGCTGCTTCGCCTCCGGCGTGAGCGTGAGCTTGCCTCTGACGTGCAGCGCGCAGCCTATGTTCTGGTGCGCTATCTCGTCGTAGTTTGCAAGGACATCCGCCTCGAACACTATCTGAATGTTGGAGAAATACGTCCCGTCGTTCAGCTCTATGAAGCCGAACGCGTTCGATGCGCGCAGCTTGCGCGCCCATCCCGCGACGTGAAGCTCGCGGTCTGCGTATGCCTCGGGGGAAGCGAATATCTGTTTTACCGTCGTTATGTCCGCTCTTTCCATAGTGAAGTCCTCTCCCGCTTTCATTTTTTTGCAATTTGAAAGCAACACAATTTCATTTTTGTACGGGCAGTGTATCTATTATATTATAAAGATGAAAAAATTGCAACACAATTATGCAGGGGCATTATACAATAATTTTGTGCTCGGGCGCCGTTTTCCTGTGAAAAAGCACAACTGCGCCTCATTTTCCGTCCCAGAAAGCGCGCAGCGCGACTCCCAGCGAGCGCAGATCTCCGACGTAGCGGATGCCGCGCCAGTGCGAGGGGAAGAGCCTCGTGTACTCCCTCGACGCGAACCTGTCGTCTATCAAAAGGACGACGCCGCGGTCTCGCTCGCCCCTTATGACGCGTCCCGCCGCTTGCAGCACCTTGTTCATCCCGGGGAATACATACGCGAACTCGTATCCGCGCTCGCAGACGCGCTCGTAGTAGTCGCGGAGCAGATTCGTCTCCGACGAAAGCCCCGGCAGCCCGACGCCGACGATGACGACGCCCGAGAGCCTGTCTCCCGGAAGGTCGACTCCCTCGGAAAAGACGCCGCCGAGCACTGCAAACCCGACGCGGCTCCTGTTCGGCGACGGCGAGAACGACGAGAGGAACCTCTCCCGCTCGCGCTCCGTCATCCTCTTCTCCTGAATGACGACGTCGACCTCGCCCTGCGCATATCTGCCGCAGAAAACGCGGGACACCGTTTCGAGATATTTGTACGACGGCAGATAGCAGATGTAATTTCCCGTCTTCGCCATCGCGAGCGCGTACACCATAGCGGCGATATCTGCCGACGTCGTCTCCCTGTCTCCCATGCGGGTGCTTATTTTGTCCGCCGCGAGCAGACAGAGATTTTCCTCCGAATACGGGGACGGCAGCTCCACCGTGTCGCAGTCGCCGAGCCCGAGCACGCTCGCGAAATAGTCCGGCGGTTCAAGCGTCGCCGAAAACAGCACGGCGGACGACGCCCTGCCGAACCTTTCCGAGAGGTGCCCCGACGCGTCAAGACACAGATGCGATATCCTCGTGTCCCCGCCCGACATCTCTATATACGCCGTGTGCCGCTTGTCGAACCCGTCCGCGGACGCGGCAAAGTCGGACAGCGTGCGTCTGAACGACGACAGCGACGAGGCGCGCCGCCTCTCATCCGCAGACTCCGAACGGCGCAGGAAGAACGCCTCTCTTCCGCATTCGTCCGCCGCCTTCGCGGAAAGGGACGCGAGCGCCGAAAACGGCTCCCTTCCGACGTAATATCCGCTCGCCTCTCCGTCCTCGCCGCGCGTCACCTCCCCGCAGAGGCCGCGCAGCCTTTTCATTTCATCGCATACGGCAGAGAGCGCGTCGTGAAGGCCGCTCTCCTTCTCCGCGAACACGAGCGCAGACTCCGCCTCGGCGAGCGATATCCCCGCCGAAAACATATCCCGCGCGCGGTCGACAAGGTCGTGCGCCTCGTCGCAGAGAAACATGTACCGCTCCCCCTTGTGCTCGCTCTGAGGCGCGTCCTCAAAGAAGCGACGCAGATATACGCGCGGATCGAAAACATAATTGTAGTCGCAGATTATTATGTCGCACATATCGGAGACGTCAAGCGAGAGCTCGTACGGGCAGACCTTGTATTTCTCCGCCGTCCGCACTATATCTCCGGGACCGATGTGGCGGCCGGCGCCGAACTCCGCTATAAGCTCCCACAGCGCGTCGCCGACGCGGTCGTAGTGACCGTTCGCGCGCTCGCAGCTCTCCGCCGAGCAGACCTCTCCCGACCGCAGTCTCTCGGCCGCGGGGCAGACGCGCTCCTTTGCAAGTATCGTCACTGACCGCAGCACGCGGCACGCCGCCGCGAGCGTGCCCGCCGCCTCCTCCGCGGCAAGCCGGGTCGAGGTTTTCGGCGTCAGATAAAAGATCCTGTCCGTATAGCCGACGCCGAGCGCCTTCACAGCCGGGTAGAGCGCCGCCATCGTCTTTCCCGTCCCGGTCGGCGCCTGAATCAGCGCACGCCCGCGCCGTCTTGCCGCCCTCATGACGGCCTCCATGAACTCGGTCTGTCCCTCGCGCGGCTGCCCGAACGGGAACCTTATCGCCTTGACGGACGCCTCGCGCTCCGTCGCGCGCGATATCTCAAGCGACGCCCACCTCGCGTATTTCCCGACAAGAGCTTCCGCCTCGGCCTTCAGCTCCTGCGCCGAAAAGACGCACTCGAAGCTGCGGCGTCTGCCCTCCTTTTTCGGAACGTAAGTTATTCTTACCGCCGCCGAGGCGGCTCCCGTTCCGCGGCACCACATATGCGCGTATAGCACGCCCTGCGCGATGTGCGCCTTCGGGATCGCGTCGTTTCCGCCGACGAATGTCGACGGCGTCGTTTTGAGCTCCTCGACAATGTCGGGCTCGCCGGGGATTATCATATCCGCCCGACCGAGCACGCGGTATGTTATGCCTCCCGTCTGAAATTCGCATTCGAGCGGGACCTCCGTCATTGCGTCCCGCGCGCCGTCCTCCTCGTTTTTGTGCGCCGATATCCCGTCGGCGGCGCTGACTCCCTGCCGCCCTCCTATGCTGCCTCCGCGGCAGACAAGCTCCACGAGGTCGCGCACCGAGACCGTGACGGTGCCTATCTCCCTGTCGTATTCCGTCTTCATTTTTTATTCTATGCGCCAGCCGTTTTTCGCCCGCGCCTCTATCTCGTCGGTGCGGAGCCTTTCCTCGGCGTAAGCGCGGCGCAAAAGCTCCGAGGGGACGTAGTCGTCGTACTTGTCGAACGCCGGAGTCTCGTTTTCGCCGACGAGGGAGTATTTGTCGACGCCCGCGGCAAAGTCGCGGTTTATATCCTCCATCAGCGCGTTTTTGTCCGCCTTCTCCATTTTGAACTCTATGAAGCAGCAGCCCTCGAACTCTATCCCCGATATCTTGTATTTCTGCGCGTTCTTCGCAAGGTACCGCCTCAGCGTGCGGAAGCTCTTCGTCCCGAGCCACGGGAACATGCAGTACGACAGCCCGCCGAGCGACACTATCGGTCCGTCGAGCATACCGGTGTTTCTCGCCGTGTGCCTCGCCGCGTCAAGCCTCCTCATCGCGCCCGCCTTGAGGTACGGGTACTGCGTATCCTCGGCAAGGACGCGGTACATCCGCTCGAGTATGCGGGTGTGTATCTCTCCGAACTCGCCCGGCCACGATATCTCCATCTTTCCGCCGACGGACTTTACATATATGAGCTTTCTCGGCAGGTCGAGCTCCTCGACCTCCCAGACGCGCCCGGCGAGCGCGAACCTGTCGCCGACGGGCGGCGCCTCCGATATCGTGCCTATTTCGTCGGACTCACAGCGCACCGTGTAGTCCTCCGAATCCTTGAATACCGCGTAGAACTTGAAGCCCGACGTCAGTCTCTCTCCCTTTATTCCGATTATGAGCCCGCCCTCGTCTGTATATTCGAGAAAATCGTTTTTTATCATCGAGACGAGCAGGGTCCTGTAATCCTCGCGGTCGACCTGCCTGAACGGCGGCAGGGACAAAACGCGCTCCGCGAGCGCTTTCGGCGTGAGCTCGCCCGACGATATGAGGACGGACAGCGTCTGCTGGAACAAGAGCGAGAACGGCATTCTTCTCGTCAGCGGCGGCTCTATGAACCGCTCCTCTATATAGAGCTGTATTATCGCTATGGCGCGCAGAAGCTCCCACGGCATAAGCTGCGGGAGCGGCGTGTTCGGAACGTGCGGCTCCTCTCGGAACACCATCATCATCTCCGGCGGGTCGCCGCGCCTCCCCGACCGCCCGAGCCTCTGAAGGAAGCTCGAAACGGACGTCGGCGAGCCTATCTGCACGATCCTTTCGAGCTTTCCGATGTCTATCCCCAGCTCCATCGTGACAGTGGCGCACGCCACCATCCTCTCCTCCTCGCTCTTGAGGAGCAGCTCCGCCTCCTCTCTTATAGAGGCGGAAAGATTGCCGTGATGTATGAGGAAAATGTCGGGCTCGTGCCTGTTTTCCGCTATCTGACGCAGCGTCGCGCAGACGTATTCCGTCTCCTCGCGCGAATTTGAGAAGACGAGCGCGCGCCTGCCCTTTACGCAGTCGTAGACGTATTCGTATCCGGGGTCGATCTCCGTCGGCCCCTCTCCGTCGGAAAATCCGAGGTCGCCCTGCGACGGCGTTTTTCTTATCTCGTGCGTCCCCGTGTGAAGCGTCTCCTCGTCCGCGAGGAAGAAATGCTCGAGCCCCAGCCGCCACCGAAGCGGGCGCTCCGCCGGGCGCGGGATGTCGCAGTCGCGAGTATCGCCGCCCGAGAGCCACCTTGCCGCCGCCTCGGGATCGCCGACCGTCGCCGAAAGACCTATCCTTCTCGGTCTGTGCCCTATCGAGCGCGATATGCGCTCAAGCTGGCAGATGACCTGATTCCCGCGGTCCGTGTTCGTCATCGTGTGTATCTCGTCTATTATGACGTAGCGCAGGTCTCCGAAAAGGCGCGGTATGTCGTTCGGCCTGTTCATCAGCATCGATTCGAGCGACTCCGGCGTTATCTGTAAGATACCCGACGGCGACTTCAAAAGCTTCGTCTTGTGCGACTGCGCGACGTCGCCGTGCCAGTGATATACCGGGATCCCCGTCATGTCGAGAAGCTCGTCGATGCGGGAAAACTGGTCGTTTATGAGGCTCTTGAGCGGCGCTATATACAGCGCGCCGACGCTCTTCGGCGGGTCCGAGCAGAACTCGGAGAGAATGGGGAAAAACGCCGCCTCCGTCTTGCCGGACGCCGTCGCCGACGTTATGAGCAGATTGTTGTCTGTGCAGAATATTGTTTCGGCGGCGCAGAGCTGCACATCGTGCAGGCTCTCCCAGCCGTGCGAATAGATGTATTCCTGTATGAACGGCGCAAACCGCTCTATTACTTCTTCGGCTGTTCTCATATAGGTTTGCTTTTTATATGCGGGGGAGGAAAACCTTTTGAGAAAGGTTTTTCTCCCCCGCGCCCTCTCTTTTCCAAAACTTTTTAGGGATTTTTTCGGGTGCGTGGGGAAATTTGGCTTATATTACGATATCGTTGGGGTCGAAGCTTGAGGCGGGATTTTTCTCTGCCGCGTCGGCTTTTGCGTCGGCTCTCGTGTCTGCTTTGGCTGCGGCATCCGTTTCTTCCGTGATGTCGTCCGCCTCGCCTGCGGGCGTCAGCGTCAGCGCCGTGCCGACGACGTCGGAAAAGGCCGCCTCGGGGTTCTGATAAAGAATATTCAGCACCGAGATATAGTCCCTTATTATTTCGCGCGGAGTTATCATTACATTTGCCCCCGCCATCTCGAGGCTCGCGCGGACGAACGCCTCGGGGTCGCCGTCGGAGATGCGCGGCGTCCAGCCGTAATTTTCCGCGTGCAGCGCCGTCACGCGCAGAACGAGCGCCAGAAGCTCGTTGTCAGATAGCCTTCTCAGCCTTATGACGGGGCCGAGCATGTTCTTGTACTCGCCGTTGTCAAATCTCCCGTCCGCGAGCCTTCCCCTCAGCGCCTCATAGCTGAAGAGCCCGCGCCGCCTGTCCTCGAGAAACTGCGGCGTGCCGCAAAAGACGAGGAAAAGATGCTCCGCCCTGCCCTCGAGCGTGTCGTTATACATCGACAGGATCTTTTCGTAATTGTTCTCCCTTGAGATCCTGTTCGGTATCTTATAGAGATTGACGCATTCGTCTATGAACACGGCGAGCCCCGCGTACCCTATCCCGGAGACGAGGCGCGAGATGAGCTTTATCTCGTCGTACCAGTTGTCGTCGTTCACTATCATTCCGACGCCGAGCGCCGCCTTTGCCTCCGTCTTTGTCGAATATTCCCCTCTGAGCCAGCGCAGGCATGCGCTCTTTTTTTCCTCGTCGCCCGCCTCGCAGGCCTCGTAATACCTCGACAGCACGAGCGCGAAGTCAAATCCGCCGACGCCCGCCTCAAGCCCTCTTATGACCTCGAATATTCTTGCCTTCACGTCCGCGTCGAACCTTTCGCCGCCGACCTCGGCGCCGCCGGATGCGACGGAGGACTTTATATCCGATATCCACCTTGCCAGAAGCTGCGGCAGCGCGCCGCCGTCCGGCGACGACTTTGTCGCGAGATTTCGTAAAAGCTCGCGGTACGTCGCAAGCCCCGTGCCCGACGAGCCGCAGAGTCTGCGCTCTGTCGAGAGATCGCAGTCCGCCGTGACAAAGCCGCGCTCGAGCGCGTATCCGCGCATGAGCTGGAGCAGAAAGCTCTTGCCCGAGCCGTATCTTCCTATTATAAAGCGCATAGCGCCCTCGCCGTCGGAGACACGGGCGAGGTCTCCCGTCAGCGCCGCTATCTCCTCGGTCCTGCCTATCGCGATATAGGGCGCGCCCGCGCGCGGAACGACGCCCGCGGAAAGCGAGCTCATAAGCTGCGACAGTATCCTTTTCGGCACGCGCGCCGTGCCGCCGCCCGTTTTTGCGTTTTCCATGCTTTCCTCCGATATCTATGCCGTTATGTCGTCCCTGTAATCCTCGACGATTTTGTATCCGCCGTCCGCCGGCTCGATTATTATGTCCCCTATTTCGTCGACCGCCGCCTCGTTGATGCGCGAGACGATCTCGTCCTCGTAAACGCCGCGCTCGAGAGTCAGCCGATGCGCGGCGTCCCCGCCGAGGCTCAAAAGCGCCGACAGATACTCCCCCGACACATCGTCGAGCCGTGCGAATATGCCGCCCTCATGCGTCTCCGTGTCCGCGTCGGTCTCTTTCTTTTCCGTCTCTTCCGTCTTTTCTGCTTTTTCTGTCTCTTCAGGCTCGTCGACGAGCAGCTCCGTCGACGCCCACGAGCTCTTTTCTATCAAAAGCGCGTCGCCCGTGTCAAGTCCGTGCGAGAGCGCGTCATACGCCGCCTCATACGATGCTTCATACGCCGCCTCCTCAGCCGCGCGGGACATGCGCTTTTTTGTCTCCGGGAACTCGCGGTCGAAGTATTCGTCCGCGATGAGGCGGTATTTTTCCGGCAGCTCGCCGACGCGCAGGCGCGAGCGCACGCCGAGCGCGGCGCGCAGCCTGTTTTCGGAATATTTCACGAGCTCCGTCATAAGCCCCCTCAGCTCCCGCGAACGGACGAAGGAGAGGTACTCGATATCTATCCTGCATTTGACGTTGTGGGCGCAGAGCGAGCCGCAGTACGCGTCCCTCGACACGACGGCGGACCTCATCCCCTTTGCGGAAAACGTGTCGTCCCCGCAGCGTTTTGCGACATACGCGACGGCGGCGGGAATGTGCCGCGCGTAAAGCTCGCCGTTGTCGGCGGCAAATTTGCTCTTGTGCCAGTCGTAGTCGGAAGAGAGCGCTATCATCGTCTCCGCCGGGATGCCTTCCTCGCCGCCCGCCATGTAAAATTCGCGGAAGCTCGCGTTCTCCATTATCGCGTGCATTATGGGGGAAAGCCTTTCCCTCGGAGGCGGCAGCCTGTGTATCATGCAGTAGTCGGCGAGCCATTCGGACAGGTATTTGTCGAGCACATGATATTTGTCACGGTACGCGAGCCAAACGCCCGTGAGCCTGTCGAGCCCCTCCTCGGGTGTAAGCTCGTCTCCGAGGTTTATCGTCTCGTAAACGAACAGAAGAACGTACGAAAACGACGCCGGCAGCCACTCCCCCTCGAGCGCGCGCCTTCTCCACCAGAAATAATACGAAAGCTGCGCGCGCGACATCTGCCTGTACTGCGGAGTGTATGAGAAAAAATCGACCTCAGGGCACTCCTCGCCGCGCTCGCCGGAATATCTCTTCGCGTCGAAGCGGAACTGCTCGTAAAAACTGTATTTCGACGCCCACTTCATGATGCGGACGCGCTTTACGAGCCCGCCCTCGGGAAAGTATTCGTCGACGACCTCCGCCGTCTGCCGCTCCGTCCGCCGTCTCTCCGGCAGCCTGAGCGCGTCCGCGCCGACGGAGCCGGAGCCCGAATTTGTATTGACGTTTGCATTTGCATCAATTTTGACGTTGACATTGACGGCGGCGGTGTCGGTACCCCTCCGCCCTGCGTTTATATTTATCTTAACCGTTTCCGTCCGGACGTCCCTTTTCACGATATCAACATTGACCTCGCGGAAGCGCGCGGACAGCCCGCCGTCCGGCTTTTTTATCACGGGCAGCTCGAGCTCCACCGTCTCAACGTCCGGCTTCCGCTCCCTCATGACGGGAGGGCGCTTTTTAGGCAAAAGCGAGCCTATGTCCCAGAAATCGTCCGGGATACCGCGTTCTTTTGCCATTTCTCCACCTCGGCAAACATATTTTCTGTATCTTTTGATTATATCATCAAAGCGCCGCCGTGTCAATACGGCGGCGCTTTATGACACATTTTATTCGTGTCATCGGAGGCATTTTGTCGGGGCGTTGATTTTTTGCCGCAAAAGAGGTATAATTTTATACGTCAAAAATGCTGCGGCGTGAACGCCGCCGGTCGGGGGAGGCGCCGTATTATGTATGCGCGTTCCAAGCTCCTTTTAACATCGTTTGAGCCGTTCGGAGGGGAGACGGAAAACGCTTCCGCGCTCGCCGCAGCTTCCGTTCCCGACAGGGTAGGGAATTTTGATATATACAAGATGACGCTCCCCGTCGTTTTCGGAAAGTGCGCCGCCGAGGCGTATGCGAAAGCGGTCAGCCTCGGCGTCGACTGCGTGCTGTCGGCAGGTGTTGCCGCGGGACGCAAAGCCGTCACGCCCGAGCTTCTCGCCGTGAACTACGCCTCCGCAAAAACTCCCGACAATGAGGGAAATATGCCGTTTGACGTCCCCGTTATAAGCGGCGGCAGGGAGGCATATTTCTCAACGCTTCCGGCGCGCCGCATGGCGGACGCGATATCCGCCGCCGGATTTCCCGCCTCACTTTCGCTCTCCGCCGGCTCCTACGTCTGCAACGACCTCTTCTACCGCCTGCTCCGTATGCTCGACGGGACGGGCGTGCGCGTCGGATTTATCCACGTCCCCGCAAAAGACGCTCTCAGTACCGCAGACGCAGCCGCCGCTCTGACAGCCGCCATCTCCGTCATCGAGCCGTGACGGACGGCAGATATTAAAAATCGACGCTTCGGCGTCACGATTTTGAGGTTATTATGAAAGATTTAGTGCCGGAAGACTACTACGGAAAAAAGCTGAAAGTGCATCTTTGCGACGGGACGGTCATTGTGGGAAGGCTTTACGGATACAACTACGATTATGACGACGACGGAACGGAATTTATGGAGGTTGATTTTAAAGTTCTCTCGTCGAATATATTGACGGGATGCAGAGATGATGAAATTGAAAAAATCGAAATCATCGGCAGGTAGCGTGGTCGCCGTCGCAAAATGAACAGAAAATCTCTGCTTATAACAGCGATACTGCTCGCCTTTATCTTGTCAGTATTCGCCCTATGCTTCGCGCTCAGGCCCGGCGGCGAGAAGACGCCATCCCATGCGAACACGACGGAAACCGACGCCCCGACAGATACGCCTGCGGGCACATCTACATGCGCGACTGAAACCGACGCCGCCGAAACTCTCTCCCCCGAGACCGAGCCGCCCGTGACCGAGCCCTCCGAGACCGAGGCCCCCGAAACCGAGCCCCCACCCCCTGTCGACGGCGAGTTCGTGCGCGTGCTTGACTATATTCCCGATCTCATCGTCGACTTAAAATACGCGACGGCGGACAACTTTACTGGCGGCGTCGTTTACGAAAGCGCCGTACCGTACCTCAGGTACGGCACGGTGAAAAAGCTCGCCGCCGCGCAGGCGGAGTTTGCCTCTATGGGTCTCAGCCTCAAGCTCTGGGACGCCTACCGTCCCGCCGCGGCGCAGTTCATTCTTTGGAATGCGTTCCCGAATTCAAAGTACATATCAAACCCTTACCGAGGATATTCGGGGCACACGCGCGGCGACACCGTGGACGTGACGCTCGTTAAAGCGGACGGCACGGAGATCCCGATGCCGAGCGGCTTTGACGAATTCTCCCCGCTCGCCAACAGGAACTACGACGACGTGTCCGAGGAAGCGGCGAAAAACTCGCAGCTCCTCGAAAAAATAATGCTCAAATACGGCTTTAACGGCTATCCCTACGAATGGTGGCACTATTCCGACGCCGTCAGATATCCAACGGTAGACTTTATCGAGGGCTCGGAAGAATAATTCCCGTCAAAAAAGCACGGAGAAAAACCTTTTTAAAAGGCTTTCCCCGCGCTTTTTTGTGTTCTTTTCAAATATCGCACGCAGTCATGTCAGAGAAGCTCTCGCGGCGGACGGCGAGCGTGTCTTTCCCGTCTCTTATCATCACGACGGGCGGGCGGCAGACTCTGTTGTAATTCGACGCCATCGAATAGTTGTATGCCCCCGTCACGAACACGGCGAGCAGGTCTCCCCGCTCGGGGCGCGGAAGCATTATCCTCTCGCCGAGAAGATCTCCGCTCTCGCAGCACCTGCCGCAGACGGTACATTCAAAATCCGCCTCGGCGTCCGCCCTGTTCGCCACCGCCATAGTATATCTCGCGCCGTAAAGCGTGTATCTCGGGTTGTCCGTCATGCCGCCGTCGACGGAGACGTAATTGCGGAAGCCCGGTATCTCCTTTACGGTGCCGACCGTGTACAATGTCATGCCCGCGTCGGCGACTATACTTCTCCCCGGCTCGAGCAGTATGCGGGGCATACGGACGCCGCACTCGCGGCACGCCCTCTTCACGGTATTTGCCGATGCCTCTATCATCGCCTCGATATCTGCCTTTGGGTCGTCCTCCACATAGCGGACGCCAAAGCCGCCGCCGAGGTTCAGGATCTCGGCCTCATATCCCGTCTTTTCCTTTATGTCAGCGATAAACCTTATCATCAGCTCCGCCGCGAGCATAAACGGCGCGGCGTCGAATATCTGAGAGCCGATATGGCAGTGGAAGCCGCAGAGCTCGACGTTCTTTTTAGAGAGCGCCTCGCCCGTGATCCTCTCGGCCGCCCCGGTCTCGATCGCGAACCCAAATTTTGAGTCGACGCGTCCCGTGTTTATCTTTTCATGCGTGTGCGGGTCGATGCCGGGCGTTATCCGCAGAAGTATTCTCTGCCTTATCCCCGCCTCGCCCGCGATCCTGTCGACGGCAGAGAGCTCCTCCACGCTGTCGACGACAAAATATCCTATCCCGTTTTTCACCGCGTACTCGACGTCAGCGTCGGACTTATTATTTCCGTGGAAATACGCGTTTTCCATCGGGAAGCCCGCGCTCGCGGCGGTGTAGAGCTCGCCGGGGGATACGATGTCCGCCGACATTCCCTCCTCCGCCATTATGCGATATATGCCTCGGAACGAGAGCGCCTTTGAGGCGTAGAGAGGCTTCGACCCCTCGCCGAAATATTTTTCCGCCGCACGACGGTACATGCGGCAGCGCGCGCGTATCCTGTCCTCGTCGAGCAGCATCAGCGGCGTGCCATACTTTTCGGCAAGACCGACGGTGTCGGCGCCCGCGAAAAAGAGCCTTCCGTCCCGTTCTTCTATATTGGAATGCAGAAATCCGTGTTTCAACGTCCTATTGTCCCCTTCCGGCTCACAGGAACTTGTAAAGTCTCCTGACCGCCTCCTCGGTCGCCTCGCGCGAACCGAACGACGTCAGCCTGAAATATCCCTCGCCGCACGCGCCGAAGCCAGCGCCGGGCGTTCCGACGACCTCCGCCTCGGAGAGCAGCTTGTCAAAGAACGTCCACGACGGGCAGCCGTCCGGGCACTTCATCCAGATATAGGGCGACGACGTCCCGCCCGTAAAGTAGATGCCCTTGTCTCTCATGACGCCCGAGATGAGCGCGGCGTTCTCCATATAATAGCCCACGAGCTCGCGGCATTCGCGGAAGCCCTCGTCGGAGAGCGCCGCTTCCGCGCCGCGCTGGACGACGTAAGGCACACCGTTGAATTTCGTCGCCTGCCGCCTGCCCCACATTTCGCAGAGCGAGACGCCGCCCGAGGAAAGCTCGCGCGGGACGACGGTCCACGAGCACCTCGTCCCCGTAAATCCCGCCGTTTTCGAGAAGCTGCAAATCTCTATGGCACAGCCGCGCGCGCCCTCGATCTCGTATATCGAATGCGGGTAGTCCCCGTTTATATAAGCCTCATACGCGTTGTCGAATATGATGAGCGAGCCCGACGCCGTTGCAAAATTCACCCATTCCGAAAGGCCCGCCCTGTCGTAGACGGCGCCCGTCGGGTTGTTCGGCGAGCAGATGTATATGATATACCCCTCGCCCGACAGCCCCTCCGGCGTCGGGAGAAATCCGTTTTCCTCACCGGCGCGCAGGAAAGACACCCTTCTGCCCGCCATTATGTTGCTGTCGAGATAAACAGGATACACAGGGTCGGGAATGAGCACCGGATTGTCGCCGAAAAGCTCCGTTATGTTTCCGACGTCGCTCTTTGCCCCGTCGGAAACGAAGATCTCGTCACACGCGAGCGTGACGCCGTATCTTTTATAATGGTTCGCTATCGCGCGGATGAGAAAATCGTATCCGTACTCGGGAGAATACCCGCGGAACGTCGCCTTGTCCGCCATCTCGGCGACGGCCTTTGCCATCGCCACGGTAACGCTCTTAGTGAGCGGCAGCGTCACGTCCCCGATGCCGAGGCGGACGATATTTGCGTCCGGGTGCGCCTCGGAATACGCGCGCACGCGCGCGCCTATCTCCGAAAAGAGGTAGTTTTTCTTCAGATTTTTGTAGTTGTCGTTTAAAAGTATCTTCATGCAAATGCTCCCGCAGTATCAGAAATCATACACGCCGTCGTAAACGCGGACGGCGCCGCCCGTCATCGTGACGTTTCCGTCATTGTCGACGGTTATAATAAGCTCGCCGCCCCTGAGCCGCACGGTCACGGGAACGCAGGCGTCGCAGAGGCCCAGCCTGACAGCAGCTGCCGCCGAGGCGCACGCCCCGGTGCCGCACGCGAACGTCTCGCCGCTGCCGCGCTCCCACACGCGCATTTCAAGCGTCCGCCTGTCTATGACGCGGACGAACTCCGTGTTCACCCGTTCGGGGAACATCTCGTGATGCTCGAAACGCGGTCCTATCGCCTCAAGGTCGAGACAAGACACCTCGTCCGTGAACGTGACGGCGTGCGGATTTCCCATCGAAACGCACGTCAGCCGCCACGTCCGCCCACCGACCGACACGGGCGCGTCTATCAGCTCGCCGCCCCCGCAAATTACGGGAACGTCCGCCGCTGCAAACGACGCCTTGCCCATTCCGACAGTGACGGACGTCACCTTTCCGTCCTCTACGGCAAGGGAAAGCTCCTTTATGCCGCTCTTAGTCTCTATTTTAAGCTCCGTTTTGTCCGTAATGCCGTTATCGTAAAGGTATTTGCCGACGCAGCGTATCGCGTTGCCGCACATCATGCCCTCGCTGCCGTCGAGATTGAACATCCTCATCTTCGCGTCGGCGACGTCTGACGCGCAGATGAGCACAAGGCCGTCCGCGCCGACTGACGTGTGCCTCGGCGACATCTGCGCCGACAGGCGGCACGGGTCAAACGGGATCCCCGCACGCGCGTCGACGTAAATATAGTCGTTGCCGCACCCGTGCATTTTAGTGAAATTTATCTTCATACCGTTTAGTCTCCGAACGCGTCCTTTACGACGTCGTTCATATCATAAAGCCCCGCGGGCTTTCCCATGAGAAACTCCGCCGCCGCGAGTGCGCCGTCCGCAAAGAGCGAGCGGCTCGCCGCCGTATGCTTTATCGATATCATCTCGTCGCCGGACGAGATGATGACCTCGTGCTCGCCGACGACGCCTCCTATCCTGAGCGAATGTATCCCTATCTCGTTTTTCGTGCGCGCGCCGTGCCCCGACCTGCCGCAGACGAACTCCGCCTCGGGCAGCGACTCTTTCACGGAGCGGGCGAGGATGAGCGCCGTCCCGCTCGGCGCGTCGAGCTTTTTGTCGTGGTGCGTCTCGACGATCTCGACCTCGGGCTCCGGCAGAAGAGACGCCGCGAGCTTCGCGAGCCTCGCCGTGACGGCGACGCCGAGCGACATATTCGCCGACATAAAGACCGGTATCTTTTCGGCGGCGCGCTCTATCGCGGCGCGCTCCTCATCCGTGTGTCCCGTCGTTGCGACAACGCACGGCAGCCCGCGAGATACCGCGTATTCCATAAGTTCATACGCGCTTTTGTGGTTTGAAAAATCTATTATTACGTCCGCGTACCCCGAGTATTCGGAAAGGGAGCGGAGTATACCGTTCTCTCCCTCATTCGCCGTGGGGTCGACCCCGACCGCGAGGCGGATCCCTCTCGGCTCGGACGCGAGCTTTTCTCTTATCACGACGCCCATTCGTCCGCAGGCGCCGTTGAGGATCACATCCATATACTTTTATTTTTCCTTTTATCTTTTTTCAGCGAACGGTCTTAAGTCCCGCCTTTTCCATAAATGCGCGCAGCTTTTCGCGCTTGCCGTCCTCCATCGGATAGAGCGGCATTCTAAGCTCCTCGCGGCATACGCCCAGCATCGCCATTGCGGCCTTGACGGGGATCGGGTTGACGTCCGAGAACAGCGCCCTTACGAGCGGCAGCAGCCGTATCTGAAGCTCCGCGCTCTCCTTCGTCTTTCCCTCCCAAAAGAGCGTGCATATCTTCTTTGTCTCCGCGGGCAGGATGTTCGAGAGCACCGACACGACGCCCTCGGCGCCGAGCGCCAGCATAGGCGTTATCTGGTCGTCGTTGCCGGAGTAAAAGGTGAGCCTTCCGTCGACGAGCGATATCGAATCCGCGATCGCGGAGATGTTCCCGCTCGCCTCCTTGATGCCGGCGATATTCGGATGGTCTGCAAGGGCGGCGTATGTCTCGGGGGCGATGTTGAGTCCCGTGCGCGACGGGACGTTATAGAGGATGAGAGGCTTTGTCACGCTGTCGGCTATTTCCGAATAGTGGTGTATGAGCCCGCGCTGCGAGGTCTTGTTGTAATACGGCGTCACGAGCAGAAGCGCGTCGGCTCCGACCTCGCATGAGCCTTTGCAGAGCGCTATCGCGTGCGGCGTGTCGTTGCTTCCCGCGCCCGCGATGACGGGTACGCGGCCCGCGGCGCGCTTCACCGCGAACGCTATCGTGTCTATCTGTTCCTCGTCCGTCAGTGTCGACGCCTCTCCCGTCGTCCCGCAGACGACGAGCGCGTCGACCCCCGCCTCTATCTGCGCGTCTATGATGTTGCCGAACGCCTCATAATCTACGCGCCTGTCGCAGAACGGCGTGATGAGCGCCGTCGCGACGCCTCTGAAAACCTCTTTTTTCATAAAAAGCCTCCGTTTCTCCGCTTTTTGCGGTTCTCAGTGTTTTTCATGTCTCTGTCCGTTCCGCGCGCGGGCTTTGCCCCCGCGCAAAACAAAAGGCGGCCGACAAATTTCATCCGCCACCGAAACCGAACGCTCCCCCTCGGAAAACGTTCTTTAATCCCGATAGCTCTCCGTTTAAAACGACAGTCCGAAAGATGTTCTCTCCCGGCCCAAGCCGCGCGTCCCGCCATCCGCACGCTTTCGGCGCCCGCACCTTTTGCTCCCGCGAAGGCCGGCGATGACCTTTTTCCGACGGGGGCGACTCTTTGCGAGGCGCGCCTCTACCCTGAGACTTTATTTTTCCTGTTCTTTTGTCAGTATATCACACGCCGTATCCCCTTGTCAATCGTTTTGTCGAAAAAATCGAAGGCTTCGGGCGGCGCTGTCCTCTCCCCCTTGTTTTTTTTCGTGCTGTGTGATATATTATTATCATATTTTATCCTGATTTTCCGATATTCAGAGGTTTACGATGCAGACCGATGAGATAAAAAGAGGCGTTTTTTCCGTCGGCGCCGTGATACGCCGCGCCGTTTTGTCGTGGCTCGCCTCTGCCGCGCTCTGTTTTGCGGTGCTGCCGGGTGAGGCGCGCGCGCTCGGCGGGCTTTTGATGCTCGAACATATATCCCCGCTCTTTTTCGCCGGCGTCTTTGCCGCCGTCTTTGTTCTTTCGTCATGCCTGCCGTTTATCATAAAACGGGATACCGCCGCCCCCGAGCGCGCCGCGTCCGCCGTAGTTTTCGTCCTTCTTGCAGCTCTTGCCGTGCTCACATCACCGACGCTCCCGTTCGCGATTTTGTGCCTTCTCATTGCCGCGGGGTTCGCATGTTACGCCTTTCTCGGGCATGACACGTCTCCCCTCCCGTGCTCTGAGGACGTGCCGAAGGACGGCAAAAACGACCGCATATTTATTATTCTGACCGCCGCCGCGGCTCTCGCGTTCGTCATCTTCGACAGCATATGGACGATATGCCGCGTCCGCAGCTTTGCGACGCCGACGTTTGATTTCGGCATATTCTCGCAAATGTTTTACCACATGAGAACGACGGGGCTGATGAACACGACGGTCGAGCGCGACGGACTTCTCTCCCACATGAGCGTCCACACCTCCCCCATCTATTATGTTCTTTTGCCGTTCTACATGATATGCCCGGTGCCCGAAACGCTCGAGGTGCTCCAGGCAATCGTCATCGCCTCCGCCGTGCTGCCGCTCTTTCTGCTCTGCCGCCGCCACGGCCTTTCTGGCGCCGAGCGGTGCGCCGTGTGCGTCGCGTTTCTTCTCTATCCCGCGCTCATAGGCGGCACGAGCTACGACCTGCACGAAAACTGCTTTCTCGCGCCGATGCTCTTGTGGCTGCTTTACGGAATTGACAAAAAAAGCATCCCCGTCATCTCGGTGTCCCTTGTTCTGACGCTCATGATAAAGGAAGACGCCGCGGTGTATGCCGCCGTAATCGCGCTCTTCGTCCTCGTCTCGTCCCTGCTTCGCCGCGACAGGCGCGGCGCCGTCACAGGCGGCGTCATACTCGCCGTGTCCGTCGCCGCGTTCGCGGCAGCGTCATATTATCTCACAACTCACGGCGACGGCACGCTCACGAACGACAGGTATCCGAACTTCATAATAGGGCAGGCGTCTCCCCTTGTGACGATAATAAAAACGGCGATTTTATGCCCGATGAAGCTCGTGTTTGAATGCGCGGACCCCGAAAAGCTCGTGTTCATAGCGGAAACGCTTCTGCCGACGCTCGCCCTCCCCTTATTCACGCGGCGCTGGGAGCGCCTTATCCTCCTTATCCCTTATGTGCTCGTCAATCTTATCTCCGACTATCAATATATGCACGACGTGTTCTTCCAATATGTGTTCGGCTCCGCAGCGTGCCTCTTCTACCTTCTCATTGTAAATCTCGCCGACATAAAGGCCGCGGGCGTGCGGCTGTGTACGGCGCTCTCCGCCGCGGCGGTCAGCGCTGTCCTCTTCTCCTCCGTCGTTTTTCCGAAGGCGTCCTCATATATTTCCCGCGCGTTTGTGTACCGCGATTATTATGACGGGCTGCGCGCGGTGCTCGACACCGTCCCCGACGACGCCTCCGTCACCGCGACGACGTTCTACTCCACATACCTTTCTCAGCGCGCGGTGCTTCACGACGTCCGCTATTCTTCGGATAAGAATATTTTCGAGACGGACTATATCGTCGTCAATCCGAAAGAGGACAGAAACTACAAAAAATACGGTCAGGGTGGATATTCCGTCTTTGAGAGCCGCCTGCGTGCGAACGGATACGAAAGGATATCCTCCTACGGCGACTCGCTCGTGATATTCAAAAAGAACACTGCCGGCGAGTGAACAAACAGGATTTGACCTTTGGGCTGATTTTCCCTTTGCACATATGTTAAACAAAGGCTGCCGAGATGCGGCAGCCTTTGTTTTTCTATCTTCTTTTCTTCATGTCCTCCGATATGCCGAGGCTCCAGGTCTCATCGACCCCGCCGCCTCTGACCATGTTGGCGGCGAGTGAGACCGCCTCGTAGACGGCACGCGTGCCCTCTCTGTCGGCGCGGTATTCGACGGCGCGCCCGCGCTTTATGCCGTAGCCCGCCGCCGTCGAAACGGCGTCAATGTTAGCGCCGATGAAGAGAAATTCCCAGCCGTCACGGCTCTGCTTTTCCTCTATCATGCGCTTTATCTTTTCCTTTTCGTAGCGGCGGCTCGCGTTTTCCATTCCGTCCGTCGTGATGACGAACATCGTGTGCTCCGGGACGTCCTCGGGGCGCGCGTATTTGTGTATGTTCGCAATGTGATGTATCGCGTCTCCGACGGCGTCGAGCAGCGCCGTCGAGCCGCAGGGAACGTAGTCCGCCCGCGTCAGCCTCTCCACATCGGAAAGGCGCACCCTGTCGTGTATGACGGTGCTTCTCTCGTTGAAGAGCACAGTCGAGACGAAGCAGACCCCGTCGCGCTCGCGCTGTTTTTCCAGCATCGAATTGAAGCCGCCGACGGTGTCGTCCTCGAGTCCCGACATGGAGCCGCTTTTGTCGAGTATGAACACAAGCTCCGTTATCCCGTTTTTCTTTTCCGTATTTTTCATTATTTCTACCTCCGTTTTCGTCCCTCCCGGGCTTTTTCTGTGTCCATTATACCCGGGTCGGGAGAAAAAAAGGTCGCCCGGAAGGCGACATTTTTTTTAGTATTTCGGATTAATTTTTATTGTCCGCCGAGCAGCGACTGATCGAACGCGAACAGCGCCTCGTTTATCTTCATCACGTCGTATTCGCCGTGTTTTATGAAATACTCGACGATGATGTCCGCCTTGCTGCTGTGCGACAGGGCAAACCCCGCCTTCATGAGAAGCTCCCTAGTTTCGTCTATATCGAGCTCGAGCGCCACTGCAAACGCGATCGCGGTCTCCTTTTTCGGATGGTAGTTTTTGTTGCTCCGTATCTTTGAAAAGAGCTTTCTGTCAACGTTTGCGCGCTTGTAGCAGACGCTGTCCTTTATGCCCCGCTCGTCAATCTTCCGCAAAAGCATCTCGGAAAAGCTCTCGTCAAGCCTTCTGACGGCTGCCGCGAGCCCCGGGTCCGCCGCTTTGCGCGCGGCGCTCGGCACGGCGCTCGGCGCCGCCGCATTATACATCGGCATTGACTCGCCGAACGCTGTACGCCGCCGCATTTTGTCCGCGTGCGCCTCGGCATAAACGTCGTCGATATATGCCTTTATCTCGGGGAAGAGCTCGCCGCCCGCCTCGTACGAGCCGCGGTCGAACACAACGAGATATACTGTCATATCGGAGCCGCGAAGAAAGTCTTCTATCGTCTCTGCTGCGACGTTCATCGCCTCGCGCCTCGGGTATCCGTAGACTCCGGCGGAAATGAGCGGGAACGCGACCGTTTCGCACCCGTTCGCCTCCGCGAGCAAGAGCGAGTTTTTATAGCATGAGGCGAGAAGCGCGCGCTCGCCGTGCCCGCCGCCCTGCCACACGGGTCCGACGGTATGTATGACATACCTGCATGGCAGCCGGTATGCGGACGTTATTTTCGCCTGCCCCGTCTCGCAGCCGCCGAGCTTTCTGCACTCTTCGAGCAGCTCCGGGCCCGCCGCGCGATGGATGGCTCCGTCGACGCCGCCTCCGCCGAGCAGCGAGTTGTTCGCCGCGTTTACGACGGCGTCGCACTCCATTTTCGTTATGTCGTTCCTTACGATATAAAAAGGCATATGTCCGCTCCTCCTTTTTTCCGATTCTATTTTATCAGATTTGCCGCTCCGGTGCAACACCGTACGGCGGCAATATCTTGCTTATACTTGAATTTTTCGTCCGCGGAGGTTATAATAGAAACGAAAAGGCGCTTTTGCGAGGTAATAAACTGTGAAAGACGGATTTATAAAGACAGCGGCGTGCACGCCGGACATAAAGGTCGCCGACTGCGTATACAACAGGCAAAGCATCGAGGCGGCGGCAAAAGAGGCAGCCGGCGCCGGCGCGAAGCTCATAGTTTTTCCCGAGCTCTGCCTCACGGGATACACATGTCAGGATCTCTTCTGGCAGCCGCGCATGACGGACGCCGCAAAGGACGAGCTGCTCGCTCTCGCGGACGCAACAAAGAACCTTGACGCCCTCATCTTCGTCGGGCTCCCGTTCGAGGCGGGACGCAAGCTCTATAACGTCTCGGCGGCGCTCTGCCGCGGGCGCGTTCTCGCCCTTATTCCGAAAACATACCTTCCTTCATATAACGAATTTTACGAAGGACGCCACTTTACGCCCGGGGACCGCCGCGTCACCCATGTCACGCTCGGCAAAGAGGAGGTGCCGTTCGGCACGGACATAATCTTCTCCTGCGCCTCGGTTCCCGCGCTCACAGTCGCCTGCGAGATATGCGAGGACCTTTGGGTGCCGTGTCCGCCGAGCATAAGGCACGCGGAGGCGGGCGCGACCGTCATCGTCAATCTCTCCGCGAGCGACGAGGCGGCGGGGAAGGACGCATACCGCCGCGACCTTGTCTCGGGGCAGTCCGCCCGCCTCGTCTGCGGATACGTTTACGCCTGTGCCGGAGACGGCGAGTCGACAACGGACCTCGTATTCGGCGGCCACAACATCATAGCCGAAAACGGAACCGTGCTCGCCGAGTCCCCGAGGTTTAAAAACGGCACCGTCTATACCGAGCTCGACGTCTCGCGCCTCGTCTCGGAGCGCCGCCGCATGACGACGTATCCGAAATGTCATGATGAGGGCTACACCGTCATCCCCTTCGACCTGCGGATGGAGAAAACCGAGCTGACGCGCCGCTTTTCTCCCCGCCCGTTCGTTCCCGGCGGAAAGGAGGACCGCGACCGCCGCTGCGACGAGATACTGACGATGCAGGCAAAGGGGCTTGAAAAGCGCCTCCGCCACACCGGCTGCGGGAGCGCCGTCATCGGCATCTCGGGCGGGCTCGACTCGACGCTCGCGCTGCTCGTGACCGCCCGCGCCTTCGACCTTTGCGGTCTGCGGCGCGAAAACATCATCGCCGTCACGATGCCGTGCTTCGGCACGACCGACCGCACATACGGCAACGCGTGCCGCCTCGCCGAAAGCGTCGGCGCAACGCTCAAAAACATCCCCATATCGGACGCCGTGCGCCTCCATTTCCGAGACATAGGGCAAAGCGAGGACGTCCGCGACGTGACTTACGAAAATTCGCAGGCGAGAGAGCGGACGCAGGTTCTCATGGACACAGCGAACAAGACAGGCGGGCTCGTCATCGGAACCGGCGACCTCTCGGAGCTCGCGCTCGGCTGGGCGACGTATAACGGCGACCACATGTCTATGTACGCCGTCAACGTCTCGGTCCCGAAAACGCTTGTGCGCTACCTTGTCGGATATTATGCCGACACCTGCGGCAAAGCGGAGCTGTCTAAAACGCTCAACGACATTCTCGACACCCCCGTCAGCCCCGAGCTTCTGCCGCCCGAGGACGGCGTTATCTCGCAGAAAACGGAGGATCTCGTCGGGCCCTACGAGCTGCACGATTTCTTCCTCTACTACATGCTCCGCGCCGGATTTTCGCCGAAGAAAATATACAGGCTCGCCTGCCGCGCGTTCGAGGGCGAATACGAGCCGCCCGTCATTCTTCACTGGCTCCGCGTATTCCTGAAGCGCTTTTTCGCTCAGCAGTTCAAGCGCTCCTGCCTGCCAGACGGGCCGAAGGTCGGAAGCGTCGCCGTCTCCCCGCGCGGAGACCTCCGTATGCCGAGCGACGCCTGCGCCCGCATATGGCTCGACGAGCTCGACGAAATAGAAGAGACAAAGTGACACAAAAAAATCGGGGAGGGGACACACCCCTCCCTTTTTTTGCTGCGCTTTATTTTCCCGCCGGAATAAGGATCTCACGCCTCGTCCCCGTGGTCTTCCTCTTCGAGCACGCCCCTGTCGCCGCGTTTGCGCGACACGACAGCGCCCGCTATCATCGCCGCAAAGTCGAGCACCGCTATCACCACAAGAGATGCGCCCGTGAAACGGCAGAGCATGTCGAGCGTTTCAAACGGATTCAGCAGCATCACGGCGGCGAATGCGACAGTAAGTATCGCGTTCACCCCGCAGAACGCCCAGCCGCGCTGCTTCAGGCGCAGAAGGTCCGCCGTATTCTGTATCTTTACGAAGCCGAAAACGAGCGTCACAAATCCGTAAAGCACCGTTACCGCGCTGAAGGTGTCAATGACCCAGGACGTTTTGAATATGCAGAAGAGACCGACAGCGACAAAGAACAGCCCGCTTGAGAGCGCGTGCTCCTTCATCGCCGAGACGGGGTCCGTCCCGAGATATTTCACGACGGAGACGACACCCGCCACGAGCGCGAACGCGCCGGCGACGACCACGACAGCGGAGGTGAAGCCCTTGGGGTCGATAAGGAGCACGACGCCGAGCAGGAGCTCCGCCGCCGCCTCTATTATCTGCATCGAATATCTTTTCAGGTTTTCCATACTTTTTGCCCTTTCCTTTTTATTTCGATTTTCTTTATTATTCCGCGCCGTTTTCGATGAGGCAGACCGCGAGCTTCGCGCACTCCTCGACGTCCGCCATATCTATCATCTCGACCGGGGTGTGCGAAAATCTCGTCGGGATCGAGATGCATCCGGCTCTGCTGCCCGCGCCCGCGGACTGCATCGACGAGGTGTCCGTGCCGCCGCGCGTCAGCACCTCGAACTGATGCTTTATGCCGTGCTCGCGGCAGAGCTCCTCCATCCTGTCGACGAGCTTCGGGTCGCAGATGACGGAGGCGTCCTTTATCTTTATCGCAGCGCCGCCGCCGAGCTTTACCCCCGTTCGCGGCGCACCGGGCGTGTCTCCCGCGCCCGTGATGTCAACCGCCACAGCGATGTCGGGCATGATGCCGTATGCCGCCGTCTTAGAGCCGCGGCAGCCGACCTCCTCCTGCACCGTAAAGCAGAAGTAGACGTCGTACTTCGAGTTCTTCATCCTCTTTGCCGCCTCTATCAGGACGGCGCAGCCTATCCTGTCGTCTATCGGTCTGCCGGCGACCCTGCCGCCCGCGATCCTTCTGACGCCCGACTCGAGCGCGAACGTGTCTCCGGTCCTGACGCGGCGCTCCGCCTCGCGGCGCGAGCGTGCGCCTATGTCGACTCGGCAGTCGTCCGCCTTCGGCTCGCTCACGCCTCCCTTCGGCACGAGCACGCCGCGGACGCCGTTTTCAAATACCACGTTTCCGAACACGGCGGCGTCGTAGTGGATGCCGCCCGCGTTTGAAAAGTGAACGCAGCCGTCGTCGTCTATCTCGGTGACGAAAAAGCCTATCTCGTCCATATGCGCGGCGAACATCAGCTTCTCCGCTCCCGCCTCCCCGCGCCTGTGCGCGATGAGGTTGCCGAGCGCGTCCGCGTAAACCTCGTCGACATACGGCGCGATCTTTTCCTTTATGACCTCTCTTATTTTTTCCTCTCTGCCCGAAACGCCGAGAGGCTTTGTAAGCTCACGAAGCAGCGTATACATCGTTTTCCCTCCCAAAAATCACAGTCTGACGCTCTCCGCGAGAGCGAGCGCGAGGCTCTCCATCGCATGGAAGTCGTCGTCGTTTATAACGCAGGACGCCGTGTGGATATATCTCGCAGGCGCCGATATCGCCGCCGTCCTTATGCCCGCCCGCGTCTTGTGGATATGGCCGGCGTCGTTGCCGCCGGAGACGTACCTCTTCGGCTGCGCCTTTATCCCGTGCTCGCGTGCAGTCTCAAGCACGAACTCGTATACGTCGCGCAGATATATCGTCGAGCGGTCAAAGAACGATATCGCGGGTCCCTCTCCGAGACGCGCGACCTCTTTTTCGCGTGGCGCGCCCGTATTGTCGGCGACTGCCGTCGCCTCGAGCACGAACGCCATGTGCGGGTCCCTGTCATATGCCGTCGTCATCGCTCCCGACTTGCCGATCTCCTCGCGAACGGTGAAGGCGCATATAACGTCGTGCGGCAGCCTCTCCTCTCTCTTCTTGAGCGAGCGCAGAAGCCCTATCAGGACCGCGCAGCCGACCCTGTCGTCAAGCGCCTTGCCCTTTATATATTTTTCCCCCGGGCCGAAGCGGACGTATTCCGAGGAGAATGTCGCAAAGTCGCCGCGCTTCACATAGTGCTCGGCATCCTCGCGGTCCTTCGCTCCGATGTCGATATAAAGCTCCGACACCTTCGGCATGGCGGCGCGTTCGTCGCCCTCGAGCTGGTGTATCGCCTTCGTCCCGATGACGCCGGGGAGCTTGTTGTTCTCGTCTCCGACGGTGACGCGGCGCGCAGGCAGCGCGGCGCCGACGATGCCGCCGAGCGTCGCAAACGACAGCGTCCCGTCCGCGTTCACGTTCGTTATCATGAAGCCGACCTCATCCATGTGAGCGGAGAACATCACACGGCGCTCGTTTTCGGTGCCGTGATCCTTTCCGTACACAACGGCCGTGAGGCTGCCCATCTTGTCCTTCTTTATCTCGTCCGCAAAGTCCCTTATTTGTTCCTCTATGAGCTCCGCCACGTTGTCCTCGCAGCCCGTCGGACCGAACGCGAGCGAAAGCGCGCGCAGGAGCATATCTCCCGAAAGCAGCTCTTTACCCACGGCAGAACACCTCCGTTCCGCGGTCTCTCATGACCGCACATACGAGCTTTGCAAGCTCTTTTGCATCGTCCTCGTCTATGACCTCGGCGGGAGTGTGCATGGAGCGGAGCGGTATTCCCAAAACGACCGTCGGGATCCCCGCCTCCGTGAGCGTCACATCGTCCCCGTTCGTGCCCGTGTCCGAGGGCTCCGCCGAGACCGTGTACTTTATCTCGCTGTCGTCCGCGAGCCTCATGATGCGGCGCGTCAGCTTCACGCTCGTCGATGCTGAGACCGAGACGATGACGCCCGAGCCTAAAGGAGACGTGCCGTTCTTCTCGGGCGCGCACGGAGACGTGCCGAAGCCGACGTCGAGCACGAGCGCGATGTCGGGCTTTATCGCGAACGCCGCCTTCGCGGCACCCGACATTCCCGTCTCCTCCGCCGCGGACGCGACGACGTATGTGTCGAATCTGCCTCTGTCCTCTCCCATCATGTCGACGGCGAGGATTGCTGTGGCGAGGCACGCCTTGTCGTCAAACGCGGCGCCCGCAGCCCTGTTGCCGAGCAGCCGCGTGAAAGGCGCCCTGAAGCTGACGGGCACGCCCGCGCGGACGCCCATTTCTTCAAGCTCCGCCTTCGTGTATCCCGTGTCTACTATCATGTCCTCTATCTCGGGGACCTTTTTCCTCGCGTCACCCGAGAGCAGGTGAGGCGGCGTCGACGCGATGACGCCGAACAGCTCCTTTTTCGCGTGTATCGTGACCTCCGCGGCGGGAAGAACGCGCCTGTCGACGCCGCCGAGCCGCGTCACGCGAAGGCAGCCCTCCTTCGTTATTTCCGTCGTGACGAGACCGACCGCGTCGTAATGCGCGTCTATCATGAGCTTCGGAGCGTCGGGCGTCCCGGCGCGTCGGTGAAAGATGTGGTTCCCGACGTTGTCCGAATGCCACTCGTCAAAATATTGCGACAAAAGCAGAAACAGCTTCTCCGACTCCGCCTTTTCGTTTCCCGTCAGCGACGAAAGCGACGACAGAGAGGAGAGCAGATCATAAAAATCGAGCAATTTGAAATGCTTCCTTTCCTGACATATCTACGCTATAAATGATACCACATTTTCGTCCCCGCGCCAATAGATTTTATGATTTTCGTCCCGTTTTTTTCCTTTCGCCGTTTTTTTCCCGAACGGCGCTTGTTGTTGTTGACAAACGCGGCGGTATCGGTTAAAATGTACACGGCAAAGGCTGCAAAAAAGAAAAAATCATCATGGGCTCCCGCCCCAAACCCGAAAGAGGACAATTATGAGCAAGCTCGTCATCAACACCTACGACAAGAGAAGCCGTATCGACAAAAACATATACGGCAATTTTTCAGAGCATCTCGGCAGATGCATTTATAACGGCATTTATGTCGGAGAAGGCTCCCCCATCCCGAATGAAGCAGGGATGAGGACCGATATCGTGAAGGCGCTGCGCGAGATGAAGCTGCCCGTCCTTCGCTGGCCGGGCGGATGCTTCGCTGACGAATACCACTGGCGCGACGGCATAGGACCGAAGGAAAACCGCAAGCTCATGGTCAACACCAACTGGGGCGACGTCACGGAGGACAACAGCTTCGGCACGCACGAGTTCTTCGAGCTCTGCCGTCAGATCGGCTGCGAACCGTACATAAACGGCAACGTCGGCAGCGGCACAGTCGCCGAGATGTCCGAATGGATAGAGTACATGAACTTTGACGGCACCTCCCCGATGGCAAATCTGCGCGCAGAAAACGGGCATCCCGAGCCGTTCGGCGTCCGCTTCTTCGGCGTCGGCAACGAAAACTGGGGCTGCGGCGGTTCTATGCGGCCCGAATATTACGCCGACGAATACCGCAGGTTCGCAAACTTCTGCCGCAATTACGGCGAGCACCGCCTCTTTAAGATCGCGTGCGGACCGAACGCCGACGACTACAACTGGACCGAGACGGTGATGAAATTGGCAGGTCACCATATGAGCGGTCTTTCGCTCCACTACTACACGATATGCCACAACTGGGACCACAAGGGCTCGGCGACCGCGTTTGACGAGAGCGAGTGGTATCTCACAATGAAGGGCGCGCTCAGAATGGAGGAGATAATCTCCGGCCACGAGCGCATCATGGACCGTTATGACCCGCACCGCCGCATCGCCCTCATCGTCGACGAATGGGGCAACTGGTTCGACGTCGAGCCCGGCACGAACCCTGGCTTCCTCTATCAGCAGAACACGATCCGCGACGCCCTCGTCGCCGGCGCCACGCTCAACATCTTCAACCACCACAGCGAGCGCGTCAGAATGGCGAACATCGCCCAGCTCATAAACGTGCTCCAGTCAGTCATACTGACCGACGGCGAGAAGATGATACTGACGCCCACATACCACGTTTTCAAGATGTACGCGCCCCATCAGGACGCGACGCTCGTCGGCAGCTTCATAGAAAAGGAAAAGATCGGCGTTGAGGAAAAGGTGCGCGTTGACGACCTTTCCGAGTCGGCGTCCCTCGACGCGGAGGGCAACCTCACGATAACCGTCTGCAACCTCTCCTGCACGGACGCGAAAAAGATAGAAGCCGTTCTCGTCGGCTTCAAGCCCGCCTCCGTCGACGCCGAGATAGTGACCGGCAAAATGGATGCCTTCAACACGTTCGAGTCCCCCGAAAACGTCAAGGCGGAGCCTTTCGACGGAGTGTCCGTAACTGACGAGGGGCTCTCGTTCACGCTGCCCGAATGCTCCGTTTTAAGGATAACGGCGAAGCGGTAAAAGATGGACGAGGAGACCGGCTATTCTCCCCCGCGATGCAGGCGGTGCCTGTTGGCAGAGATAGACCGCGACGGCGTATATAAGACCGTGCGCGAGTATCTGTCCTCGCTCGGCGACGACGTAAAATGCAGTGCAGATGATTACGCCGCCCGTCTCGCCGTCTGCCGCGCCTGCGACCGCCTCAGCGACGGGATGTGCGCGCTCTGCGGCTGCTTCGTCGAGGTTCGCGCCGCAAAGCGAGCCCAAAACTGCCCCGACCTGCCGCACAGGTGGGATAAAATCGAAAAATAAAACAGATCCGGGAGGAAAACTTTTGTAAAAGTTTTCCTCCCGGACCCTCTTTTTAAAACTTATTATGTACTTTTTGCTTATTGCGCCTGTTCTTTTTTGAGGCGGTTCACTATCGGGTCCCAGCATTTGTTGACAATGATGACGCCGAGTATGCCGAAGAGCACGCCGAGGACGAGGCCGCCCAAAATATCGGTCGGATAGTGGACGTAAAGATACATCCGCGAGAACGCGATGAGAGCGGCGAGGACGCACGCCGCGATCCCCCATTTTCTGTGCCTCATAAGCAGCACGGTCGCCCCCTCGAAGCTCGCCGTCGTGTGACCGGACGGGAAGGAAAAGTCCTTCTGCACGTCGCAAAGATACGGCATGATGCCCTTTACGTCGTATGGTCTCACTCGCGCGACGAGCGGCTTTATCGTGATATTGCAGACGATTAGTCCGAGTATGAGTGCGACTGCCATCATGACGCCTGTTTTCCGCGTCGCCTTAGGTATGAGAAGCGCCACAGCAAGCAGTATCCAGAATATGCCGGCATCTCCGAGCATCGTTATCTTCGGCATGAGGAAGTCGAGAAATCCGCACCTCATGTGCTCCGCGATGAAATCAAGCACCGCGAGCTCGCCCTGGTTCATATTGTCACATCCTCTCTTTTACGTTTATTTATTGAGCGTTATACATCTCGTATATGCGGTATCCGTCCGCCGTCGGGCGGAAGAAGAGGTACATATCTATCGTGTCGGCGTTGTCCTCCTTGCCGCTTCTATGCAGTATCTGCGTCAGCTTGACGCGGCAGGTCAGAACGTCCGCGGACAGCGCGTAAAATTCGCTCGCCGTGACGTTTTCAAAATCGCTCCCCGACGGCTCTGTCATCATCCAGAGATCCTTCGCCACCGTCTTTATGTTTTCGTATGCGACGGAGCCCTCTTCAAAATAGCTGCTTATCTTCGACGCCCTGTATCCCGGCACGCGCTGCAGATACGCCGCGTACCACTTGAGCGCCTCCGTGACAAATTCCGTATGCTCTAACGCAAGCTGCTCGCTGTATATGATGCCGGCGGTATATGTGTTCGTGTCCGCGTCGAACGTGACCTCCGCCTCCCCGCCCAAAAGGTCCTTAACCTCGACCTTTTCCGGCAGCTCATAAAGCGTCGTAAGCGTGTAAACGGTATATTCGACGCCCTCGACGCCCGAGGGGTAATATTCGAGCACGTCTGGGCGCAGGTGAGTCGACGTGACGTTCTCTGTCGAAAGTCCGACGCCGTCGACGGTCACCGTATACGACGAGGGCACGTCAAAGAACAGCGTGAGCGCGGGCGGTCCCTCCGTTTCCGTTTCCTCGGGTCCGCTGACGTTCAGATTCAGCTCTACGCGCGACAGCTCGTAGAGAGAAAAACCGTGCTCCGTCTTCTTGTCCGAAACGGAAAGTATTATCGCGCCGAGCTGCTTTGAGCCCGCCTTGACGACATATTTTACGGTCCCGTCCTCGGCGGCGAGCCCTTTTGAATACGAAAGCTCGGAGCTGCCTATCTCGGACGAAAGGTATTCTATTATCTCGGCGTCCGTCGCTTCCCCGCGCTCGAACACCGCGTCAGCCAGGAGCGTGTCGTATTTCAGCGGAACGGTGAAGTATTTTTCAAACACCTCCGCGGCGACGTATTTCGGCTGCGCCTCCTCATACTCCGCGAGCCTTTTTGAGACGACTCCGAGCGAGGCGATAATTATAAGTATGACCGAAACGGTCACTGCAAGATATATCACATAAAACCGCGATATATGAAAGCCGTGCAGCGGTCCTTTTTTCATAGCCAAAGCATTTTCCTCCGATCATTTTTCGGGCGATACGAGGAAAAACGTCGGCAGGTGACGCGGCGTCGTGAACGCCTTGTACCTGTTCGTCAGTCCCTGGCGCTGGTATTCGTCGAGTCCTGCGGTGTCAATGTTATATTTCGTATAGTAGTCCTCGTAATACATCATCGTGGACGAACCGCCGTCAAGCATGCCGGCGACGACCGCCCCCTCCGAAACGAGCAGGTCGATGACGTCGTTTTTCGTCGCGCCGAGGCTCGAGCCGGATCTTCCGTCCGTCACGAGCAGGATCACGGCGCCGTCCGCCCTCTGTGCGATCGCGGTGCGCTGCGACATTCCGAGGTTGCCCTCGGAATAATAGAGCTTGACGCTTTCGCCGTCGTTGGTGATCAGCACGTTGCCCGTCTGGAACGAGACGGCGTCCCGTATGCCGAGCTCGTCAGCCTTGCTCTTCGTCATGCTCTCGACTGCGTGGAGCACGCCGTTGTTGTCAAAGCCTATGAACGTGCGCTTTTTTCCGTCGTCCCAGACGCATTCGCCCTTGGAATAAGTCAGTCCTATCGGGTTGTTTCCGGTGCCTCTGCCGTTCGGGTCCGCAAACTCTCCGGCGTTTATGCCCGCAATTGCGTCCTCGCGCTTAACTATATCGAATATGCGCGCGCCGATTTTGTTGCTCTTGAAATTGCTCGAAGTGCCGACATAGACGCGGGACGGATCCTTGACTATGAGCATATAAGCCTTAAATGTGGAGCGGACGAACGTCTTGTATATCATCCCGTCTATGGCGGATGCCCATTCGTCGACCGGCGGCTCGGGCGTCTCCGCCCCGCTGCTCCCCGCCGTGTCGTCGGGAGACGACGTTTCGTCGTCCTTCTCGGGCGTCTTGTTCGTAAACGTCCCCATCGGGATGACCTCTTCGTTTACCTCTTCGCTCTTCGCCATTATTTCGTCGACGACCGCGTCGTCAAGGAATAGGCCGGGCAGCCACTTCGTCGCGCTCGCCTGCATCGCGGAAAGGACGAGCAGGTCGCGCACCGTTTCCGACGGACCGTTTACGAGCGTGCCGCAAAGTGCGACGACGGCAAATATGAGTACGAATATGACAGTAAAAATGACGAGCAACACCCTGCCCACTATCGTCGACATTTTCCCCTTGCGCTTCGATGTGGTCCGCAGCTTCTGCTCGACGCCCGCCGGCGTTCTGCGCCCCCCTTCGGGAGCCCCCTGCGTCACGCTCCCGACCGGACGCGGTGCGCCCTGAGCATTCTGCGATGCCTGTGCCGGGCGCGGTGGGCGCTGCATATTCTGCGATACCTGCGCCGGATGCGGTGCACCCTGAACATAATGTGTGCTCCCGACCGGGCGCGGTGCGCTCTGCATATTCTGCGCTCTCTCAGCCGGACGCGGTGTGCTCTGAACATTATGTGCTCTCTCTACCGGACGCGGTGCGTTCTGCACATTCTGCGATCCCTGCGCCGGACGCGGTGTGCTCTGCACATTCTGCGATCCCTGCGCCGGACGCGGTGCGCCTGTATTCGCACCGGCGTCGGAATTATTGCGTTCGGACGCGGGCCTTGTAACTTTTTCTTCGCCGGTTTCCGCTGTCCTTTTCTCCCGAACCGGAGTCTGCCTCGGTTCTCTCACTATGCGCGGCTTTACGGGCGGTCTTTTTTCCTCGGGGAGCCCGCCGTCCGCCCCGCCGTTATACTTATCCATGCGCGTTCCCCCTTTTTTTGTCCGTGAACACCCATTTCTGCTGAATGCGGAAGCTGATAAGGAAAAGGATTATATCTATCGGTATCTTTATTATCGTGCGTCCGATATGAATTACCTCGTCAACGTCGAACAGGACGGCAAGTCCCTCCGAGATAGCGTAAACGCTCAGCCATGACGCAAGCATCACGGGAACGGCGACGCAGACGTAACGCACGACCGTGCCGAAAATTCCCTTTCTGCTGCCGAATACGAGATTTTTGTTTATTGTAAAATTGACCGCCATCGAAATGACGCGCGCCGTCACCGTCGACGCGAAAACGCCCCAGAAGTCCGAGCCGAACACAAACTCTCCCCAAAGATAAAAGAGGAGCAGGTCGAGGCCCGACGATATCATAGAGCTTGCTATATATTTGAGGATAAGCCCGTAAACGCGTATCGAATCCCTTATCGGGCGGAAGTGAGACGCCTTGTTGTCGTCATAATATATCGTTTCTATTTTTACCTCGCGGTACGGTATGCCGTATCTGCCCATGTGTATGAGCATATTCGTCTCGTATTCGTATCGCGAGCCGTCGACGCCTGTCATATCGTCAAAATACGCCGCCGGTATGGCGCGAAGCCCCGTCTGCGTGTCAGACAGCTTCATCCCGCAGAATATCCTGAATACCGCGGACGTCATCCCGTTGCCGAAGCGGCTCTTAAACGGCACCCCCTCAAGGGAGAAATCACGGCAGCCGAGGATGACACAGCCCGTGTCCCTCATCTCTTTCGCGCAGGCGATTATGTCCTCCGTCCTGTGCTGACCGTCTCCGTCCGCCGTGACGGCGCCGCCCGTTCCGGGACGGTTTTCTTTTATATATGAGAGCGCGGTCTTGAGCGCGGCTCCCTTTCCCCTGTTGACCTCGTGGCGCAAAAGCGTCACCTCGGGATGAGAATCCCTCAGCCCGTCAAATATCTGTCTTTTGTCCTCCGCGCTGCCGTCGTCGACGAGGATTATGTCCGATATCCCCGCGTTTATCGCGGACGTAACCGTTTCCGCGAGTTTTTCGTCCGGGTCGAGCGACGGTATTATGAGAGAAAAGAAATCAAGCCGTTCCGTGTCCACTTGTGCTTTAGCCTCCGATTTCATTTTCCGCCGCCGTGCCCGCGCTTTCGTCATTGACATTGCGGTCAAAGTTGTATCTATTTTATCACACATAAACTATTTTTGCAAGCACGATTATTTTACAAAGAAAAACGGGTCCCGGGGCGCATTTGCGTCCCGGGACCGCGTTTATTATCGAAATTATTCCGTCACCGATGCGGCTCTATTCCTGATTCGTCAGAACCTCTATAGTCTTGTCGAGCGCCGTCTGAACGGGCTTCTTCGTCGCCGTCATCCTTCTTGCGAAGCTCGATGCGTCACCGCCGGAAACGCCGCTCATGTCCATGATCGTGGAGCAAATGCTGCCCCAGTTGAACATATAACCGAGGTCAAAGAGCGTATTTGCAAAAATCTTGTCGAGCATGCGCTTCGACTCGGGGTCACGGATGTTCTTCGAGCCGAGCGTCTTTTCGTAATACGCTTCGGTAAGACTGTTCGTACCGTTCATACTCTCTGCGGACAGCGCCTCGATAGCGAACGAGACGAAGTCTGTGTCCGTCGTCGTATTCGGGACGGAGATGGAGTTCGCGCAGTAGAGGGACACGAACGAGCAGTAGTCCTTCTGATTTTCGTCATACTTCGGATACGGGAGTATACCGAAGTCCGTCTCCATGTCGCGGAAAATCGTCGCGCGGTTCAGCCATGCGGCGTAGAAGAGCGCCTTGTTGTTGTTGAACGTCTTGTCGAGAGCCTCGACCCAGACGTCGCCGTAACCGGAAAGAGCCTCTGCGAACATCGTCACGTTGAAGTTGTTCTGGAGCTTAAGTACCTTGTCGAGCATTGCGAGATATTCTTCGCTGTCTGCCGCGACGAACGGAATATCGGTATCCTTATCCTTGTCTATTATGCGGAGATTTCCGCCCGCAATGAGCGCGAGCGTGACGGAGCGCTCGGAGAGGCAGCCCCATCTGTCGGGTCCGACCGTCCAGACGTCGTCGCCGTTGTCGTCGTGGGACGCGATGCCCGCGATCTCAGTCATACGGTCTATCGTCCATTCGCCGTCATCGACGAGCTTGTAAAGGTCCGGGATATCGGCGTGCTCGGCTGCCGTCTGCTTGTTGAAGAACACGCCGGCCGTCGCGTCGTCGTCCATTATCAGCATTGCGCCCGTCACAAGATATACGCGGTGCGCGAGCGAAAGCTGCTCTATCGAGTTCTGGTCATACCACGGAGCCGAGAGGTCCATGTAGTTCATCGTCGTGTTGAGGTCGAGCAGATAGCCGTTGTTTATGAGCGTCGAAAGCACCGCCTCGGGCTTGAGGCAGAACATATCGTAGTCGTCAACACCCATCTGGCACGCGGCCATTGCTTCCTTTTCCTGAGCAAAGTAATCTGCCACCTCGAACTCAACAACATTGATGCCGTATCTTTCGTATATGGCGTTGTTGCGGTAGTAGACGGCGTTGTTTATGTTGTCGTCGCCTATTTCTTCTGCGGTGAGGTCGCGGCTCTGCCAGTGCGGCTGAGTCTTGCCCTTGCCGAGCACGTTGAAGTCACGGTCCCATTTCATGTCGGGGAGCGCGGGGCCCTCTGCGTAATTCGGTCCCGTATCTTCCGGCGTCCCCGAGTCGCCGTTGTTGCCTTCGTTTCCGCCGTTTCCGGTAGTATCCTTGCAGGCGACGAGCGCGGTCGAAAGCATGAGGAGCGCGAGAAGAAGCGCCACAAATCTTTTCACTGTCATTTCTCCTTTTTTGATTATTGATATGGAGTCTCTGTTGTAGTATAATATCCTATAACGATATGCGTAACTATATGCGCCGTCGGAGGTCCCGCACTTCCGCCGATACGCGCACAAAAGGCTATCATACTAAACCTGTAAGAAAATTATATCGCTTTTGAGGCAACGTGTCAATACCGCAAAGGGCGCTTTTTACAAAAAAGTAACCGCACGCGGCGCGAATGCGTGAATGATACATAAGCGGAAGGCTTATTTTAAATCGGAGGAAAAGCATGAGAGATATAAGACTCGGATGCGCCGTTATAACTCGCGGCGTCATGCTGGCGCCGATGGCGGGAGCCTCCGACCGCGCAATGCGCACCGTATGCCGCAGTCACGGCGCCGGTTACGCCGTGACGGAGATGATATCCGCAAAGGCGATGGCGCACGGCGACAGAAAAACGGCACGTCTTGCCGACATACGCCGCGGCGACACGCCGATATCTCTTCAGCTTTTCGGTCACGATCCCGACGAGATGGCGCGCGCCGCATACGAGGCCGCATCATTATCATACGCTCACTGCACATCGGCCGCAGCCCCCGCCGCGATAGACATAAACATGGGCTGCCCCGCGCCGAAAATAGTCAAAAACGGCGACGGCTCCGCCCTCATGAAGGACCCGGAGCTTGCCGCCCGCATAGTCTCAGCCTGCGTCCGCGCGCTCGAAGGAACCGGCATCCCCGTCACCGTAAAGCTGCGCGCCGGCTGGCAGGGAAACGTCAACGCGCCTCTCGTCGCCCGCATGGCGGAGGACGCGGGGGCGGCGCTCGTCGTCGTCCACGGGAGGACGCGGGAGCAGATGTACTCGCCTCCCGTCGATCTGTCCGTCATTGCGGACGTAAAACGCGCGGTCAGTATCCCCGTTATCGGCAACGGAGACATATATTCCGCCGTCGACGCCGTGCGGATGACGGAGGCGACAGGCTGCGACGGCATCGCGGTCGGGCGCGGCGCGCTCGGAAACCCGTGGATATTCGATGAACTATCCGCCGCCGCGGAGGGGGGGACGTTTGTCCCGCCGACGCCGCGCGAGCGCTGCCGCGAGGCAGTGCGCCACGCCGCCCTCATAGTCGCCGACAAGGGAGAGGCCGTCGGCGTCTGCGAGGCGAGAAAGCACATGGCATGGTACACGCGCGGCATCGAGGGCGCGCCCGCCTGCCGCGACAAAATAATGCGCGCGCGCACGCTTTCGGAGATGGCGGAGCTTGTAACGGCTCTCGGCGACGCCGCCGGGAAGGCATAAGGACATAAAAATTTTCTAAGAGAGGAGGTCCCGGGCAATATGAAAAAATACGGCGCTCTTTCCGACAAGGAGCTATATTCGCTCACAAAGCGCGGCGACGAGGCGGCGTTCTCAGAACTCGTTTCCCGCCATGAGTCGTTTTCGTTCGGGGTCGCCTTCTCGGTCCTTCACAACAGTGAGGACGCCGCAGACGCGGTACAGGACGCATTCCTCCGCCTATGGCGCGCCGCCGGTAAGTACCGCGGCGAATGTGAAGTAAAATCATGGCTCTACACACTGACGAAAACGGCGGCGCTCGATATTCTCAGGAGCCGAAGCGCGCACGCCGTCATATCCTCCGACGAGCTCTCCGAGACGGGCGCCGAGCCCGAGGACCCGTCCCCGACACCGGAAGAGGAAGCCGGAAGGCAGGAGCTTATCCGCGAGGTGAGGGCAGCGATAGACGCGCTGCCCGACGCGCAGCGCGAGGCGATCGTCATGCGCGAGCTGCACGGGATGAGCTATATTGAGATAGCAAACGCGACAGACTCCGACATCGGGACTGTCAAAAGCCGGCTCTCGCGTGCGCGCGCGGCGCTCGCGGAAATACTAAATAAGTCTCTCGGTGAGAATTTTTCGCCGTGACCTCCCGCCTCAGGGAACAAAAGCACAAAACGAAACGTCAAATGATTGAAGAGAGGGGCAGCCCGCTGCCGCCCCTCATACCGAAGGAGAACAGCTGCCGCCGTGAAAAAATATTCCTGCGATGAAATAAAAGCGCTTCTTTACGAATACTCCGACGGCGAGACTGACGCCGAGACGGCGCGCGACATAGAGGAGCACCTCGAAGGATGCCCCGAATGCCGCGCGGAGCTCGAATCTTGCCTCAAAGCCAAGAGCGCCGCTGCCGCCGCTGTCGGGAAGGACAATATTCCCTCGCCGCCCGCCGACCTGCACGACAGGATAATGTCCGCCGTGCACAAAGACGCCGCCGCGAAAAAGCGGCAGGCTGCAAGGCGCTGGCGGAATATTGCCGCTGCCGCCGCCGTGCTCACGCTCTTTGTCGGCATTGGCGCCTTCGTCTTTATGATAGGCCCCATGAAGTCCGGCAACTCCTCGTTTGACGGCCTCGCCGGCGAGGCGGCGGCGCCCGGTTTCAAGCCCGACGAAAACGGAAACGCTCAAGACGAAAACCAAGACGAAGACATTGACCGCCTCCCCGAAAACATGGGCGGAGCAGAGGGCGAAACCGGCTCCGAAAATCCGACGGCATCAGACAGTGAAGATAAATACGAAGAGCTCTTCCGCACTTACGGCGCGGGATATGACCGCGCGCTCATCATCCCCATAACGGCAAGATCCTATGACGCGGCGGCGTCGCTCGCGAAGTCGCTCGGCGCAAAATTCGACGGGCAAGGCTTTTCCGTTCCCTATACGAAGGAGGCGGAGGACGCCGTCCTCTCGTGGAGCGGCGGCGACGTTTTGGAGCCCGTCGTTTACGGCGATGAAGGGGAGCTCTGCATAATAGTGTACGTCGAAAAATAAAGGCCGGCATTTTTTATCATGCCCGCCGAAAAAAGGTGCGCGGGAGAAGCTAATCTCCCGCGCATTTATCATCAGAATTTTATCGCCTTTTCTATATAGTCCGCGACCTCCGATATCGGCAGGCGCACCTGCTCCATCGAGTCTCTCTCGCGGACGGTGACGCAGCCGTCGTTTTCGGAATCGAAGTCATATGTCACGCAGTACGGCGTGCCTATCTCGTCCTCGCGGCGGTATCTCTTTCCGATGGAGCCCGTCTCGTCAAAGTCCGTCATGACGCGCTTTGAGAGCATATCGTATACCTCGAGTGCCTTTTCGGACAGCTTTTTAGAGAGCGGGAGCACCGCGCACTTGTAGGGCGCGACGACGGGCGAAAGGTGAAGCACGACGCGCGTGTCGTTCTTCTCGGCGTCTATGACCTCCTCGTCGTAAGCCTCGCAGAGCAGCGCAAGCACCGTTCTGTCAAGGCCGTATGTCGACTCGATGATGTAAGGTATGAACCGCTCGTTCGTCTCGGGGTCGAGGTAGCTCATGTTCGTGCCGCTGTATTCCTGATGGCGCGTGAGGTCGAAGTCCGTGCGGTTGTGGGTGCCGTTTATCTCGCCCCATCCAAACGGGAAGAGGAACTCGATGTCGCACGCCGCCTTCGCGTAGTGGGCGAGCTTTTCGTGGTCGTGATAGCGCAGATGCTCTGGCGCGATGCCGAGATCCTCAAAATACTTTCTGCCGTATGCCTTGAAATAGTCGTAGAGCTCGCCGTCCTGCCCCTCATGGCAGAACGTCTGGAACTCCATCTGCTCGAACTCTATCGTGCGGAACGTGAAGTTGCCGGGGGTGATTTCGTTGCGGAACGCCTTTCCTATCTGTCCTATCGAGAACGGGAGCTTCGCCCTCATCGTGCGCTGCACGTTGAGGAAGTTGACGTATTCGCCCTGCGCGTTCTCAGGGCGCAGGTAAATGACGCTTTTCGAGTCGTTTGTGACGCCGCGGAACGTCTGGAACATCAGATTGAATTCACGGATGTCGGTGAAGTTGTGCTTGCCGCACTTCGGGCACGGTATCGCGTGCGCCTTGATGTACTCGAACATCTCCTCCTTCGTCATTCCGTCTGCGTGAGCGTCGGGGTCGAAATCGTTTATGAGATTGTCCGCGCGGTGGCGCGTCTTGCACTCCTTGCAGTCAAGGAGCGGGTCGGAAAAGCTCGCGACGTGGCCGCTCGCCTCCCAGACTCTCGGGTGCATGAGAATATCGGCGTCGACCTCGTAGCTGTTCTTGCGCTCCTGTATAAATCTCTTGCGCCATGTGTCCTTGACGTTGTTTTTCATCCTCGCGCCGAGCGGGCCGTAGTCCCATGTGTTCGCAAGACCGCCGTATATGTCGCTCCCCGCGAAGATGAAGCCGCGGTTCTTGCAGAGCGCGACTATTTTGTCCATTGTCTTTTCGGTGTTTTCCATGTTCTTGTCCTTGTGCCTTTCTGTTCACGCGGCGTCCGGCGGCGTGCTTTTTCTTTTGTTGTGACGTATCACCTTATCACCTGTACGAACGGTACATGGTATATGCCTCGTTCAGGCTCGGGATAAAGCATTCGACCTCGCCGAGCATCGCGCTCGTCCCCGGATACTCGAGCGTCGTTACGGTGAATTCTCCGTAATGCGAGAACAGCCCGAGGTTTGCCGTCAGGTCCTCGACCTTCATATTCGTCTCCGTGTACTGGACGATGCTTGAGAACAGCTCCGCCGCACGCGGCAGATACTCGGCGCTGACGGCCTTTTCAAGCGTCGTTCTCGCGAGCGTCGCGAGAACTGACGTCCTCTCCTCCGCCGTGCCGCCCTTCGTCCTGTAATGGAGCAGGCCGAAGAGGTTCGTAGAGTCTATGTGGCTGCTGCCGCCCTCTATCAAAATCTCGGTCTCGAAATCGCGGTCCCCCGTTATGCCCGAATACGGCGCGTTCTCCTCCGTCCTGTCGGGGTTGTAGTACGGATTTATTATATCCCTCGGCAGGCTCATGTCGACGCCGCCTATCGTGTCTATTATCGCGCCCGCGTCAGTGACGTTCGCCTTTATGTAGTAGTCTATCGGCACGGCGGTGAGATAGCTCACGAAATCCACGAGCTCGTCGCAGCCTCCCTTGTCGTACCGCGTGCCGAGAAGATAATACGAGCCGTTGACGGACACGCGCGTGTTCGGCGGGATAAGGGTGAACGTTATCTGCTTCTTTTCCTCCGAGACGGTCACGAGCAGGAGTATGTCCGCGTTTTTCGTCCTTATCGGCTTTTCGAGCAGACCGAGCTGAACGCCGGCTCCTATTCCGGCGGCGGAGAGATCCTCTATATAGTCGTTGAAATCGTCGGGGCGGTAGTCGGTGCCTATGAGCAGCACGCTGAACGACGAGCCCTCGAGGTCCTCCCCGTCAGACTGAGACGGCGGCGTTATTATCGGCGGGGTGACGGTCGGATTATTCGACGGCTCCGATATGCCCGTGTCCTCCGGCGACTCCGCGATCCCTATGACGTTTTCGGCTATAAATCCCGTGATGAGCCATGCTATCGAGCCGAATACGACTGCGGCTATCAGGAACGCTATTACAAAATTTCTTACTGCTGCAAGCATTTCTCGGCCTTTTTCCTCATCGGTTTTTTCCGTCAGAGAGTATTATATACCATCCTTGTCCGTTTTTCAAGTGCAAACTGCGAAAGAGAACGGCTTTCCGCCGTGTTTTTTGCCGCGTCTCGGTTTACAAACGCGCGAATTTCTGCTATTATATACATGTAATAAAAAGCGTTTCGGGTAAAAAAGGAGCATAGACGCATATGGATATGTTCTCTCTCAAGGGCAGAGTCGCGCTCGTTACCGGCGCGGCATACGGCATAGGATTTGCGATAGCGGAGGCGCTCGCCGAGGCGGGCGCCGAAATAGCCTTCAACTGCCGCAGTCAGGCACACCTCGACGCGGCGCTTGAGGAATATAAAAAGCGCGGCATCGAGGCGCGCGGCTATATCTGCGACGTCACGGACGAGGCCGCCGTCGGGAAAATGGTCGCCGACATAACGTGCGCGCTCGGCCCCGTCGACATTCTCGTCAACAACGCGGGCATAATCAAACGTATCCCCATGCACGAGATGGAGGCGTCCGAATTCCGCGAGGTCGTCGAGATAGACCTTGTCGCGCCCTACATCGTTTCAAAGGCCGTGCTGCCGTCTATGATGGAGCGCAGGCACGGGAAAATAATCAACGTCTGCTCCATGATGAGCGAGCTCGGCCGCGAGACCGTATCCGCATACGCGTCCGCGAAGGGAGGGCTCAAAATGCTGACGCGCAACATAGCCTCGGAGTACGGCAAGTACGGCATTTGCTGCAACGGCATCGGCCCCGGCTACATCGCGACGCCGCAGACGGCGCCGCTCCGCGAGCCTAAGCCCGACGGCAGCCGCCACCCGTTTGACTCGTTCATAATATCAAAGACGCCGGCGGAGCGCTGGGGCGTGCCCGATGACCTCAAGGGGCCGGCGGTGTTCCTCGCCTCCGATGCTTCTGACTTTGTCAACGGCCACATCCTCTACGTTGACGGCGGCATCCTCGCTTACATCGGCAAGCAGCCGTAAAGGGGCACATAATAACCGGGGGAGCTTTTGAAAAAGCTCCCCCGGGCCCCCGCAAAACTTTTCTGATACTTTATTTTAATTTATTAAAGAGGCAGCAAAAAATGAAGATAGCTCTTATCAACGAAAACAGCCAGGCGGCGAAAAACACCGTGATCGAGGGCGCGCTGCGCCGCGTCGTCGAGCCGATGGGGCACACCGTCGTAAACTACGGCATGTACTCGCCGGACGACAACCAGCTCACATATGTGCAGATCGGCATCCTCGCCTCGGTTCTTCTTAACTCCGGCGCCGCCGACTACGTCATCACGGGCTGCGGCACGGGAGAAGGCGCTATGCTCGCGTGCAATTCGTTCCCCGGCGTCATCTGCGGTCACGTTGAGGATCCGCTCGACGCCTACACATTTGCGCAGATAAACGACGGCAACGCGATCGCGATCCCGTTCGCCAAGGGCTTCGGCTGGGGCGGCGACCTCAATCTCGAATATATTTTTGAAAAGCTCTTCTGCGAGGAGCCTGGTCAAGGGTATCCGCGCGAGCGCGCCGTTCCCGAGAAGGCGAACAAGAAGATACTCGACGAGGTGAAGAAAGTGACATACCGTCCGCTCGAGGATATCCTCCCCGAGCTTGACCCCGCGCTCGTCAAGGGCGCCCTCTCCGGCAGCCGCTTCGGGGAGCTGTTTTTCGCCGACTGCAAGTGCGAAAAGCTCCGCGCGCTCGTCGAAAAAATACTTTCGGAATAAGAAATCCCATGAAAAATATGCCCGCAGGCGCGCTTCTTTCGCAACGTGCGCCTGCGGGCTCATTTTTTTATTTTTCTGCTGTTTCTGCTGTTATAGCGTCCGCGATGCGGGCGAAATCCCCGATACCGAGCGCCTCGCCCCTTATCCTCTCGTCGTAGCCGAGCGAGGTGACGAGCGAGACGGCAGCGTCCTTTGAAAGCTCCGGCATCCCCGCCGACAGCGCGTTCGGCAGCGTTTTTCGCCGCTGACCGAAAGCGGATGAAATTACCCGGAACAGTGTTTTTTCGTCCTTTGCCGTGACCGGGCGCTCGCCCGGGCGGTACAGCTCGATTTTTATGACGGTCGAGGTCACCTTCGGCGCGGGCAGAAAGCTGCCGGGCGACACGGTGAAGAGCTTTTTCGCCGTCCCGTAATACGCGACGGCGGCAGTTATCGAGCCGTAGTCCTGCGTGCCGGGCGACGCCGTCAGCCTTGAGGCGACCTCGGTCTGTATCATGACGGTGACGGAGCGCAGCCGCTCTCCGCCCTCCTCCAAAAGCTTCATTATTATAGGCGAGGTGATGTAGTAGGGGAGATTCGCGCAGACGCGGTAGTCCTCATCTCCGAACGCCTCGCGCGTCAGCTCGGGGAGGCTGCACTTCATTATGTCGCGGTTTATGACCGCGACGTTTTCGCAGCCGTCAAGCGTTTCCGCGAGCACCGGTATCAGCGCGCGGTCAATCTCGACTGCCGCCACTTTTCCCGCAAGCCTTGAAAGCTCCGTCGTCATCGTTCCGATGCCGGGGCCTATTTCGAGCACGTTGACGTCCGCCTCACCGCCGACGGCAGCCTCCGCTATCCGCCTCGGTATCGCGGGATTTATGAGAAAATTCTGCCCGAATTCGCGGCGCGGCGCAATACCGTGACGCGCCATCAGCTCCCGCACGAACGCGGGCGAGCAGAGCTCGGATAGTGTCAGCAAAGAAGTGCCCTCCTTATTTCTTCGATGCGCGTCACCTCGACGAGGGACGAGACTGGCAAAAGCCTTTCGTCCTTGCTGCCGGCGAGCAGACCGGCGGCAAGCCCCGCGTACAGCAGCGCGCCCGTCCGCGACAGGTGCGTGTTGTCGGCAACGCCTTTTTCATACGCGCCCGAAAACTGCCCCGCCTCCGCGTGGAGGTAGAGCTTTTTCGTTCTCTCTTCCCCGAGCGCCTCGCAAAGCCTGAGGCTCGCCGCCCCGAGGTCCAGAAGCGGAACTCCGAATTCCGCCGAGAGATCATAAAGCTTTTCGGCAAATTCGGGGAACGAGGGCGCAAATATCCCCTCTCTTCCGCCCTCGCGGCAGTTGCGCCTCATGACCGGCGTGACGAGCACGGGCGTCATCTTTCGCGAGAGCGCCGCGCGGATGTATTTTTCTATGAATAATCTATATTCCTCCGGCGGGGAGTACCTGTTCGGCCTTGCCTTCGTGCAGTCGTTATGCCCAAACTGGATGAATATGAGGTCCCCCTCCCGCGCGCGGGAAAAAAGCTCCGAGAGCTTCCCCTCAAGGTAAAAGGACTTTGCCGAGCGCCCGCCGATAGCGCGGTTCTCTATCGTCAAATCCGGCAGCTCATAGGCGCGGCAATGGGAGTATGTGCTCCCCTCGGGGCAAAACTCGCGGACGAGCTCCGGGAAGCGGAAATATTTATAAAAGACCTCGCCCCAGCCCGTCTGCGGATAATAATATGCGTCATACGTCTGCACCGTCGAGTCTGACGCCAAAAACACTCTCGGCTTTCTGCCCGCCTTTTGCATAGGCACCCGCTCCGCCGAAATTTCCATGACCGTGAGCGCGGCGGAGCTTTCTTTCTTATCCCCTTCATATGCGGGCGAGAACATGAGCTCCGACACATCGCTGCACGAGCGGACGACAAACGAAAGCTCCGTCCCGCTTTCGTCAGACGCAGCATCGGCTCCCGAAAGAACGCACACCCCGTCGCAGAAAACGTCGAGCCTACAATTCTCCTCCGCGCGGACGCGCGCCGAGATGCTCCAGTCACAGTATCCTGCGGGAAAGGAAAAGCTCGTCCCCTCGCGGTAGTCATAAACACCCCAGCCTGTCTCTTCTTTCTCGCGAAACCGCCGCGAAATATAAGAGGGACCCCCGCTGTCGACAACGCGCGCCCTTCTTTCGTGATAGACGCCGTCACACCAACCGCCGGCAGGGCAGGGGTACGTCACCGTTTTAGTTTCAAAACCGCAGAACTCCATCTTTACCTCCACGCGTTTTCAGTTTTCACTACCTTTTCAGCCTTCCGCCCGTATTCATGAAAATCAACCCGCCGATACACACGGCAATGATAAGCCCGATGCTGAGCCACAAAAGCCACATTTTATCGAATACCGCCGCAAAAACAGCGAGCAAAGAAGACGCCGCGCACAAAAACATCATCCTGCTCATATATTTGTACAGCTTCTTTTCGTTATATGACCTCTTTTCTGTCGTCGATGCCGTGTTATATCCCGCTATGAGAAAGCCGCCCTTTTCAAAACGGAAAACGACCCCAAGCACAACAAAAAGCACTGTGAACAGTCCGTCGGCATACTGTCACCTCCGCAATAAAAGCCTTTATTTTACGCCCGCACAATCGAGGATGCCGCGGCAGCCCTCGCAAACGTCTCGATACGTCTCGTCAAAATCTCCCGTGTACCACGGGTCGGCGATATCCTGCCCTGCGCGGCGCGTGAAATCGAGCAGCTTTTTCACCTTACCCTTCGGGTCGCCGCCCGTGATACGAAGAATATTTGAAATATTGTACCTGTCCATGCCTATGATGAGGTCGAATTTTTCGTAGTCCTGCCTCGTCATCTGCCGCGCGCGCCTTTTTTCAAACGGTATCCCCTCGGCGCGCAGCTTGCTTTTTGTGCCGTAGTGGACGTCGTTCCCGATCTCCTCCGTGCTCGTCGCGGCGGACTCGATATAAAATTCCGTCTCGCGCCCACGCTTTTCTGCCATATACTTCATAACAAATTCCGCCATCGGCGAGCGGCATATGTTGCCGTGACAGACGAATAATATCCTCGTTGTGTTTGCCAATCTTTTAACTGCTCCTTTTAAAATATGCGGGGAGAGAAAGATTTTTCTCTCCCCGCCGCATCAAGCTCATTCTATATCAAGCTCGGGCGGAACGTCTATCTCATCCGAGACGTACCGACCGTTTTTCTTCCGCTGACGCACGCATTCCGACAAAAGGTACTCTATCTGCCCGTTCACGGAGCGGAAGTCGTCCTCCGCCCACGACGCGATCGCCGCGTACAGCTTCGGCGAGAGCCTCAGCGGTATCTGTTTCTTTTCGTTTTCTTTTTCTTTATCTGCCATCCGGGGCCCCCTCCTTTCCGTATGCACTTATCCGCTTTTGTTAATACAGGCTGCCGGAGTTGACGACGGGCTGCGCGTCATGGTTGCCGCAGAGCACGACGAGAAGGTTTGACACCATCGCGGCCTTTCTCTCCTCGTCAAGCGTGACCGTGTTGTTCTCCGCGAGCCTTTCGAGCGCCATTTCGACCATTCCGACGGCGCCGTCGACTATCATCTTGCGCGCGTCTATTATTGCGGACGCCTGCTGACGCTGGAGCATTACCGCCGCGATCTCGGTCGCGTATGCGAGATAAGTGATTCTCGCCTCGATGACCTCGATGCCCGCCTCGTCGACGCGGGCCTGTATCTCGTCCCTTATGCGGGACGCGACGAGCTCCGATGAGCCGCGCAGGCTGCCGTCGTCCGCGATTCCGTCACCCGTCGTGTCGACGTTCGGCGCGACGTCATAGGGGTAAAGGCGGACTATGTTGCGCAGCGCGCTGTCGCACTGGAGCGAGAGGTATTCCTTGTAGTTGTCGACGTTGAACACCGCCTTCGCCGTGTCAACGATGCGCCACGTCACCGCGATCCCTATCTCTATAGGGTTGCCGAGGCAGTCGTTTATCTTCTGACGGCTGTTGTTGAGCGTCATTATCTTGAGCGACAGCTTCTTTGACGGCATCTCGACCGACGCGGAAGTTCCGTTTGATGTGACCGCGCTCGCGAGCGAGGACACGTCGCCCGACTGATTCAGCTTCGTCTTTGCCGCCGGGTTTACGGAAACACAGAACGGGTTCACGGCGTAAAAGCCGTTGCCCTTCAGCGTGCCGATGTATTTCCCGAACAGCGTCAGCACGAGCGCCTCATTCGGCGCAAGGACGCGCAGTCCGCAGAGCGGTATCCACCCAAGGCACAAAACGACGAGCGAGACGACAAACAGGGCCGTTGACCCCGGCGCGGAGCTTCCGCTCTCCTCCGCCGCGTCAAGACCGCATATTCCGACAATGAAGCCTATTATCGCCGCCAAAAGCACCGCGATGCAGATAAGCATCACTCTCATGCCGTTTTTCTTGTTCGTTAAAATCTTTTCCTGCATACCGATATTTCCTCCGTATACCTTATGATATCATAATGATATCACTTATGCGGAGGCTTGTCAATAGCGGAGTGAATATTTTTCTTGCCTTATTTTCTCTTGCTCCACGTCGAGGGTACAAAGAGCAGTATCAGCGGGAATAGCCCCAGCCTCCCAAGCAGCATATCAAACGCGAGCAGGATTTTGCCGCCGGCGGAAAAGCAGTTGTACGTCAGCGCGGGCCCGACGAGACCGAAGCCGGGGCCGACGTTGTTGATGCACGCCAAAACCGCGCTGAAATTAGTCTCTATATCGCAGCCGTCAAGCGCCAAAAGCACCGTCGACAGCGCGACGAGGATCATATATACGAAGAAAAACACGCCGCAGCGCGAGAGCGTGCTGCGCTCGATGACCTCGCCGTCCATCTCTATCGACGAAACCGTGTGCGGGTGGAGAAGCTTCTTTATCTCGGTCCGGAACGCCTTCCACATTATCACGAGGCGCGATATTTTGACGCCGCCGCCCGTCGAGCCCGCGCACGCGCCGACTACCATCAGAAGGAGCAGCACGCCGTGCGAAAATTCGGGCCACGGCTCGTAGTCGAGCGTCGTGCCTCCCGTCGTCGTGATTATCGAGACGACCTGGAAAAACGCGTGATGCAGCGCCTCGCCCGCCGAGTTGAACATTTTCAAGACGTTGACCGTCACCGCGGCGACAGACACGGCGACTATCGAAAGATACGTCCGCAGCTCGCTGTTTTTGAAGACGCGGCGGAACTCTCCTATAAGGATAAGGAAGTAAATATTGAAGTTGACGCCGAACAGCAGCATAAAGACCGCGAGCGTCGTCTGGCAGAACGGGTTATATGACGCAAAGCTGTCGTTCTTTATCGAAAAGCCTCCCGTCCCCGCCGTGCTGAACGACGCCGTGACGGCGTCAAACAGCGGCATCCCGCCGATCACGAGAATTATTATCTGTATGACCGTAAGCCCGAAATAAATCGAGTACAGTATCCGCGCCGTCAGATGCAGCTTCGGCGCGAGCTTGCCCGCCGTAGGCGTCGGGCTCTCGGCACGCAGTATCTGAAACGGCATACCGCTCCCGTGACCTTCGGGAACGATCGCGAGGATGAAGACGAGAACTCCCATGCCGCCGAGCCAATGCGTGAACGAGCGCCAGTAAAGCACGCTCATCGGCAGCGACTCTATATCCGCGATTATCGTCGCCCCCGTCGTCGTAAATCCCGACACCGTCTCGAAAACGGCGTCGATATATGACGGTATCGCGCCCGACAGCGTCATGGGGAGCGCGCCGAAAAGCGATATCGTGATCCACGAGAGCGCCACGATAACGCAGCCCTCGCGCGAATATATGCTCCTGTTCTTCGGTCTGATGCAGAAAAGCAAAACGGAGCCGACGGCCGCCGCCGCGAGCATCGACGACGCGAACGCGAGCGTCGGCATAAGCCCATCCGCAAAGATCGCCATTATGAGCGATGGCGTCATCGTTATGGCCTCGAGCAGCAGTATCCTGCCGAGGTAATTTGACACTATCTTGTAATTCAAGCGCGCGGCCCCCTTAGTTTCTGACGGCGTCGCGCTCGAAGATGTCGCGCAGGTCGCCGACCGTGCGGTCCGCCGTCGTGACGATTATCACGGTGTCTCCGGGGCGCATGACGTCGTCTCCGTTCGGGATTATGACCTGGCTCGACCGCGTGATGCAGGCGACAAGGACGTTCGGCTTGAAGCGGAGCCTCGAAAGCGGTATCTCCGTGTGCGGACTCTGCTCCGTCACGGCGAATTCGAGCGCCTCGACCTTTCCGTCCACTATCCTGTGCAGCGAGCGTATCGAGTCCTCGCCGCTGTTGGAAATAGCCCTTATATAGCGGAGTATCTCGTTCGTCGTCAGCTCCTTCGGGCAGACGACGGAGCCGAGCTCCCTATCCGAAAACAGGCGCGCGTATTCGTTTCTGTCTATCTTCGTGACAGTCTTTTTGACGCCCATGTGGCTGCAGTACATGGATATTATGAGGTTTTCCTCATCTATTCCCGTGAGCGAGATGACGGCGTCGAAATTCTCGACGCCCTCGGATTCGAGAAATCCCCTCTGCGACGCATTGCCGTTTATGACGAGCGCCTTCGGAAAGCGAAGTCCGAACTCCTCGGCGCGCTTTTTGTCCTTTTCTATGACCTTGACGGCAACGCCGGAACGCAGAAGCTCGTCTGTCAGGTATTCAGAAATGCGCCCGCAGCCGATTATGAGCACGTCGCGTATCTTCTGCCTCACAAGGCCGAGGCTCTTTATGAGCGCCGCCAAGTCTATTCTCGCCGCCGTGACCGTTATCCTGTCGCCCGCCTGTATCGTGAAGCTGCCGTTCGGGATCGTGACGGTGTCTCCCCTCTCGACGGCGCATATCAGCACGCGCAGACCGAGTATGCCGGAGGCTTCGTAAAGCTTTTTCCCGTCGAGCGGGCTGCCCTCGGCTATTTTTATCTCGACGAGCTCGACGCGCCCCTTGTCAAACGAGTCGCGCTTCAGAAAAGACGGGAACTGTATTATGCGGTAGATCTCATTCGCCGCCGAATGCTCGGGGTTGACTGCCATCGAGAGCCCGAGGTAATCGCGCAGGAAATTCGTGTGCTTTGAATACTGCGGGTCGCGCACGCGCGCCATCATATGGCGGCAGCCGAGCATCTTCGCCGACATACAGCAGAGCAGGTTCTTCTCGTCCGCGTCCATCATGGCGATGAGCACGTCGCCTTTTCCGGCGTCCGCGCGGCGGAGCGTATCTATCGCCGCGCCGTTGCCCTCGATAGTCAGCACGTCGAGCGTCTCCTGCGCCTCGGCGAGCACCTCGGTGTCGGTATCTATGAGCGTTATGTCGTGGTCCTCATATGAGAGGCGCTCGGCAATCGTGATGCCGACTTTTCCGCCTCCCGCAATGATTATATTCATATTATTTTATCTCTGTTTTGTCTGTTATCCATTTTTTCACGGGTACATGATATCACAAGCCGCGCACTTTTTCAAGTACAGTTTTGCGGCGCGGACAGTTTTTCCGCGCTTTTTTCCCCCTCGCTTGACATATTGCGCGCCGCGTGATAAAATCACCGTTGCGGGAGACCTTCCCGCACGGAGGTGTGCCGCATGATGACCGTCGCGTACAAGGTAAAAAAAGGGCTTTATTTGAATATCACGAACCGCTGCCCGTGCGCATGCACGTTCTGCCTACGGCAAAACGGCGACGGCGTTTACGGCTCGGACTCCCTTTGGCTCGAAAGGGAGCCGACGGAGGCGGAAATAAAGGCCGCCGTCGATGCTTACGACCTCTCTGATTTCGACGAGGTCGTATTCTGCGGATACGGTGAGCCGACCGAGCGCATTGACGCGCTGCTCGATGCGGCGCGGTATATCAAATCGAAGCTCGAGGTCCCGATAAGGATAAACACGAACGGCCTTTCCGACCTTATAAACGGCAAAAGGACTGCGCCTATGCTTTCTGGCGCTGTCGACACGGTTTCGATAAGCCTCAACGCGTCAAACAAAGAGGACTACTTCAAGGTAGTCCGCCCCCGCTTCGGCATATGCTCTTTTGACGCAATGCTCGCCTTCGCCCGCGACTGCACAAATTATGTCCCTCACGTCGTCATGACCGTCGTCGACGTCGTGACCTCAAAGGAAGAACAGGCGCGCTGCCGTGCAATATGCGAGTCCGTGGGCGCAGCTCTCCGCGTCCGGCGTTACGAAGGATAAAAAAGCTAAATCGGCAAAAAAGTCCCCGCAAATTGCGGGGATATTAAAAAAAGTCCTCGCCTTAGCGAGGACTTTTTTAACTTATTCTCAGTGAACGAGGCAGCGCTCGGTGTCCTTGTCGAAGATGTGTATCTTCGCGGGGTCGACGGCGACCTTTATGCTGTCGCCGGCGCGGGCCGTGGACGTCGGAGCAACGCGGGCGATGAGGTTCTGCTCTTCGGAGATGAGATAGAGATATATCTCGGCGCCCATAAGCTCTGTGACCTCGACGTCGCAGGTGATGACGGCGTCGGGATGCTTTGCGATGAACTCTTCGTCGTCGCGGATGGACTCGGGACGGATGCCTGCGATGACTTCCTGACCGATGTAATCCTTGAGAGCCGGGTCGTTGCCCTTCTCTGCCGGGAGCTTTATCGAGTTCTGACCGTATTCGAGGTATGTATCCTCTCCCTTGCGCTTCAGCGTGCAGTTGACAAAGTTCATCTGAGGCGTGCCTATGAAGCCCGCGACAAAGAGGTTGCAGGGGCTGTCGTAGAGGTTCTGAGGAGTGTCGACCTGCTGAATGAGACCGTCCTTCATAACGACGATGCGCGTAGCCATCGTCATAGCCTCTGTCTGGTCGTGCGTGACGTAGATAAACGTCGTGCCGACTCTCTGATGTATCTTCGTGAGCTCGGTTCTCATCGTCGCGCGCAGCTTAGCGTCGAGGTTTGAGAGCGGCTCGTCAAGAAGGAAGACGCGCGGGTTACGGACGATAGCACGGCCGAGAGCGACACGCTGTTTCTGACCGCCGGACAGAGCCTTCGGCTTTCTGTCGAGCAGGTGGGTTATATCGAGGATGCGGGCGGCCTCTTCGACGCGGCGCTTTATCTCTTCCTTCGGCGTCTTTCTGAGCTTCAGACCGAACGCCATGTTGTCAAACACCGACATGTGCGGATACAGAGCGTAGTTCTGGAACACCATCGCGATATCGCGGTCCTTCGGGGCGACGTCGTTGACGAGCTTGTCGCCTATAAAGAGCTCGCCTTCCGAGATCTCTTCAAGACCCGCTATCATGCGGAGCGTCGTGGACTTTCCGCAGCCGGAAGGGCCGACGAGAACGAGAAACTCCTTGTCCTTGATCTCAAGGCAGAAGTCTGAAACGGCTGTGACGCCGCCGGGATACTTCTTATAAATATGTTTCAGTGATAAGCTTGCCATTCGGGAATGGTCCTCCTTAGAATTGCGGCTGCCGGCAAAAAAGCCTCGCACCCATCTTTTGTTTTTATATATTTTATCAAAACTTCGTCCTTGTGAAAAGAGCTTTTTTCCCCAAAAATCACAATTCGCGTTTGTGTATGTTGTATAACTTGAGCGCCGCGGTGTCGGTTTTTTGCCTCACGGATGGAATTCCTTTTTAATATATTAAAATTTATTTCCGTTTTCCCGACTGTTTTGCGCCGAGTCCCTTTGCCGTGAGCGATATGCGCCCCTTCGCCGTGTCGACGCCCTTTATCTTCACCGTTATCACATCTCCTACGGCGAGGCATTCGGACGGATGACGGATGAACTTGTCCGACATCTCCGATATATGCAAAAGCCCGTCCTGGTGAACACCGATATCGACGAACGCGCCGAAGTCAGTCACGTTTCTGACCGTGCCTGTCAGGAGCATCCCCGGCTCAAGGTCTGACATTTCGAGCACATCCTCGCGCAGCACCGGCGCGGGGAACGAGTCTCTTACGTCGCGGCCCGGCTTTTCAAGCTCGGACACGATGTCCGCAAGCGTCGGCTCTCCTATCCCGAGCTCACGGCAGACGGCCTCAGCGCCGTCCTTTTTTATTTTGAAGCGCAAAAGCGTCACGCCGCCGTCTCTCACGTCCTCGGGCTTGTATTTGTATTTTTTAAGGAGCTTTTTCGTCGCCTCGTAAGATTCGGGGTGAACGCCCGTGTTGTCGAGTATCTCCTCGCCGCCCGGCACGCGAAGGAAGCCCGCGCACTGCTGGAATGCGCGCTCCCCCATTCTCGGCACCGCCATTATCTCCGCGCGCGACGAGAACTCGCCGTGCTCCTCGCGGTACTTGACTATGTTTTTCGCCAGCACCGCGTTTATTCCCGCGACGTATGAAAGCAGCGCGTGCGACGCCGTGTTCACGTCGACGCCGACGGCGTTTACGGACGCCTCGACGACGCCTCCGAGCGCCTCGTCAAGGCGGGCGGGCTTCATGTCGTGCTGATACTGGCCGACGCCTATCGAGCGCGGCTCGATTTTAACGAGCTCCGCCAGCGGGTCCTGGAGCCTTCTCGCTATCGAGACGGCGGAGCGCTGCGTCACGTCGAAATCGGGGAATTCCTCCGCCGCGAGCTTAGACGCCGAGTATACGGACGCGCCCGCCTCGGAGACGATGACGTATTTGCAGTCGCAGTCCGGCATCTCGCGCAGAGTGTCCGCGATAAAGCGCTCGCTCTCGCGCGACGCCGTGCCGTTGCCTATCGCGACGGCGTCGACGTGATATTTTGTGATGAAGGATTTGACCTTACGCTTCGCCTCCTCTATCCTCTCGTGAGGCTTCGTAGGATAAATGACCGCCGTGTCTATGACGCGGCCCGTTTTGTCTACGACGGCGAGCTTGCAGCCCGTGCGGTAGCCGGGGTCGAGACCCATGACGGTCTTGCCCTTGATAGGCGCCTGAAGCAGCAGGTGGCGCAGATTGTCGGCGAAGACCTTGATCGCTCCCTCCTGCGCGGCGTCCGTGAGCTCGCCCCTGACCTCGCGCTCGACAGACGGCGCGATGAGGCGTGAATAAGCGTCCTCGACGGCGGCTCTGACGAGCTCCTTTGCGGGACTTTCGCCTTTTTTGAGCTCCTTTGAATAGAGGTACGAGAGCGCAAGCTCCGGGTCGAGCGTGAGCGTCACCTTGAGGACGCCCTCCTTCTCGCCCCTGTTCACGGCGAGCACACGGTGTGCCGCCATCTTCGAGACGCGCTCGGAATAGTCGTAGTACATGGCGTAGACGCTGTCGCCTTCCTTCGCCTGAGACGTTTTGATGACGCCGTGCTCGCGCGTAAGCTCGCGCAGACGGCCTCTGTAATCGGCGTTGTCGGAAACGTCCTCCGCGATTATGTCTGCCGCGCCCGCGAGCGCCTCGGCGGCGGTGTTCACCCCAAGCTCCGCGTTCACGAACGACTCGGCGAGCTCCGGCAGCGGCGGGTCATAGACGTCCCTCTGCTCGTGTATCGCCTCCGCGAGCGGGGAGAGCCCGCGCTCCCTCGCGACGGACGCCCTTGTCTTGCGCTTCGGGCGGAACGGGCGGTATATGTCCTCTATTTCGGCAAGTATCGACGCCTTCTCAAGCGCCGCCTCTATTTCTGGCGTCAGCTTTTCCTGCGCCGCGATGAGGTCGCGCACCTCGGCGCGGCGCGCGTCGAGCGAGCGCAGATATGAAAGACGCGTCTCAAGGTCGCGCAGCTGCGTGTCGTCGAGCCCGCCGGTCACCTCCTTGCGGTAGCGGGCGATAAACGGGATCGTGTTCCCCTCGTCGATAAGGCCGACCGCCGCCTCCACCTGCTTCTGCGGAATGTTCAGTTCTTCGGATATTGTTTTTAGGATGTCCATCGGTTATTTATTATGCGGGGAAAACTTTTTAAAAAAAAGTTTTCCCCGCGCCCCTTTCAAAAACTTCATACAGAATAATTGATTTACCGCATATAGTATACCACAGTTTGCACGCGCCGTAAAGAGAAAATTCGGCGGTGAGCAATGGAGCAAACAGCTATTTCCGATTCCTGATTCCCCAGAGCCCCATAGCAATCAGCGCGAAGGCAAGAACGAGCGTCACCGTCCACGGCGTCATATCTTCGCCCCTGACGGCGAGTATAATGTATGAGGCGACGGCGAGTATGCCGAAGATAAGCTCCAAAATCGAAACTATAAAGTAAAATCTGTCTTTCATGTCTGTGCCTTGTCCTTTCGCGCGCCTCATGCGCCGCCGGTGAAAAGCCTTATTTCCTCGGGCAAAAGATACCGCCACTCGCCCGGGGCAAGCGTTCCGTCAAGCTCTATCCCCGCAAAGCTCACGCGGCAGAGCGACGTTATCTCGCTGCCGACGGCGTGAAACATCCGCTTTATCTGATGGAATTTGCCCTCCGTTATCGTTATCACGTCGCCCTCCACCCTCGCGGGAGCCGTAAGGAGCACATTCCCTCTCCCGTCACGCTCGCCGATATCGACGCCGCGGCAGAGCGCGTCTTTCATTTCCTCCGTCAGCGGGGGCTCGCAGCCGAATCGGTAGGACTTTGCAACGTGCGACTTCGGCGAAAGCGCCCTGTGCGCTGACTTTCCGTCGTCGGTAATGATGAGCAGCCCTGTCGTGTCCCTGTCGAGCCTTCCGACAGGGAACACGCCGCGCCGCCGTATCCCGTCGGGCAAAAGGTCAATGACGACGCGCTCGCCGGGGCGCGCGTCCTCCGTCGCCGTGATAAAGCCCGCGGGCTTATATAATAAAATGTACACAAATCGCGAAAACGTGAGCTTTTTCCCGTCGAGCGTCACGTCCGCGTCCTCGCCAACCTGATAAGACGTGTCGCGAATGACCTCTCCCCCGACGGAAACGCGCCCTCTCCCGACGGCGCGCCCCGCGTCCCGTCGGGAGAGCTCCGCCGCCGAGGAGACGAATTTATCAAGCCTCAATCCGAGCCTCCTACGCGTACAACGACTTGCATGTCTACCGCAGATTCGGGGATTTCCACCTCGACGGCGCCGTCCGTACGGCGGCGTGCCCGGGCAGCCTTTCCGTCAATCGTGACACAGGCGCCGTCCGCGTTTTTGAGCACCGCGAGCAAAAGCCCCGTCCTTCCGCCGTGATTTGTAACCGTCACCGTGACGGTGTCCGTTTTCTCGTCGTAATTCTGCTCCCCTATCCACATATCGAAGCCGACGTTGACAGTCCCGGGGCGAAAATACGCGTCCGCCCAGATCACGATGGGGGAGGACAGCCCGCCGAACTGATGGAACCAGCCGCCGCGCCCTGTTTTGATATTCAGCATCTCAAACGTGAAGTAGGAGTGGTCGACCTCGCGCGCCCACGCGTCAAGCGCGCACTTCGCTATTTTGTATGCCCCGTCGCCAATGCCGAGATCGAGCATCGTCTTCCACAAAAACCACTGATGCGAGAACCAAACGTTTCCGTTCCAGTACCCGTTGTCGCGGTAGTAGGGAGCCGTCATGTCAACGGCGCTTATCCCGACGGGCGAGAACATCTCGCGCTCCGAGAAGATGTGACTAAGCAGGCGCGCCTCGCGCTCCGCGTCGCAGACGCCGGCAACGAGAGGATATACACCGTCCATTCCCCGCGAGAGATTGACGCCTCCCTCGTCGCGGAAGATGCCGATCGGCTTTTTGTCCTTGTCGTGGACGACGTAGCCGAAATATCCGCTCTCCTCATCCCACGCGTACTTCAAAAGCGCCTCCGAGCGCAGCTTTATGTCGGCGTCGTATTCCTTCACGTCGTCCTCATATCCCGCCTCGGCCGCCGTCATTCGCAAAATCTTTGCGACCCTTATGAGCTGCGAGGTCGTGAGCGCGGGCGCGCAGTCAAACTGCATCCCGCGCGCGTGCATCGCCGCCTGCGGCGGCAGGTCGTCCATACCGCTGCAGCTGTAGAAATATGAAAACGTCGTCGTCATGCGGCTCTCGAACGGGTCGGTAACGGAGCCCTCCGCCTTGCCGGCAAGATAGTGGTAATACCTCCTCATGCGCGGGTACCGCTCGTAAAGCGCCGTTTTGTCCCCCGCGCGCTGCAAAAGCTCGAGGAACAGATACGCCTGGACCGGCACGGGCGAGCCGTGATGGAGAAACGCGAAGTCCTCGTTTTTCTCGTCGGAAAGGTAAAGGTCGAGCACATACCGCGCGAGCGCGGGCTCCACCTCGAGCAGCCCGAGCCCTATAAAGCCCGAATCCCATGTGTAAAGGCAGTCCCAGCGCTTGCCGGGGGTGTGATGCTTTATCCATTCGCCGTGGCGGTTGATGGGGTAGACGACGTTCATCAAAAGCGCCGTTTCAAGCAGGCGGCGGCTCTGCATATATGCTTCCCCGTCCCCGTTGAGACGCGCCGGCACAAGCGCGCCGCGCGCGCGGACGTACTCCGCCTCGGCCTCCGCCTCCGTCAGCGCGGGCACACACCCGTCGCCCACTATCGCGTACTCGACATGGCGTCCGCCGGCGGGAATGAATATGGAGTGAACGATGTAATTTTTATAAAAGCCCTCGTCCGAGTGCTTGTCCGTAAATGAGCGCGTGAACGAGCGGAGCACGCGGTCAAACGTCGGGTCAGCCTGAGAGAGGCGGGACGGCAGCGCGTCCTCGAGCGCGCCCGACATGACCGCGCGCTCCCTCACGCTGTCGGAAAGCGTGCGGAAGCCGAACTTAGCCTCCGTTCCACTATATGAAAGGACGTCTCCGCCGTCCTTTTTTTCGACCGTGGGGACAAAATCGGGCACGCGCGTCACGACGGATACCGGCTCGTCAGCACCCGAGAGCGCGGCAAAGTCGAGCTCAACGCCGCCTCCGCCGAGCGAGGTCAGCGTGATTTTCGTGCGCCCCGTGAACGGCGCGCCGAGCTTTACCTCCGCCGTCGTCAGCTCGTCCGAGGCGGGAAGTTTGATATCGGTATCAAAACAGCCATTCCCGTCGGAAACCGTGAGCGAAAACCTCCCGTCCGCCTCCGACGTCGTGCGGTAGCGAATCGTCAGCAGCCCGCATACCCGCGCGCCTTCGTCGACCGTCACCGTGACGGTGTCGCCTTTCTCCTCTCCGAAGCGCGTCCGCTTTACATATTCGGGCTCCGCCGCCCGCTCGCCGCCGAAGCCGCGCCCGTCGACGAACGCGGCGTCGAAAAACTCGCCGCGGTGATTGCCGTCCGGCGTCAGATGCTCCCACGGGCGCGGCGTGTGGAACTCCATCGCGTCGTATTCGGTGAATTTTTTGTACGCGGCATCAGCCGGGCACACCTCCGCTATCAGCTTGCGCGGGTATTCGAGCGCGAGAAAATAGTTGAGGGCGCAGACCCTGTCAAGGTCGCTGTCGTTCACGAACTCGGTCCTCACGAGGCGCGCGCGCTCGCCGAGCGCGGAAACGGAAACGTCCGCGTAAAGGACGTCCTTCCATTCGAGCTCGACGCGGTATGCAAAATACGAAAGGTCGGGCGCCGCCTCCCACATATGCCACGACGACGGATATGTCACGTTCGGCACGGGCTGATTCATGTTCGCCTCGACGGGATGGACGACGAGGTCGAACCTCGCGCCGCCGACCTCGGCGTCAAAGCCGACGCGGGAAACCCCCATGTATTTTTTCGAGTACGGTCCCCAGTCCGGCAAAAATTCCTTAGGTTCGTAAACTTCCTTCATATGTAACGTTCCTTTTTGGTGTTGTCATGTATTGCGTTTGTCCGAAAAACATTTTATCATAAATCCCCCCGGAAGTAAACAAAAAAAGCCCCTCCCGAATAAGGTTTTGCGGGAGGGGTGCGGGGAGGGAGCTTTTGCAAAAGCGCCCTCCCCGCCTCATATTATCGCATTATTTTATTACATCAGCGAGCGGTAGAGCTCCGCTATCTCCTCAACGCTCGTTTCGCGCGGGTTGCCGGGGCGGCACGCGTCCGCGTATGCGTCCTTCGCGAGCGCCTCGACGTCTGCGGGGTCGACAACGCCCTTGAGGGAGCAGACGATGCCCACGTCCTCAGACAGCTTTTTCACTGCCTCGACTGCGGCGCGCCTGTATTCCTCCTGCGTCATTTCGTCAACGCCGGGGACTCCCATCGCGCGCGCGATCTCGCGGTACTTCTCGCCGGTGCACGGCGCGTTATACTCCATAACTGTCGGGAGCAGCGTCGCGCACGCTTTTCCGTGCGGCATGTCGTAGTATGCCGAGAGCGTGTGCGCCATCGAATGGTCGACGCCGAGACCGACATTGGAAAATCCCATGCCGGCGACGTACTGGCCGAGCGCCATGCCCTCTCTGCCCTCGTCGGTCCCCGCGACGGCGCCGCGGAGGCTGCGGGAGATTATCTCTATCGCCTTGAGGTGGAACATGTCGGAAAGCTCCCACGCGCCGTTTGTGATGTAGCCCTCGATCGCATGCGTCAGCGCGTCCATGCCCGTGAACGCCGTCAGCGATTTCGGCATCGTGGACATCATGTCGGGGTCGACTATTGCGACGACGGGAATGTCGTGCGGGTCGACGCAGACGAACTTGCGCTTCTTCTCGACGTCGGTGATGACGTAGTTTATCGTGACCTCCGCCGCGGTGCCCGCCGTCGTCGGGACGGCGATTATCGGAACCGACGGCTTCTTCGTCGCGACCGCGCCCTCAAGCGAGCGGACGTCGGCGTGTTCGGGGTTGTTTATTATGATGCCTATCGCCTTCGCGGTGTCCATCGACGAGCCGCCGCCGACGGCGACGATGCAGTCCGCGCCCGCCTTTTTGTACGCCTCGACGCCGTGCTGTACGTTCTCTATCGTCGGATTTGCCTTGATGTCGGAGTAAACTTCGTACTTTATCCCGGCGCCGTCAAGCGTGTCGGTCACCTTTTTCGTCACCCCGAATTTAATAAGGTCGGGGTCGGAGCAGACAAAGGCGAGCTTGAGTTCCCTCGCCTTGAGTTCGGCGGGTATCTCCGCAATCGCGCCCTTGCCGTGATACGATGTTTCGTTGAGCATAAATCTGTTTGCCATTTTCGTTTTCTCCTCTCATTTCGGATTTATATATAGTATACCACGAATAAACGAAAAAGTGAGCATGATTGGGGAAATAAACGGAAAAATTTTTATTTTATCTTCTCCCGTGCCCGACAAAAAAGCCCCCAGTCCTTAAAAGTTCTCGAAAGGAGGGGGCGCGGGGGAGGGAAAACTCTTTCAAGAGTTTTCCCTCCCCCGCAATAACTATCCAAATCTTATATCATTTCATAAGGCGCGGCGTCGCCGGCGAAGACGGGGGTGATGTTGACCTCGAACGTGAAGTGCTCCTCGTTGAGACGCAAATCCTCCCTCAGGTCGGGACCGCAGGAATTTGAGCCGATTCCCGACTGGCGGTAGTCGATATTGACCGTCGTCTCCGCGTCCGGCACGAGCTCATAGTGATGATTTGCCGCCGTAAGCTGCTCGGCGTCGAAGTGCGACGCGCAGAACACGAACGGCTTTTTCGTCTGCGTGAACATAAGCCCGTGACCGGCAACGCTTGAAACTATCGCCCACTTCGTGCCGGTGTGGCTTCCGTTCTCCTGCGGGAAGACGTAGGGCTCGTAGTTCTCCGTCACAGTCGAAGAGAACTCTCCCATGCGCGAGGCGAGGTGCTTGTCCTCGTAGCTCTCGTAGGGCCCCATGCCGAAATACCTCATCTGCTCGGTGCCCTCCGGCATCTTGAGCTCGATGCCGAAGCGCGGCAGGAACGATTTTCTCTTCGGGTCGTCCTTCGTGCGCGTGATGACGTCCGCATCGACGTCAAAGCGGGCGGTCAGCGTGCCCGTGCCCGATACAGTGTAAGTCACGTCCGCATGGAGCACAGGCAGCTCGCTTGCGGACGCGAGCGAGAGCTTCGCCGTAACGACGGCATTCCCGTCCCTCATCTCCGCCGACACCCCGTAGCACTTGACCTTCGCCGTGCGGAAGCCGCGGTGCTCCCACGAATGGCGGACGTTTCTGTCGTTATCCGTCGGCGCGCGCCACACGGTCGGGCGCACGGGCTCCGTTATGAGCTCGCAGCCGCTGTCGTTTATTGAGGAAATGCAGCCCGTCACGCGGTCGAAGGCGTACACCGTCTGCCCGACGGAGACTTCATATGCGCGCTCCGTTTCGGAAAGCACCACCGGCTCCGCCGCAGGCGCGTCGTATGACCTGTACTCCGCCGCAGGCACCTTTATCTGCGCGTGCCCGAGCTCGTGACCCGCGGGCGCCCACGCCGTCGGCGCCTTTTTCCTGACGGAAATGTTGAGATAAAGCTCGCCGTAAAGCTCCGCGCCGCCGAAGTCGACCTTATAAGTCCTCGAGCGCTGCGGCTCTATGTTGAGCTCCGCTATCTTGCCGGAAGCGGCAACCTTGCCGTTTCTTTCGAGCGACCAGCAGAGCTCCGCGTCCGAAAGAGACGTGAAATAACGCAGGTTTTTGACACGGAAGCTGCCTGCCGCCGCGTCGACCTCCTCAACGCGGAACGGCTTGATTGCCTGCTTCAGCTCAAGGAGACCCGTGTGCGGACGCCTGTCGGGATAGACGAGACCGTCGACGCAGAAGTTGCCGTCGTTCGGCGTGTCGCCGAAGTCGCCGCCGTATGTGAACGACGGGGCGCGGTACTTGTCCCCGACGGCGACGCTGTGATCGGTAAATTCCCAAACGCAGCCGCCGAAGAATTCGTCATGGCTGTATATCGCGTCCCAGTATTCCTCGAGGTCGCCGGGGCCGTTGCCCATCGCGTGGCTGTACTCGCAGAGGAAGAACGGGAGCTTGTACTTCTTGTTTTTGCAGTACTCGACGCAGCCCTGCGGGCTCGTGTACATATGGCTCTCCATGTCCATGAGGTCTACGGGCTGCTCGCCTCTCATCGCGCCGAGGTTCGCGCCCTCGTAGTGGACGAGGCGGCTCTTGTCCCTGCCGTGCATATAGCGCGACATCGCGTACTGGTTGCAGCCGACGCTGCTCTCGTTGCCGAGCGACCAGAAGATAATGCACGGGTGGTTCTTGTCCCTCTCCACCATGCGGCGGGCGCGGTCGACATAGGCGTCCTCCCACTCGGGGTCGTTGGAAATGCCGTTCCACGGGCGCATGCCGTGCGTCTCGATGTCGGTCTCGTCGCAGACGTAAAGCCCCAGCTCGTCGCAGAAGCCGACGAAGCGCGGGTCGTTCGGATAATGGCTCGTGCGGACCATGTTGACGTTGTGAGCCTTCATTATGTAAAGGTCGCGCAGCATGTGCTCGACGGGCGTCGCGTGCCCGAGCAGATGATGGCTGTCGTGGCGGTTGACGCCCTTCGCCTTGACCTTTTTGCCGTTTATGTATATGACCTTGTTTTTGACCTCGATGCGGCGGAAGCCAACGCGCAGGCGTATGACCTCGCTGCCCGAGGTGAGATAAAGCGTATAGAGCGTAGGCTGCTCGTCCGACCAGAGCTCGACGCGCGGGAGCGTGACCTCAAGGCTCCCGTTTCCGTCCGCCTCGCCCGTGATGACGGTGTCCCCCGTCGGCGAGACGAGCTCCCAGCCCGCCGTGAGCGGCGCCGAGGACGTGAGCTCCGCCGTGAGCTTTCCGCCCGTGAAGCTGTCGTCCGGCTCGGGATGCAGGAAAACGTCGACAATGTGCGCGCGGTCGCGGAAGAGGAGGTAGACCTCGCGGAATATGCCCGACATGCGCCACATATCCTGATCCTCGAGATATGAGCCGTCGCACCATTTGAGGACGAGCACTTTAACCGTGTTCCTGCCGACCACGAGCTTGTCCGTCACGCAGAACTCGCTCGTCATGTGCGAGACCTGACTGTATCCGACGAAAACGTCGTTCACCCAGACATAGAAGCAGGAGTCGACGCCCTCGAACGTGAGATAGCAGTCCTTTCCGTCAAGCCTTTCGGGCGTCACGTTGAAGTCTCGGACGTAAAGGCCGCAGGGGTTCTCGTCCGGAACATGGGGCGGGTCGCAGGGGAAGGGGTAATTGGTGTTCGTGTAGTTCGGCACGTCATATCCTGCGTCCGTCGCCATCTGCCAGTTCATCGGCACCGTCATTCTGTCAAATCCGTCTGTCGAAAAGCCCTCCGCCGTCACGTCCGGTACGTCATGGACGGACTGGAAATATCGGAACGCCCACTCGCCCGTCAAAGGCAGGAAAAAGCGGCTTTTGCCGCGCAGTCCGCGGTCCGCCGCCTCCCTCGTTTCGTAAGGGATGAAATAGGCGTGCGGCTCCTCGCAGCCGACGTGGAGAGTCTTCTGTGTCTTGTAATACTCGGGGATAAACATAAGCGCGTCTCCTCATAATTAAGGTCGTGTTTTTTGTCCACTGAGGTTATACCATAACGGCGCATTAAAGTCAACGAAAAAACGGAAATAAAAAAAGTTTTTTGAGCGCCGGAAAACTTTTGCGTTTCTCCTTGTCCCGAACATTCTGCACAAATTTAACAGGCGAAAAATGTATAAAATGCCGTGTCGTTTGCTCTTGACATATTGCGAGCCATGATTTATTATTAATATGTAGAAATAAGGGATTTTGTTTCTTGTGCCTGCTGCAAACCGTATTTGCCGAAAGCCGCTTTTGTAAATAAAAAATTCGGGGGAGAATAAATTTTATGAAGATATTTAATTTGAAAAAAGCAGCGTCCCTCCTCCTCGTCTCCGCGTTTCTATTGCCCTCTCTCTTTTCCTGCGGGCCGGAGGGCGTAGCCTCGGGCAACGACAGCGGCGATAACGACGACGGCGACGGTCCAAAGCAGACACAGGAGCTGTATTCCCCGAGCGGCGCGCCCGAGGACTCGAAAGTTGTATTCACCTCCTATCCCGAGGGCAATTATCTTGCCGACGCGAAGTTCGACACCGACGATCCTCTCCCCGCCTATGACTGCGACACCTCGTTTGATTTCGGGTGCCCCATAGCCTCGGACGGGACTACGGTCTTTACCGCCGTCATCGCCGAGGACAACAGCACATACATGATGTTCTATGACAAGGCGAGCGGCATCACCGCCCCGCTCTGCGGTAAGCCCGAGTGCTTCCACGACGGGGCAGACTGCGGCGCATACCTCTGCGGGAATATGGAACACGTCGTCTCGCTCTCCGTCTATGACGGGATGCTTTACTGGGTGCAGTGGCAGGGCTCCGTTCGTCTGTTCCGCTCAAAGACGGACGGCACGGCGCGGGAGGAACTGAAAACATTCCCCGGCGGCAACAGTACGACAGCCTTTTTACATCGCGGCTATCTCTACATAAAAAATCTCAGCAGTACTATTGTCGACGAAAAGCCTGTTACGAACACTACCCTCACAGCATACCCTCTTGCCGGCGGCGACGCTGTGCCGATATTGTCCTTCGACAGCTACGACATGACCGTAAAGCCTCTCGGAAATACGATTTACATTATGGCAAAGAACGTCGAGGGCAGAGACCTCGGGATAAACGAGTGGGGCACGGAAGAATACGAGCTCTACGCCTGGGATACAAAGACGAGACGCGCAGAGCTGCTCGCCTCGGAAAAGACAGAAGAATTCTGCCTGTCGATAGCGTCTCGGGACTTTGGTCCCGTCCGTGGCGACGGGATATATTTCCAAAGCATGACGGAATATAAGGACGACGAGGGAAACTGGACGAGTTATGCGTCGTTGAGAAAATACTCGTTTGCGTCAGGAAAGGTCGAGGAGGTCGTGCCTCGCTTATCGTGCGAAGACTTTGACAGATTTTCCTTTCTGACGTTTTTGTCAGGTCAAATCTTCGGACGCGGTATCAGCAAAACGCTGGGCGTTTGCGTTTACACCACAGGTCTTGACGGGAAGCTCACAGCCTCGCATGAAATCAACAGCGCGTTTTTGACTCCCGGCAGCCACATGTACGAGGCCGTCGGTGTCGACGGGGAAAATGTATATTATAACTGCTACAACGCCTCGACGGATAATTATGAGCGCTTTATTCTTGTAATGCCGATTTCCGCCTCGCGTCCCGACGAGGGAGTAAGGATAAGCAAATAACAACTCTGTTAAAAGCGGCGGGAGCTTTTTCTCCCACCGCTTTTCGGAAAATTTTTTGGAGATAAGCCATGAAAAAAGCGTCATTTTTCGCGTGTCTGCTTTCCGTGCTGCTCGCCGCCTCGGCAGCGGCGGTACCCGTGTCGGCAAAAACGGTGAACAGTCAGGAGCATTTTGAATTTTTCGAGCTCGTCTCAGGGGTGCAGGTCGATTCTTTCCTTGCAGATACTGAGGTGTCCGTCAAAGCCGGCGCCGCCTTATCTTCTCTTAGAATCGGGAGTGTCTTCGTCAAAGAAGGCGCTGACAGCTTTGAAAACGTCGCCAGAACGGAGGCGGGCTGCTTTGCCTCCGTCGACGGCGGCGACGCGGAGGTCATGTTCGCGCTTTCGGGCGGAACACTTGTCCGCGTCGCGGGCACCGATCCGGACAAGGCATCCGTGAGGGCTGAGCTGAACGATCACTTCGTTTATGACACGCTGTCGAACGAGAGCAGCTTTTTCGTCGCAGAGGAGCGCCTGCCGTCCCTCTTCACCGCGGACCGCGGTCTGCCCGAGCCCGAGGTCTTCGATGCCGAATTTGCCAAAATCGGGGAGCGTTTCGACGGCGTCGCCTTCGACGGCATGACGGTTGACGATGTCGCAGTACATACGCCTCACGGGCTGACGGAACGGCGCGGATATTCCGCAATGCTTGTGTCGAACACGGACGGCGCGCCTGCACTTCCGGGGATGTCGCGGGTCGAGGACGCGTTCTTCGCGTTCACGCAGAACGGCGCCGTGCTTCCCGTCGGCGGCGGACTGTTTGAGGCGTCAAACGGAACGTCCGCCGAGCCGTCCTGCTCGCTGCTCGCCGAGTTCAACGACCACCTTGTATACAGAGGTCTCTTTGACGTGCCCGTCTATTATTTCCCAGAGGCGTCATTCAATCAGACCCCCGGCATTCTCGACAAAACAGCCGCCGGTGACAATGCGGCGGACGGCGGGTCAAAATAAAATAACATTGGGAGGCAGCAATGAAAAAACATATATTCATATCATATATTGCGTTTGCCCTTGCGCTTGCACTCGCATCATGCGGTCCGAAGTCGGGCGCTGACGAAACGGGAGGATCCGACGGCACGTCCGCCGTCCCGCCGGAAGCGCTTCAGCCGGGGACTGCGGAGGTCTACGATATAGAGGCTGCCGCGAAGGAGCTTTTGTCCTCGTTTACAGAATATCCCGAGGGCAGCTACCTTGCGGACGCTTCCTTCGCGACGGACGAATACCTCCCCGGCTTTGACCTTGACCCCGCGTTCGACGTCTCCGACCTCGCCCACAACATCGCGGCGGACGACAATTTCATCTACCTTTGCGAAAGGGGACACACTGACAAGGCGGTGCGCCTTTACCGTGCGGACAAAAAGACGAAAGAGGTGTCCCCGCTCTGCTCCGTTCCCGGATGCGCGCACGAGGACGAGAGCTGCGGCGCTTACATATGCGGAAAAGGCGAGAGCGTCTTTTCCTTCCGCATATATGACGGGGCGCTTTTATGGATACAGCAGGGCAGGACGCTGAAGCTCATCCGCGAGTCGCTTGACGGCGCGGCGAGGGAGACGGTCGCCGAAAGCTCCGAGTCCGTCTTCGACGGCGCGGCGATAAACGGTCTCTTCATCCACAGGGGAGTTGCATACGCCTCCGGAATGAAGGAGGTAAACAAAAAAATAGACGGCAAATATGTCGCCGTCACGACAGGCGTCATAACCGCGTACCCTCTCGACGGCGGCGAGCCGTATACCGTGATGAGCGCCGCCCCCGGATGGGATTCCTTCTACGGGCTGATCGTCAGACCGATGGGGAACGAGCTTTACATACTGCTCCAGGGCTCGAACGGCAAGGACCTTGACGCAGGCGAATGGGGCGAGGAATACTCCGTGATGTATGTGTGGAGCACAGAGACACGGCGTGCCCGCCTGCTCTTTGCGGAATCGTCTGACACGTTCGGCAAAAGTCCCGAAACGCACGGGATATATCCCGTCCGCGGCGACGGAGTCTATTTTCAAAACCTTACCGAGTACAAGCTCGACGACGGCACATGGGCGTCACGCGCGGGGCTTTTGAAATATTCGTTTGCGAGCGGGAAGACGGAGACCGTCACGGACGCGCTCTCCGTCGGGGAAGACGACGCTTTTTTGTGGATGACGTTCTTTAACGGCGGCGCCGCGGGTCCCCTCGTCTCGGGGGACAAGGAGACCTCGGGGAAAATATGCTTCTTTGACCTCGAGGGCAAAAGCACGGCTTCCGTAAACATCAACGGCGCGGTAAAGCGGCCCGGGTACACGCATATTATAGAGACGCCTCTCGGCGACGACGGCAGCTTCACCTACTACTACGTCCGCACGATGGTGTTTAACAATGAGCTTACGGACATGAGCGTTGTCGAGGAATTCTATCTCGCCGTTCCGAAGGACGGAGACGTCAGGGATGGCTCGATAAGATTTGATATCTACGAGCGAAGCTGGTGACAAAATGATATCCCGTCCGGGGCGTGCCCCGGGCGGGTTTTTCAATATTTTATTATGTCGAATTTCCCGTCAAGGATAAGCCAAAGGGGCGTGAAAAACTTCATCGCGTTCCAGATGCCCGCGCCCGAAAGCTCCTCATCCTCGATGAGGTCGGCCTTTTCCTCGATGCTCTTCGCGTCCTCGAACCAGACGATGTGCTCCTTCCCGTCGAGATAATAGCTGTAATACGGCGAGCCCGCCGCCTCGTCAAACATGATGCGCGCCCGCCTTTCATAAGCGCGCCTTGCCGCCGCCGCAAGCGACAAGGGCTCCGCCTCGCTTTTGCCGCGGACATAAGGAAGCTGCCAGTCGTAACCGTAGTTCGGCACGCCGAGCAGTATTTTTGAGGGCGGCGCTTCCGTTTTGGCATAATCTACGACGGCGCGCACCTCCGAGAGCGGAGCCACCGCCTGCGGCGGACCGAACGCGTATCCCCATTCGTACGTCATAAGGAGCACGCGGTCGGCGGCGTCCGCGAGCGCGCCGTAATCGTGACCCGCATAGAGCAGTCCCGGCTGTTCCGCCGAATTCTTCGGAGCGAGCGCGACCCACACGACGTAGTCGCCGCGTGAGGCAAGCTCCGCCTTCACGTCGCGGACGAACTGCGCGTATGCCTCCGCGTTGTCTCCGCCGAGATATTCAAAATCGATGTCGACGCCCGAGTATCCGCCGGAAACGACGGCGTCGGCGACGTTTTTTATTATCCTCTCCCTCACCTCGGGAGTGTCGAAAATATAGTCCGCGAGCTCGTTTGAGAACGTGCCGTCCTCCGTCAGCGTGGACAGCATCAGAAGCGGACGCGTCCCGTAATCGCGTGCGAGCTTCACGACGCGCGCCTCGCCCCTCGCGTCGCCGGGCGGAATGAGGCTGCCGTCGTTCCTGATGCCGTATGTAAAGACCGTTATGTACGAAAGATACGGCAGCGTTTTTCTCAGTACCGTCTCGTCGACGAACGGGTAAACATATGCCCCCGTTATGAGCTCGCCTCCGCCGTCCTCCTCCTCTTCGATGACGAGCACCTCTCCGGGGAATATCTCCTCCCGACCCGAGAGCGTCGGGTTCTTTCTCCAAAGCTCTCCCGTCGTCGTGCCGAAGCGCGCCGCAATCCCCGAGAGCGTGTCCCCCGAGACGACAGTGTACGTCTTTGTCGGCTGCCTTATCAGAAGCGTCTGCCCAACTGAGAGCTTTGTCGGCTCAGAAAGGTCGTTGTCGCTTATTATGAGCGCCGGCGACGTCCCGAACTCCTTCGCTATCGAATATACGCTGTCGCCCTCGGCGACCGTATAGATACGCATTCCTTAAACTCCTTTTTTTCAGTGTTTTGTTTCCATTCTATGCCCCATCCCGTGCGTCCGACACAAAAAAGCCCCGCCGGCGTGAATAACCTGCGGGGCGCGGGCGGAAAATATCAAAAAGAGAAAGACGAGGACAAAGAGAAATGGAAATAAGGCACACACTTCCGAAGATAGACTCCGTCGCGGCAACGGAGATAATAGACTCCCGCGGGACGCCGACTGTCCGCGCCGCCGTCACGCTCGCCGACGGCTCGCGCGGAACGGGAGATGCGCCCTCCGGCGCGTCGACGGGAAAATATGAGGCTCACGAAAGGCGGGACGGCGAGAAGGACCGCTATTTCGGGCGCGGCGTCAGAGACGCCGTCAGCGCAGTGAACACCGTCATTTCGGACGCGCTGCGCGGCACCGAAAGGCGCGGCCAGCGCGCGATAGACGCGCTGCTCTGCGAGCTCGACGGCACCGCTTCAAAGGAAAGGCTCGGCGCAAACGCGATCCTGCCGACATCAATTGCATACCTGCGCGCCTGCGCCGATTTTTACGGAATGCCGCTTTACGCCTATATCGGCGGCGTCGCCTCGTCGGGCGTGCGGATGCCGTGTCCGATGATGAATATTTTAAACGGCGGCGCGCACGCGAAAAACAACGTCGATATACAGGAATTCATGCTCGTCCCCGTGGGCGCCGACGGCGCGGCGGAGGCCGTAAGGACGGGCGCCGAGGTCTACCGTGCGCTCGGCGCGATCCTCAGCGAGCGCGCGCTTTCGACAGGCGTCGGCGACGAGGGCGGCTTTGCGCCGTCGCTCGATGAGGACGAGGAGGCGCTGCGCCTCATCCTCGAGGCGGCGGAAAGAGCCGGTCACGGCGGCAGCGTCATGCTCGCGCTCGACGTCGCCGCGAGCGAATGGGCGGGTGAGGAGCGCGGCGTCTACCGCATGCCGAAGCGCGGCGGCGTCATGACCGCGGAGGAGCTCATTCTCTGGTACCGCGGACTGCGCCGCAAATACCCGCTTTTCTCGATAGAGGACGGCCTCGGCGAGGACGACGGCGACGGCTGGAGCGCGATGACTGAGGCGCTCGGCGGTGAGCTGATGCTCGTCGGCGACGACCTTTTTGTAACGAATCGCGGCAGAATCGAGGAAGGCATCAAAACCGGCCGCGCGAACGCGGTGCTCATAAAACCGAATCAGGCGGGGACCGTCACCGAAACGCTCGAAGCGATAGCGTCCGCGCGCGGCGCGGGATACCGCATCATAGTATCGCACCGCTCGGGCGAAACGGAGGACGGCTTTATCGCCGACCTCTCCGTCGGCGTCCGCGCCGAGTTTATAAAGACAGGCGCGCCGTGCCGCGCCGAGCGAACGGCGAAATACAACCGCCTGATAGAGATAGAGGCGGAAATGAATCGGTCGATGTACTGAAACGGGTACAAAAGCTGCCCCGGAAGCAATTCCGAGGCAGCTTTTGTCTTGTGTATGCTTGACAAACAACGCAGATCGTCATATACTGTATGTGGCTAGGGGACGGTAGCAGCACAAAGCCCGGTGTTCCTTTGCCCCGTGAGCGTCGAATTGCCGACGCTCATTTTTTATGCCCGCACCCCCGCGGGGGCTCGACGATAAGATTATAAATTACTAACAGATGCAGATACAATTTCAATCCTCGGAGGATGGGATTTTGCGTGATAATCTTGACAGTAAAACTTGACCGGAATATAATACTATTATAAAAAATGCTTGTCTGTCGAATTTTTTATGTAAAAGGCCGAAAATAAAAGGATATCCTCCTGTCTGCGCAGAGGTTTGATTTGTCGTTTTACGGAAAAGCAAAGACAGTGAGATTGAAAATGATTTTTTGAAATATTTTATTTTTCAAACTGAAGTATGATAGATGAAAAGATTTATCTTCACGGTGACGATGCTTGTAACGGCGGCTGTTTTTATCGGGATCGTGCCTTTGCACACAGTCAGTGCGGTTTCGACGCTGCCGACCACATCCGCGGAGCCGAGTCCCGGCTGTACATTTCTCGGTATAGAAGGGAAATATATAACTCAGATCCAGGATGCCATCGACCGAATCAATGAAATTCGGCTTGAGGCGTGCCGTGAGGGCGTTATAAGCCCGGCGTCAGGCAAACCGCTTACGCCCGACGACTATGTGCCTTTACAGTGGTCTGCGGATCTGGAATATATCGCAAGGATCCGCGCAGCGGAAGCGAGCGTTACGATGGACCATACGAGAACGAACGGAAAAAGCATCTGGTTCAGCGGACCTAACGGCATAAGCAGCAATGCCGAGGTCATCGCTTGGAACTGGAGCGAGACTATGACGGACGGCATAGAGCAGTGGCATAATGAAAAAAATGACTGGGTGAGCAATACCGGCGGCGTGACCGGCCACTATACTTCTATGATCGACCCCCGCCACCTTTATGTGGGTCTCGCGACATTCTGCTCAGACGTCACAAGATATCACAATACCACGGCGGGTGAATTTTCAATGTCAAAAACGGTTCCCGACACGTCTCGCGGAAGTTCAACGGGAACGATCATTCAAACGCTTGATGTAAAAAATGAATATATCACCTATGAAATACTCTGCCCGGATAATATAAAGGGCTCCGATGCAATTTCCGTTGCCGCATCGGTAACATTTCAGGATTATTGGTCAAATCCCTTAAAAACAGACGGCCTTATCTTGCCGGAAGATACTGCAAAAAGTATTCAGTGGAGCTCATCTGACGGCAATCTAATTTATGTATCAAACGGGCAAATAAAGATCAAATCGTGCGGCAGCGTCACTATATCGGCTAAACTCCCCGATGGCAAAACGGTATCAAAAGCCGTCTCCGTCCAGCATGATTACGAAACAACCACTAATCAGGCCACCTGCAAAGACGATGGGGCGATAATCAAAAAGTGCAGGGTTTGCGGCAATACCGTCACGGAGACGATACCGAAAACAAATCAGCATAAATTCGGCAGCTGGGTGACAACAAAAGCGCCGACGGCCACTGAGGACGGCACAGAAACAAGAACATGTACGGTATGCGGAACCGTCGAAACGAGAATTTTGAAGCATGTGCCGTCCGAAACCACCGCTCCTTCAACAACATCCGCCGATAAGCCGCCGGAAACATCGGTTGGGCCAACACCCGACACTACCGCTAATGCCGACACATCCGGCACGGCAAGTACCGACTCCCCCGAGACGCCGCGAGATGAGACCTCTCAAAAGACCCCCGCAGCAGAGGGCTCGGGCGATCATGCCGCAAGCGAAAGTCATCCTGACAGCAGTGATGATAAAAGCACGCCCCCTTCCGATAATAACGACGCCCAAAACGGACTCCCTTCCGACAGCTCCGATGTCTCAACAGAGGCGCCTGTCGGCTCCGGCGGCAATTCATCCCGAATATGGATACCGATAGCTGCGGCGAGCGGAGTTTTGCTGCTTGCCGTAATTGCCGTCGTGATCGTCGTAATTTGCCTGCATAACAAGAAAAATAAAGTGTAATATTCCCGCGCTTTCTGGAATGGACTATGCTGCTCCGCAGAAAAAGGGACGGCGCCTGCAACTATACAAACCCGCCTCGGAATCTTGCGATTCCGAGGCGGGTTTTTTTATATAGAGATGCGCGCGCGGCTGCCCGATTGCTGATATACGTCCGGCACGGTCACATTTGTCCCCCTGCCGTAAAAATTTGCGTCGCAGTAAATAAAGAAAAGGTGTGGGACAGCAAATCACATTCCGTCGGTTTCTTCGAGTTGAGTTTTAATGTTCCTGCCGCCGTACATTATACGAACTATTTTCACAGTAGATGCCTCGTCGTCGATCATGTAGAAAATCAGATAATTATTGACGGGGACAACATGAAGCCCGCGGCTTCTCCACGGCTCCGATTCATAAAGCCTAAAGCGTGACGGCATTTCTTCAAGCGAACGGACAGTCTCCATGATCCGCTTTGCCTGATTTGACGCGACCGGCGGTTCTGACAGTTCAAAGGCTATATACTCATAGATCCTTCGCAAATCGTCCTTCGCCGCGCCGGAATATACTACTTTAAAGGTCATATGCCATAGTCTCTGCTCATTTCGGCTTCGACTTCTTCAGCCGAAAAAGATTTGCCGCTATCGAGATCAGACAGTCCCTTCTCGATTTCAGCGTCAAATTGTTCGCGGCTGAGCGTCCCTACCGACAGAGGCGCAGTATGTGGAAGCTTCACGTCAAACGGTATTCCCTGCTGCAGCACTATCTGCCTCAGATACATACTGACTGCGCTCGTCATCGGTATGCCGAGCTTCTTGAGTATCAATTCCGCCTGTTCTTTTATCTCAGGCTCGACGCGTACAAATACACTTGTTGTTCTTGACATGATATTTACCTCCCGTTTGGTGAATATAGTATACCACATTTGATAGCAAATCGCAAGCTATTGATATCATTTTGCAAAACAATCCCTGCCGTAAAAATTTGCGTCGCAGTAAACAAAGAAAAGGCACAGGGCGCGAGTATCGATGAAACGCGCCCCTGAAGTCAGACGATTTCGTATGATTTCAGGGGCGCGTTTTTATGCGTAAAAGGAGTGCAGAACAAAGTTAAGCTGCAAAGAAGTCGAACGGCGGTTTTGACTGCCGCATGATCAAATGTCCCGACGGACCGTATATTGAGCGGCGAGGACGGAGCCTTCATGAGCGCGCCGACGCAGCGGCGGCGTCAGAACACTACGATCTCAACACCCGTTCCGTCCAGCGCTTCTTTTATCAGGCTGTACTGTTCTTTGGTGCAGGTGACTTTTCGGAGCGCCGGCATACGCCGCAGAGGTTCCGGGTCCGTGATATTTACGCCGCGTATGGAAAGCTCCGTAAGCGCTCTGAACCTTGTCAGCGGCTCGAGGTCGACCGTCAGAAGCTCATAGGTCGCCGAATCGTATGTACGCACGTCGAGATATTTGAGCGTGTCAAACTGCGAAAGCCCGTTGAATGAGTAAAGTCCGGGCGTGTTGACTAAGAGCAGCTCGAGACGGTCAAGCGCGGCGAGCTGACTGTAATCAGTGAAGCCGTCCGCCTGCCAGAGATAGAGGTACCTGATCTGAGAAAGACGACGCAGATCCGAAAACTGAGCCTTCGAGATCCTGCTGATGATAACGGTGTTGAGCGTGCCGACGGAGACGAGCGGGGAAAGATCGGGGGCGGCAAGGCTGTCAAAGAGATTTATATGGTAGAGTATCTTCGATTTCGCGAGCGGACGGAGGTCCGAAACGTTCGTCGCGCCGATGTCAAGGGCGCCTATCCTCAACCCTTCCAGCGGCGATATGTCGCTCACAGGGTTGTCGCTTATCACAAGGTAGAAAAGCTTCTCCATGTCCGCGAGCGGGGAGATGTCGCTTATATTGTTGCCGTGAAGCGCCAGATATTCGATCCCGCTGCCGCGAAGGGGCGACAGATCGCTTATATTCTGGTCGCAGACCGCGAGCATTTTCAGATTCGGCATAAAGGCGATATCGGCAAGCGTGTCTGCCGTTCCGTTCACTTCGACATTTTCCGTGCCGATCGTGATCGTCTCGCCGTTCACCGTCATATCGTTCCAGTTTTCAAAAGACTTGTCGCCGCACATAAGCAGCTTCTCAACGCGTTCGAGGTCCCCGTATGTGACATTGCCCGGCGAAAGCCCCAGTATGCGGCACACCTCCGCCTCTATCTCGGGGCTTGCAAATGTATAGCGCGTCTCAGCGTCCGGTGGTATTTCGGGGGTCCCGCCTGCCCCGGCGTCTGTGACTGCGTCAGTGACGGCATCCGTGACAGCGTCTGTAACGGCATCCGTAACAGCGTCTGTGACAGCGCTCGTAACAGCGCCTGTGACAGCGCCTGTAACAGCATCAGTGACTGCGTCTGTGACGGCGTCCGTCGCGGCGTCTGTGACGGCGTCTGTCGCAGCGTCCGTGGCAGCGTCCGTGGCAGCGTCCGTGGCAGCGTCCGTGGCGGCGTCCGTGGCAGCGTCTGTTGCAATGTCTGTTTCATCCTCGGTTTCGCCGTCTGTCGCGGCGTCGGTATATGTACCCGTATCGCTGCCGGCGGCATCTGTTAGAGAAGTCTCGCCGCGCCCGAAAAACGCTCTCCCCCTCGCTGCATTCACGCAGACCGCTGTTGCGGCAACGACGGCAATTGCCGCGGCGATGATGACCGCCGTGATCAAAACGGTGCGCCGCCGCTTGGATGTCAGCGCCGAAAGGTCACGTTCAAGCGCTTCAACGCTGCCGTATCTGTCGTTTGGGTCAAAACGGGTGCATTTGTCGATTATTTCCGCGATCGCAGCGTCCCCCGCACCGTGACCGAGCTCTGACTCTCCTGTCAGAAGCTCGTGCATCAGCACTCCCATCGAATATATATCGGAGCGTGTGTCCGTCTGCCTGTAGCCGTACTGCTCCGGCGGGGAATAGAGCGGCGTCCCGAGCACATGCGTGTCCTGCTGAGTTTCGGGGTCATACCGCCGCGCTATGCCGAAATCGATCAGGTATATGCCGATATGCCCCCCGCTTTCGGTGCGGATGATGTTTTCCGCCTTTATGTCACGGTGTATTATCGGCGGCGTATGACTGTGGAGCCGCTTCACTATCGCGCAGACGGAGAGCATGACCGAGACGAGCTCGTCCGGCGGCAGCGCCCCGCGCTTCTGCATATAGTCGAGCAGCGTCTGCCCCTTGATGTATTCCCGCAGAAGATATACGGCGCCGTCATATGTGAAGCAGTCAACGGCCTCGGGTATTCCCTCTCCCCCGAGCTCCTTCAGAAACTCGTATTCTCCGGCGAGATCCTCGACGTCCTCAACGGCGCGCTTCAGGACGAACAAAGCATCGTCGCTGTTTCTGCGGAGCAAAAAGGTCTGCCTGTCTCCGTGATTTTTGAGATTTGCGATTATCTCATAGTCGTCCGAAAGCCGGGGCGGGAGAATGCCCTCGAATTCCGGATCACAGGTGCTCACAGCAAAGACTCCTCTCCGAGCGACAGGAGCGCCTCATTCGTTTCGCTCAGGCTCATGTGCTTTGAGAGCGCGTAGATTATGACGGCGTCACGCCGCACCTTCGGATAGAGCGCGCCCCTCTGCGCCGAACGGAGCAGATACTGCGCCTCATCGTATGTAAGACCGAGAACAATCGAAAGCCTCAGCACGATATCGCGCCCCGGCGCACGGGTGCCCTCGCAGAGCTGATATGTAAACGAGCGCGACAAAAGCGACGCTTCGCAAAGATCCGGTATCGTCATGCCGCGCTCCTGCAAAAAGTCGAACAGTGCCACAGGGAAAGTCTTTGCCTTATCGTAAGACGAAAGCTCTTTTATTGCGTTTTCCACAGTGGGCATCTCTTCTATTATGTGAAGAATCTTCTGGGTATCCGAACGCGTCATTTTATCCTCCTAATATCGGTATCGGGGCGGATCATATCATATATAAAATATACTACATATGAATATATCACAAATTCGTAAAGATGTAAACTGCCGAATTAAGGCAGCGGCTGAAAAGCAACTTTACGATTTATTATGTGTATTATACCTGTATTATACCTAATCGCACCTCGGCGGTGGTATGCAGCTTGCAGACTTTTCAGGAAAAAGAAGCATTTTTGCGAAAATGCGACAAAAAGTACGCAATGTGCATACCAAATGAACAGCGGCAGTTGATATAATGATCTTAACTGTACAAATATCGATCTCCCGATTACGCCCTGCTGCTTTCGACGCGGGCGACGGTACGGAAAAGGAGCGTAAGCATATGAATCTTTGGGGCGCCGTGAGCCATGTATTTCGGAATTATGCCAATTTCTCCGGGCGCGCGAGCCGCAGCGAGTTTTGGTACTTCTACCTCTTCAACACACTCGTTTGGATAGGCATATTCCTGCTCTTCCCGATAGCGGTATTCACCGCGCCGATCTATTCGCTCGCGGTCTTTATACCGAACCTTGCCGTCACGGTGAGGAGGCTCCACGACACGAACAGATCGGGAGCATACCTTTTCTTTGCGTTTGTCCCGCTCGTCGGCTTCATTCTTTTGATCGTATGGCTCGCCGAGAACAGCTTTCCCGGTCCTAACGCTTACGGCGGCGGCATACAGTACACGACCGCCCCGGGATACCGCGGCGCGCCGTCCGGCGGAACGCTCGGCGTGAAGTGCCTTGCGGGGCCGCTTCAGGGGCACACATATCCCGTCGGCGCGGCGGGCGTGACGATCGGGCGCGACATGAGCTGCTCGATACGCCTTCCCGAGACGACGCCCGGCGTCAGCTCGCGCCACTGCTCGGTGAAATTCGGAAACGGTTCGCCTGTCATAACGGACCTCGGCTCCAAATACGGTACATTTCTTTCGGACGGACGGAAGCTGCCCGTGCAGTACCCGTTCACCGTGCAGGTCGGTACGCGCTTCTTCCTCGGCGGAAACGACGTGCAGTTCGAGCTCGTCATCATGTAACGATATAAATGCGGCGATGCCGTTTTTATTAAATGAGTCGGAGACGGTCACGCAACCGGCTCCGACCCGAAAAAAATAACCTTCGGAGGATTTTTCTCATGGCAGAAGTAAAGCAGAAAATCATCAGTTGTCCCAATCACCATTTCTACGACGCAAACAAGTACCAGAGCTGTCCTTACTGCGCCGGCGGCACGGGGAGCTTTCAGCCCACCATGGACCCCTACGGCGGAGCCACGGTGCCGCCGACGGGAAACAACGGCGCGCCGGTGATGGACGCAGGCTTCCAGGGCGGCCTCACGATGCCGCCGGACATGATGGACGGCCCGGCCTCCGGCGCGAAGATGAGCCAGACGGTGTTCGTTGACGATTCGACGCCGACGGGTGTGCCCTCTCCCGTCGTAGGCTGGCTCGTTGCGCTCGCAGGTCCTTGCCGCGGCACCGACTATCGCCTCCACACGGGGTACAATTACATCGGGCGCGAATACGGCGACATCGTGATAAACGGCGACATGGCGATCTCTGCCGAAAAGGACTCGGCGGTCGCATATGTCGCGAAGCTCAAGCGCTTCTATATCGCCCACGAGCAGGGCAAAAACGTGCTCATGGTCAACGATGTCCCCGTAATGGGCGGCAGCACGGAGCTCCATTCTCACGACCGCATAACGATAGGCAACACACAGCTCATATTCATCGCCCTCTGCGGTGAAGAATTCAGCTGGAGCGACGCGGAGTGACCCGATGAGGCTTTTCAACTTGCTCCTCACGACCGGCACGGCTGAGGAGACGACCGCGGCAAATACAATTTTCGAGACGGCGGCAAAGGCAACGGAGGCCGTCACGGAAGCCGTCACGGAGGCTGTTACGGAAGCCGTTACGAAGGCCGCCGACAGCGCGGCAGAGACGGGCGAGGCGGTAAAGAGCTTTTTGGAATCTCCGCCTCCCGCCGTCACGGTGACGGCGATTGCCGTCACGGCGGCGCTGCTCCTTTTGGCCGTGGTGCTGACGGTATGTCTGATCCGCGCCAACAGGCGCGCCGCTGCTGTGTCGGCTTCATCTTCCGCCCGGGCGGGAAACGTCAGGAGCGTCTCCGTCGGCAAGCTCCACGAGCAGGGAGCGCGTGAGTATCAGCAGGACTGCTTTGCGGTGTCGGACACGTCCATGATGCATGACAGAGGCATTCTTGCCGTCGTCGCAGACGGCATGGGCGGTCTCTCAAACGGCGACAAGGTGAGCCGGGCGATAGTCGAGGCGGTGCTCGACGGCTTCATGGAGCTCGGGAGCCCGACAACGCACGAGCAGACGCTGCTCGCCTTAACGTCGCGCGCGATGGCATCGGTTGATGCGCTTTTGGGTCCGAGCGGCTACAAACGCTGCGGGTCTACGCTCATAATGGGGTATCTGCTCGGAAACGGCTTCTCCTTCGTGTCCGTCGGAGACAGCCGCATATGCCTCTTCCGTGACGGCGAGCTTCTCCAGCTGAACCGTGAGCATATTTATAAAAACGAGCTCGCGCTGGGCGCCGTCAACGGCGAGCAGACGCTGCAGAGCGTCTATACGGACAGAAAAGGCTCGGGCCTTACGAGCTTTGTCGGCATGGGAAAGCTGAGGTATATCGACATGCCCGCGTCTCCTATAGTGGTGCGTCCGGGCGACAAGCTCATGCTGATGAGCGACGGCATATACAACGCGGTCAGCGAGTCGGAGCTCACGGGCGCGCTCGCGCACCCGGCGGCAGAGGCAGCCGAGCTTATCCGCGCCATCATATCGGGGAAAAATTATCCCAATCAGGATAACTATACCGGCGTGATACTTGAATGTTCGGCGGAGGAGGCTCCCGTGACAAATGCTCACGCGGCGCCGCAGGCAGATGTACCGGCAAAGACCGCGCAGACGGACGTCCCCGGCACATCGGCGCCGGAGAACTGATTTTTTGGAGGATCGGGCTTTGATCGAGACAGCATATTATTCCGACATAGGCGGAAGGCCGTATAACGAGGACTCCGTCAGGATCGCGGAGCGCGGCGGCGGAACTCTTCTGATACTGTGCGACGGTCTCGGCGGTCACGGCGGCGGAGATATCGCTTCACGCACCGCGGTCGAGCTCGTCTGTGATAAATGGAACGGCACGGCGGACCCCGAGCACCTGGAAAAGCTGCTGATGGAGGCGCACGAGAAGATATGCTCGATGCAGACGCCCGTGTGCAAGATGAAATCGACCGCCGTAGCGATAGCGCTGAAGGACGGCGAGGCAGCGTGGGCTTTCGCGGGCGATTCGCGGCTTTACCACTTTATCGACGGCGTGCTCGTCTCGCAGACGCGCGATCACAGCGCCTCGCAGGTCGCGGTCCTCCTCGGTGAGATAACTCAGGAGCAGATACGCTTTCACTCGGACAGGAGCAAAATATTCCGCGCGCTCGGGCTCGAAAGCGAGCTTTCGATCGAAACCGGGACGGAGACGCTCACGCCGGGTCGTCACGCCTTTCTGCTCTGCTCCGACGGCTTTTGGGAATACGTCATAGAGGCGGAGATGGCGTCGGAGCTCAGGCTTGCCAGGTCTCCGGACGAATGGATCGCCTCGATGAAAAAGATACTCTCGCGGCGCGTGCCCGAGGACAACGACAACAATACGGCGGCAGCCGCATGGCTCGAAATATAACTCGAAATCTAACATAACATTACGACAGGAAGGAAGCAATCACATGAAAAAAAGACTGTTTGCATTTTTGCTCTGCACCCTCGTCCTCGTCCCGATGCTCCTTATCGGATGCTCCTCGGGCAGCGCAAACGGGGTGAATTCGTACAAAGACGCGAAAAACGGCGTCGTTGTAGTTGAGAATCGCGCAAGAGCAGGTGACGAATGGGCAAAATCCGCCACTTTCGGCTCGGGATTTTTCATCGGTTCCCCGGGCGAGGACCCTCAGTATGTTCTGACTAACCACCACGTCGTCGAGGACTTTCTCGCATTTGACTCCGGCGAGCCGATATATGTCGAGCTTGACGACGGCACGGTCGTAAACTCCGGCATTAAGGTATATCTGCGCGTGTTCTTCGACTCCGAGGACTACGCAAACGCCTATGTCGTCGCCTATGACGAGCACAGGGATATCGCGCTTCTCCGCATCGACAAGCCGACAGACAAGCGCGTACCGCTCATGCTTCTTGAGCCGAACGAGGATATGGTGGGTTCGCATGTATACGCGCTCGGCTTCCCGGGACTTGCGGACAGCTACATAATCGACCCGACCTCCAAATGGGGACTTTCCGATATATCGTTCACGAGCGGAATGCTCAGCCGCCTTGTCACCGAGGCGGGCACGGGCGTGCGCCGCGTCCAGACTGACGCCACGCTCCAGCACGGCAACTCCGGCGGACCTATGGTGACTGCCGAGGGTAATGTCATAGGCATAAACACCATGTCGACATACAGCAGCGACGGTGTTGAGACCGAAACAACGCAGTACGCGGTCAGTACCACCGAGATCATGGAGCTGCTCGACAAGAACAACATCAAATATGCAACATATGACCCGAACGAGGGCAGCATCGTTCCCATAATCCTGATAGCGGCAGCGGCGCTCGTCGTGATCGTCGCGGTCGTCGTCATCATTATCGTTGCCGCGGGCAAAAAGTCAAAGAAAGCGCCGGTTCCCGACGCGCCTATTTCCTCGCCGGCTTCCGTGCCTTCTGAGCCGCCGCGCGCGCCGATGAACGGCGACGATTCCGGCTTCCGCGTTCAGGGTACGAGCGGCGCTCTCAACGGAAAGCGCGTCTACATCAGCACGAATCAGCCGCTCGTCATAGGACGCGACCGCGATTCCTGCAACCTGCCCGTGCCCGAGGGCACGCCCGGCATCAGCCGTCAGCACTGCGCGCTGTCCGTGAAGGAAGGAAAGCTCTACATTGAGGACCTCGGCTCGTCCCACGGCACATTCATCGCGCCCGGCAGAAAGCTCGCGGCGAAGGAGCCAATCGAGCTCCACGCCGGCGACACCTTCTACATAGGTTCGCCGAAGGAGAGCTTCGTCATCGACATAAAGAGAGGACAGTAACATGGCAGGAGCATTCTGCCTCTGCTGCATGGAGGAGCTCAGAAGCACCGATACGGTGTGTCCCCGCTGCGGAAAAAATCCCTCCGTCAGAAACGAGAGCCATCACATGCCCGCGGGCTCTGTGCTTAAAAGCGAGAGCGGCGGACGCTCCTACCTCTTCGGGCGCGCCCTCGGAGAAGGCGGCTTCGGTATAACTTATATCGGCCGCGAGCTCGTCTCCGGGGCAAAGGTCGCGATCAAGGAGTATTTCCCCGCGATGTGCAGCCCGAACCGCCTCGAAGGCGGCGAGGTGCGCCCCGCGGCGCAGAAGATCGACGCGTTTGACCGCGGCAGAGACAGCTTTCTGAGCGAGGCGAGTATGCTGCGGGCGCTTGGCGACGTGAGCGGGATCGTTCATGTTATGGATTTCTTCCGCGCAAAAGGCACGGCGTATATCGTTATGGAATACCTTGACGGCATAACGCTCAAGGACGTGGTGAGCAAATCGGGCCCCATGAACTACGGCCGTGTGCTCGAGCTGTTCATGCCCCTTATGCAGAGCATCTCGAAAATCCATGCGGCAGGCGTCATACACAGGGACATAGCGCCCGACAACATCATGCTGATGCCGGACGGGAAGCTGAAGCTCCTCGATTTCGGCTGCGCGCGCTCCGTTGAGGACGGACGCAGCATGACGGTCGCGTTAAAGCCCGGCTTCGCGCCGATCGAGCAGTATACGCGCCATGACCAGAACGCGTCAACGGATCTTCACGCCCTCTGCGCCACGATGTACTACTGCCTCACAGGCCGCGTGCCGTTGGCGGCGACCGAGAGGTCATACGCGATACTGAGCGGCAAGGCGGACCCGATGGTGCCGATATCGTCGCTCGGGATCGATATTCCCGAATATATAGACAAGGCGATAATGAAGGGCAGCGCGCTCCAACCGACCGAGCGGACGCATAACATCGACGAATTTTACGCCGAGCTGTGCCTGCGTCCGGCGCCGCACGCGACGGACTCCTCCTCCGTCGGGCCGACAACTGCGGGACCGGAAACAGCGTCCGCCGCGTCCGAGTCGGGCTTCGGCGCTCACATCCCGCCTAAAACGCCGTTCGGAGGCATGTCCGGTAAAGGGGCCTGGGAAAAGTACAAAACGCCGGCTCTGATCGCGCTTGGGATCATAGCGACGATAGTGCTCATCGTACTGATATTCGGCAGATTTTGACGATCGGCGCCAAATGCTTATGCCGAAAAAAACAAGTGTGATGCCGGTACTGCAGCACAGGAATAAACAAAAGCCGGTCAAAGGAGTCAGCGCATGGAAAAACGGTATTGCCCATACTGCATGAGCTTGCTGAGGAACGACGACGTATGTCCGTCCTGCGGGCTGACCGCAGGCAACTATGTGCCGTCGCCGCACCATCTGCCGCCGGGGACTATCCTTCAGAACAGATATCTGATAGGGCGCGTTCTCGGCGAGGGCGGCTTCGGTATAACATACATCGCATGTGACCTCAACCTCGAGCTCAGGGCGGCGATCAAGGAATATTACCCCGTTGACAGAGCGACACGCAACAACGCGTCGTCAAACGAAGTGACGAGCTTTGTCGGGCCGACGCGCAAAAGCTACGAGCGCGGCAAGCAGCGCTTCCTGAACGAAGCGCGCGCGCTCGCAAAAATGGATAAGCAGTCCGTCGTCGTCGGTGTCAGGGACTTTTTCGAAACGAACAACACGGCGTATATCGTGATGGAATATGTTGACGGCGCGACGTTCAAAACGCTCGTCGAGCAGCACGGCGGAAGGATCCCTCCGGATGAGCTTTTCGGTGAGATCGAGCCCGTCTTTTCCGCGATAGGCGAGATGCACAAAATGGGGCTTATCCACCGCGATATCTCGCCCGATAACCTTATGATGGAAAACGGGAGCGTAAGGCTCCTCGATTTCGGCTGCGCGAAGGATACGACGCAGAACGAGGGCACGCTGACGCTGACGCTGAAGCACGGATACGCCCCGCCCGAGCAGTATACGCAGTCGGAACCGAACGCCGCAATGGACGTTTACTCGCTCTGCGCGACGATATACTACTGCCTCACGGGAATCATTCCCCCTTATGCGATGGAGCGCAGTCTCGACGACAAGCTCATACCTCCGAGCAAGCTCGGCGTCGATATATCGCCGGCGCGGGAGGCGGCGCTTTTGCGCGGACTTTCGCTGCGCCTTGACAAGCGTTTTGCGTCTATGAAGGAGCTCCACGCGGCGCTTTATCCCGCAGACGACGGCAAACGCGGACGCGACAGGCACAGGTTCTCTGTCGGCAAAACTGTTTCTGGCGGCAAAACTGTTTCGGGGGCTGTCCTGAAGACCGCCTCCGAGGAGCCGAAAAAGCCGCAAACATCAGAGCCCCCGAAAGAAACGGAGACTCCTCCGATACCGCAGACCGAAAATACGCACGACAAGTCCGAGATACAGACGACGACAGATACAACCGACGCGTCCGGGATCCCGACGACTGCCGGGTCGTCAAGCTCTCCGGAATTGCAGAGGGAGGTAAAGGAGAAAAAGCAGCAGCCCCCGAAGCCCCCGAAGGAGAAAAGGCAGCAGCCTCCGAAGCCTCCGAAGCCCCCGAAGGAGAAAAAGCAGGAGCCCCCGAAGCCTCCGAAGCCCCCGAAGGAAAAAAAGCAGGAGCCCCCGAAAGATAAGTCCAAAAAGAAGCCGCCTGTTGCGATCATAATTTGCGCGGCTGTTCTTTTGCTGATCGCAGTTATAATCATAATATGGCTCGCGATACCGAAGAAGCACGGAGGCAGCACAGAAGAGTCTCCGAACGGTACGGCATCATCGGGCGAAGACACGTCCGAGCAGGAAAGAGTTCCCGGCAACTATCCCTACAACGGCGACGTTGTCCCCGCGTCCGTCAAGGACGGCGGTCTCGGCGCCCCGTGGCCCGATGCGCAATATTTCTCTGTTGATAACGATCACGTTATCCACGACGGAAAGGGTACTTGGGGAGATTTTCCCGGCGTCAATCCAACGGCGGTGTTCGACCTCGATTGGGGTACATATTATGACTGCGATGAGAAAAACGAATATACGAACACCGATACGATAGGCATTCCGGGAGACGGAAGCTTTGAAACCGGCTATGTCGGCGTGCAATTTGACGAGCCCGTCGATATCGCTTTCATCCGTTACTGCCCGAGAGGAGATGTGCCCGAGCGCATGGTCGGAGGCAGATTCGAGGTCTCAAATGATTTCGAGACCTGGACGGAAATTTATACTGTCAACGATGTTCCAAAGAGAGCCCAATTTGAAACGTTCGCCGTCAAGCTCGACGGTCCGGTAAATTATTTGCGTTACGTCGGGCCGAGCGAATGTTACTGCAACATCGCCGAGATCGAGATATGGGTGCTGCCGTCCTCCGCGTCCGAGCCGGTAGGAGACCAAAACAAATATCCTTACAACGGCAAAGTTATTCCCGCGTCTGTCAAGGACGGCGGTTTAGGTGCTCCGGGACCGGATGTGACATATGTCTCTGTAGACGAAGGACACATCATCCACGACGGCAAGGGCACATGGACAAATCCTACCAACAATGCGGCGGCGGCGTTCGACCTCGATTTGGGTACATATTATCTCTGCGATGAGTTTTTGGAATATCCGAACGCCGACACCGATATGATAGGTATCCCCGGAGACGGAAGCTTTGGAACAGGCTATGTCGGAGTCAAATTTGACGAACCCGTCAACATCGCCTTCATACGTTTCAGTCACAGAAAAGGTTTTCCCGAGCGTATGGTCGGAGGCATATTCGAGGTCTCAAATGATTTCGTGACCTGGACGACAGTTCATACGATACCCCCCGGCCGCACGAACAGTAAATTTGAAACGATCCCCGTCAAGCTTGACGGTCCGGTGCGTTATGTACGTTACGTCGGGCCGCGCGGAAATTACTGCAACATCGCCGAGTTCGAGATATGGGTGTCGCCGTCCTCCGAAAAGGACGATAAGGCGGAAGATCTCTACGGCAGCGTAGGCGTCGGCTCCTGGAATACGGCAAATTCGTTTGACAATCTTCAGGTAAGGTCGAATAACGGGGATGTCCTCTACGCAAACGATTTTTCGGATCCGAACAGCATCAGTGATTTCGTTCCCAAAGTGAATTGCGAAGGCAGCTGGGATACGGGCAAAGCATGGGAGGATTGGAGCATCCATGACGGAATACTGAGCAATTCCTCATCATCTTCTTCGGGCGCGATGTTGGTCCTGTCCGGTTTTATCGGCAGCAAGAAATGGAAAAACTACACGCTTGACGTGGACTTTCACATCGACAGCGGCGCCGAAGGATGCATAATCTACATCGCGTTTCAGGATGACACAAACTATGTGATGTACAATGTCGGCGGATGGAGCAACTCGGTAAACGCCTTCGAGCCAACGCGCAGCAACGAAAGAATGACTCAGGGCCAAGCCGCCGCAAGCTATGACAGCGAGTATTGGCATCACATCACGATCGTTTTCAACGGTTCATACGCAGACGCATACGTCGACGGCGTACTGATGAACACGCTTGTCTGAAATTCCCGCAACGCATATCAAATACGCCCCGCTGCTCATGCAGCGGGGCGTATTTGCCGTTCGCGGCAGCCGTTCGCGTCTGCACCTGCAAGCGGTATCGAACAGCCTGACGGGTCAGCTGACGAACCTGCTATCAATTATTTATTGCACACATAAGAGAATAATTCCGCCAGTCCCTCTATGTCTGCACCGTTTTCAAATATAACTGTTTTTACGGCGCCGTCCTTCTCCATACATTTGTTTGCGTCGCGCAGATAATTCATTACCTCCATACAGTATTCGCCGTTCTGCGGATCCTTTTTATAAGCATCATCCGTAACCGACACTTTGCCGTCTGAAATATCAAAAATGGGCGCCGCAGCAAACTGACCGGGAGCAATGAGGCCGCCGCAGCGAACGCCGAGCAGGGGGACGGCGGTCGATGACGCGCCATCGGGCCCCTGATTTATTACATTTGCAATCACGTCTAAAAAAACAAGCGCCGCATCGCCTGCGTTTATTTTGTCAAGACAATATTCCGGTATCAAAAGATATGTCGTCTGACCGATCGCCTTTTCAACATCCGGAGCGAGACTTTCTCTCATCGTATCGGAATATACTTTTAAAAATTCGACGTCAACGCCGACATATTTTACCGTATAGCTTTCTCCTTCATTTTGTGCGTACTGACCGTATGACTCGCTCCGGATTTGATCATTCTGTTCGCCCCATTTTACAATAACTGCGTTCATTTTTCTCCATGCACCGGGATAAATGCTCGGCTCCGCACCGTTGGCGTCGGGGAAAAACGGAGCTTCATTTGCAGCCGGGTCGTTTTGCGCTCCGTTTTCGGACGATTCATCCTTATTCGATACATTATTCATCGTGTCGTTGTCGGCATGCGGAGATTTTCTGCCGATACCTAAACCTATAAAGGCGGATGAGGCAATGATCAGCACAAGACATATCGGGGCAATTGTCAAAAGAACTTTTCTTGTCCTTTGCTTGCGCTTGTTTATTTGCAACAGCTTTTCGTCAGCCTTTGAATAGATTTCATTCAGCGCCTGTTCGTAAGATTTCATATTTGCTCCCCCCTTTTATGATAACGGCTCTGAGGGCTTTCTTCGCGTTATAGCTGCCTCCTCAACGTTCGCCTCGCACTTTACGATCTGCTCAAAGCCGCAGGGGTCGCCGGAAAGAAAGTCACTGTAATATTTGTACCCGTAATCTTCCATGCCGTCCCCCCCTGTCCTCTCATCTATTAAACAAAGTCAAACACGAAATCTCGAAGCGGTTTTTGAATAAAATTGCGTCCGCCTTCAAGCTTCGTCAATGAACTTAAAACAATTTCATTGTAAAATTATTGTATCAGACTGCCTCGTATTTGTCAAATCAATTTTGTCATTATGCCGTGCTTTCTGCGGCTCCGCGCTGCGGTTTTCACAAGGTGAAATGCACCCCAAAAGTTAGACGATGTGATATAATGTCTAACAAGGGGGCGTTTCATTTCCTTCAGGATTTCTGCATTTCATATAAAGAAGGTGACACATAGTTTCCACCCACATCAATTCACGTCGGTCAATTTTGCCATTCGTTTATCCTTGCAGCCTCCCCGGCATATCGCGCGCATAAACCCGCTCGCCTTACAATAACTCCTCTCTCCGTTTGGGCGGATCGCTCGCCGAACCGTATATGGACTTTTCCCCGGCGATACGCTAAAATAAAGTCACGGTCGACCGAAACAACGAAACAAAATATCAAAGGAGAATTTGCCGTGTACAGCATAGGAGAAAAGATTGCGGAGCTGCGCCGCGAGAGGAAAATGACGCAGGAGGAGCTCGCGAACATGATCGGAGTGTCTTCACAGTCCGTTTCAAAGTGGGAGAATAACGTGACGATGCCCGATATCGTGCTGCTGCCGATCATATCCGGGATATTTGACGTCTCGATCGACGAGCTGTTTTCGGCGGAAGCGAAGCCGAGGAAAGCGGCAGCACCGATCGAAGAAACGCCGGATGCCGTCTACGAAGCCGTGATCGAGACTATGTGGGCGTGGGACGGATCATCAAACGCGAATACAGATGAAGTAAAGAAGCATCTTGCCGAACACCGGGATTATCACACCGGATTCGTTTCGATGACGCGCGGCGGCGTCTACGCCGACGGGGACCTGGCGCTTTCTTACATCGCCGACAATGAGACGTCGGAAAAGCTTCTCTGCTCCGACGGCGCCGCGGGATTTCTGTCTGCGCTCGCAGACCCGGATGTGCGGCTGATCATGAAATATCAGATCACAAACGGCGGCACATCCTACACGTCGTCGTCCGTCGCCGCAAAATGTGGGATCACGGAGGAAAACGCAGAGCGCGCGCTCGACCTGCTGGTAAAGTACAGACTCGCGGCAAAAACCACGGTCGACATCGGCGCGTCCGACGCGGGGACCGGAGAAAGGCTCGACATCTACAGCCACCTGGCGGATCACAAGCTCCCGCTCCTCATCTGTCCGATACTGTCGCTCGCCGAAAAGCTGTCCGATTTCAAGGAAAACTGGCGCGGCTTCCGCGGCTGACAGGCAGACAAGCTGACAAAATGACTGTGAGAACGCAGTTACTTGAACAGAACGGCAAGTACGCTCAAATGTTCAATCTGCAAGCGTAGTAGTATCAGATATAAAGCACAGATCAAACAATTTATATTGGCTATATCTACTTCATTAGAAACAAATGGTATAAACTCCGCTGTCGCCACACTGCAATCGGCGCTTTTGAGCAAAATGTGCCCGACCTGGCAATGTGACAGTTCGCACAAAATAAAAACGAAAAACACCTTGGAATCTCCCGATTCTAAGGCGTTTTTCACAGGGGCAGGGAGTGAGGCACTATTTCGCAAGCTTCACACCCGCGACCCACGGTTTTGAATCAAATTTGTAAAAATTTTACTGAGATAAATTGTATCGGCATTTACAAGGATTTTTTGAGATGAGCGTTGAAAGCAAGTCCGTATTGCTGATATGCGTCGGTAACAGTCATTTTTTGTGCTTGGCTGCCGTCAAAATTTGCGCCGCTGTAAAGCACAGGACAACAGACCCCAGTTCGTCGTTTTCTTCAAGCTGAGTTTTGATATCCTTTATTTAGTCTCTGTTCATTTCGGGTTCGACCTCTTCTGCCGAGAACAATCTGCCGTTATCGAGATCCGACAGTCTCGTCTCACGCGTTGACATAAACCGCTTTTTCATGTTAAAATATCTTATCCGCAATTTGACAAAAGCTGACTGCATATGACGATATTCCGAAATTTATATTACAGATCCAGGCGGGAATAATACTGAAAGTCATCTTTTCGCCGACAGACAACGGAAAGGAGCGATCATGTTTGATTTTTATAACGAATCGCTAAAACGCATGCGATTCATATCAAAGGAAAAGGAGAACCGAAATAAACCTGCATGCGATTCAAAAGATACCGTCTCCGTCGGGGATTTTGTTTTTTCGGACATTCCGAGCACATCGGGCGACAGCGGGAGCCTCCTTCTCGCGCAAAACAAGCGGAATGCGGAAGAGCGCTATCTTGTCAAGCACTGCTATACGGACTGTGCATGCAACGAATTTGTATATACAAAGCTAGCTCAGGAAATGGGCTACAGCATGCCCGACGCCGTCCTTTTCCGTATTGAAAGCGACAAAGACCTCGAACGCTTCAGGACCGAATATGTGATAGGCGAACGCTTTCTGAATGTTGTCGAAGAAAATCCCTCTTATGAAGTTGTGCGGGAGACGGCAGTCAACCGGGAGCAATATTTCGCCTTTTACGGACTTTATGCGATGACATGGGAGGGAGATGGCGTTGAAATACTTCTTGCAGACGACAAAAAGATATACCGTATTGATACGACTGACGCCTTTCCCATATCGAACCGTTTTCTCGACATTGCCGGTGTGAATTTTGAAACAGACGGCACGAATCTGAACGCCGAGACAAAAAAAATCGCTTTTGTCACTGAACTTCAATGAAACAATGAGCAGATCCAATTGTGACTTCTGCCTTAAACAATGCCTCAAAGAAGATCCGAACTGCTCACGCCTGTTCCTCGAACCGTTTGAACGCATACAGCAGATACCGCAGGATCATATCGATGGCTTTCTTGATACGCTGTGCTATTTTTACCCCGATTATATCGGCGATTTCTTCAAGCGATATATTTCCGGACTGCAAAAGCAGTGTGCGGAATATCTGAAGGACATGCGGTAAACGCAATGTTATGATGTAAAAATGCCCCCGTCCGTGCGTTCGGCACAAACAGGTTCGGGATGTATATTTGTATTATATCAAAAGCATGCTGTCTCAAAGCAGCAATATCGTTCCACATCATTAGTCAAGTATTATCTGCTAAAGATAAGATACATTTTTTCGCAAAAATACGGGAACAAAAATGCTTGACAGTACCCCTATGCTATCCTTGTATTCACCTGTAGGTTGAAAACCAACGGTTTTTATGGTATACTGTTAAAAGAACTGTCATTTTGTCTTATATAATTATAAAAACCGCAGACGGTATTGTATATGAAACTGTTTGAACAAATTCCACACGAGCTCTTTTCTGTTCTGTCATCTCCCAACAAAGAATTATACGCCGATGCCCTCGGAGTTCTGTACACCGCATATCAGGACAATCTGAAGCTTCCCGAGGATACACTTTATTCAATGATCCGCGGAAAGTTAGAACAGCAGCTTTGCGATATGATCCTCGACGAGGAAGAGATCGACGAGGAGGAGCGGCGGGATATTTCGGGGCGTGCCAGATTCCTGATAAGAAAACTGTGTCAAAAAGGATGGTTTGATAAAGAGCGCGGGGACGATTTTGAAGTATATATATCCGTGCCGGGATACAGCAGTCAGCTCCTTGAGCTTTTCCATAACCTGACGGACGATAAGCCTTTGCGCGGATATTCATATGTTTTCGGCACATATTCTGCACTTAAGGTGGCTTATGAAGGCGACAGCGTATACGAAAAAATGTCTGCGGTGTACAGCGCATATGACAACATGAATTCGCTTATAAAGCTGCTGAAGATGGTATATAACGATATCAAAAAATATTTCAAGCTTCAGATAGAAATGCGC
>CANQYV010000001.1 GCA_947628165.1 uncultured Clostridia bacterium | reverse complement strand
GCGCCTGCTGTCCCCCGAACCTTGCGCGCCTTTTGTCGGGCATAGGAAAATATCTCTTCACAATAGACGGCGACACCGTCTACACGCAGCTTTATTCGGCAGGCGAGTATGATCTTTCCCTTTCATCTCTTGATATAACGCTCAAATTCAAAACCGACTATCCGAAGAGCGGACAGATCAGGATAATGCCGTCCGCCGGGCACTACACGCTTGCGCTGCGTGTCCCGCATTTCTCCGCAGACAAGTATTCCCTGAAGATAAACGGCGAGCCCGTGACGGCAAAAACATGCCGCGGATATCTTATGCTCGAACGCACATGGAGCGGCGACGACACCGTTATGCTTACGCTCGACGTTTCTCCGAGACGCGTTTACGCCAATCTGAACGTCAGGGACGACGCGGGCAAGGTCGCCGTCGCGCGAGGACCCGTCGTTTATTGTCTTGAGGAAGCGGACAACGAGACGCCGCTTGCCGGTATATCTCTTCCGCCAAGCTCGGCGTTTTCGGAAGAATGTCTCCCCGATAAGCTTGGCGGCATAGTAGAGCTTACGGCAAACGGCACCGTCGCCGTCGACGACGGATGCAACCTGCTCTATCGCTCATCCCCGCCTGCGCGCAGGCAGACGAAGCTGACGTTTATCCCCTACTACGCGTGGGCAAACCGCGGCGAAGGAGAAATGACCGTCTTTGTTAAAGAGGGATGACTGGTGTGGACAGAATAACGACAGGAATATAAAGATATCATGCGGATAACATAACAAATAACCTATCATAATCACAAAAACAAACGCCCGTTTTAGGCTGCTGAACATTTCAGTTGCAGCTGAAGACGGACGCTTGTTTTTTTGGAAGCCAACATATTAATATTTACACAATAATGATATATTGATTTTATTCTGTTAAAGTGATATAATTTTATACGACCATATTTTACTATCAAACGAAAATCATCTCAGAGGAGTTTTCGCATGAGCTTAATTAATTGCCCTGAGTGCAAAAATAAAATATCAGATAAAGCTGAATCCTGTCCATATTGCGGTCTCCCCTCTGCGTATTTTAAAGTTACAAATGTCGATAAAGCAACCGATAATATTGATTATTCAAATCTCGGGAATATATTAATTTCATTCGATCGGGATTATTGCTTCGTTTTTGGTGCGGACCATTATATTACGAGCCGTGAAAAGATTAGAATTAATGATACATATGGGAATTACTTTATTACACTTAAAAACAAAATGGTATATCAGTACGTTTGCAACAATGCATCAAATTTGCGTATAGACATTGAAAGTTTGAAAAGCTTTTTGAGAAAAATGAACACATTAGATGCGGATGTAATTACGCATAATTCTAACTATGTAGACATAACGCTTGAAAGAGAAAAAGATTATTTTGACCACATTCTTACGAATATTGATCCAAATATTGTTTTAGATGAAGAACAACGCCGCGCGGTTATTACAGACGATGATTACTGCTTGCTTGTTGCAGGCGCAGGTGCAGGAAAAACAACCACAATGGCTGCAAAGGTAAAATATCTTGTAGAAAAGAAGCACATCAATCCGGAGGAAATAATAGTAATCTCCTATACTAATAAGGCCATTGGTGAGTTGCGTGACCGTATAAACAAGGGGCTGCAAATTCCTGCAAAAATCTGTACTTTTCATGCTTTTGCATTTGATATTGTGAAAAAGTTTTCTGTTGAACCGCCTGAAGTCAATTTTTCATCATATCAAATCGTGTTTGATATGCTCGAAAAAAGCATATTTAATAATAAGGCCCTTATGCGGAATCTTGTTTTGTTTCTCGGATATTATTTTGATCTTTCAGACGATGTTTTCAAATTCGAGAATCTCAATGAATATCATCTGTATAAGGCTTCTCAGGACTATGAAACCTTGAAAAGCGGGCTCGGTGAATATTTAAAAAAAGTTGAAAATCAACGTTCAAAACAAGTTAAAACAATAACTGGAGAGTATCTTCGTTCGGTTCAGGAAGTGCAAATTGCCAACTTTCTTTACTTAAACGGACTTGATTATGAATATGAGCGTGTTTATCCCTTTGGCTCGCCATCAAACAGAAAAAAATATACACCTGACTTCTATATATCTCAGGGAGAACATTCCGTATGGCTGGAGCATTATGCCCTAACAGAGAGCGGATATAACAGTATTTTTACCCCTAAGCAAATTAATCAATATAAGAAGCATATTAAAGACAAAAGAGAATGGCACAGAGCGCATAAAACAAAACTTCTTGAAACATGGTCTATGTATACCGACAAAAGACCGCTTCTAGACCATTTAAAAGAAGTGCTGTTGCAGGAAGGATTTGTGTTTAAGCCTCGGAATCTTGAGGAAGTATATAAGAAAATTGTTGAGACTGGAAAGGATAAATATATCTACAAACTGATATGCTTTATGATGAAATTTATCGAGCAATATAAAACAACGGGCTATAATGAGGGAGGGTTTGCACTTCTGCGAAAAAAAACTGATAACCCGAGGACATTATTATTTCTTGATATTGCAGAACAAGTATATCAGCATTATCAGTCTGTATTGAAGCAGCAAAATCAAATCGATTTTGCCGATATGATAAATGACGCTCATTTCTATCTTCAAGAGATAGAACGGCAGAATCTCGAACTTCCATACAAGTATATTATAATAGACGAATTTCAAGATATTGCACGACAAAGATTTAATTTGACGAAAAAATTGTCAGAAATAACAAATGCAAAAGTAGTTGCGGTTGGCGATGACTGGCAGTCGATATACGCTTTTTCAGGTTCGGATATCACTTTATTTACTCGTTTCTTAGAGTTAATGGGTACTGGAACAGAATTAAAAATAACGCACACATATCGGAACTCACAGGAGTTAATCGATATCGCAGGAGGGTTTGTACAAAAGAACACTGCTCAAATCAAGAAGAAATTGATTTCGCCAAAAAGCCTTGAAAATCCGATAGTGATCGAATCTTTTGACGATTCATCAAGAGCAATGAAAAATTTGGCAGATAAAGTCGAAGAGATCATCGGGAAGATATTGTCCGAGTTCGGTGATAAAAAAACCATACTTTTGATTGGAAGATACGGGTTCGATTTATACAAGCTCTGTAAAACAGGACTTTTTAAACAGGGATACGGCAATCAAGTTGAAAGCGTAAAATATCCGCAAGCAAACATTACTTTTATGACGGCACACAGTTCTAAGGGCTTGGGGTATGATAACGTCATATTACTTAATATGTTCGAGGGAAAATTCGGATTTCCATGCCAAATTGAAGACGATCCAATTATGAAACTCGTAACATATGAGGATACAAGTATGCCTTTTGCGGAAGAACGTCGATTGTTCTATGTTGCAATGACAAGAACTAAGAATAGAGTTTATATCGCAACTCCGAAAAACAAACCGTCACGTTTTCTTATTGAACTTATAAAAGACTATCATTTACCGCATGATGAAAAAATCAATATGCAGACTGTCGATTTATTTTCATTGCGTTGTCCGGTATGCGGTTTCCCTCTAAAATATGAATTTAATAAAAACTATGGACTTAATCTTTGGATCTGCACCAATGAAGCTGAAGTTTGCGATTTTATGACAAATGACAAAGTTCATAAACATGATATTTTCAAATGTCCGAAATGTTCCGATGGCTATATGATTGTAAAGTTCAACAAAACAAATGGTGATGTATTTTATGGTTGTACCAATTATTATAATGAAACAAATCAGTGCAAAAACATGATTCCAATTAAAGAATAGTTTTCTTTAAATCTAAGATGCTCCAAAATAAATGATTCTTTTATAAAAATGTCCGAAGGCTTTTGCCTTCGGACATTTGTTTTTGATTTCCTTTTAATAGATGTCGGGGATGTTCTTGAGCTTCTTTTCGTTGACCGTGACCTCGTGCTTTTCGGTCAGGTCTTCAACGATATCGCTGTATTTTTCGGAGCGGAGCGTTTCAGAAACATCTGCTTCCCACGCGGGGCTTCCCTCACCCACATAGTACATAACGTGGTAGCCGTAAGATGTCTTGACGATGTCGCAGTCGCCCGCCTTACGAGCCTCGTCAAAGAGCCAATCCTCGAACTCTTCGACCATCTGTCCCTTGGCAACGTTTCTGTAAAGCCCGCCGACGTAATATGATCCGGGGTCGGAGGAATACTTGAGAGCGAGTTCTGCGAACTTGTCCTCGCTTGCATCCTTCTTGTACTCGGCAAGCGCGTCCTCAGCCGCCGCCTTGCATTCGTCCTCGGTCTCATAATCGCTGAGCGAGAAAAGAATGTGGCGAACGTTTTTGGTGGGGGACTCGTTCAGATGGCTCTTCTCCGTGAGCATATACACGGAAACGTCGCCGTCGTCGGAGGTTATGAGCTTTGTATTGCCGACCTCCGTCTTTTCATCAAAGAGCCATTCGCTGTATTCTGAATCCGCGGTAAGCGTTTCGTTCTCTGTGAGCGTTTTCTCAATAGCGCTGTCAAGGTCTTCTTCCTTGTCGAATTTGTCCTTTATAAGCTCGCGCAGCTTGGAATCGAACTCTTCGGCAGACTTTGCGGTGCCGAGCTCAAGCGCCAAGGTTTGAGGCTTTTGACTGCCGCTGTCCTTATCGTCGTCTGAGGGAGCCGAGAATGTGTAGACCTTATAGCTGACGACAAAATAATCGTCTTCGTGCTCGTCGTAGTAATCCTTTATCTCGTCGTCGGAAACTTCGATGCCTTCGTATTTGTAGAAATAGTATTTCTGGCTGAGATAGTAGATTTCGAGCGCGTCTCTGATATCGCTCTCCTTGACGCCGAGACCGTAGTTTTCATGGATAACGTCTTCGACTTTCTCACCGTTTTCTTCAGCGTCTGCCTTGAGACCGGCGAGCATCTTGTCGATTCGGTTCGTCTCATTTTCCGTCAGCGTTATGCCCTCTTCCTTTGCGGCTTCAGCCAGAACAAGCATACTTGACACATTGTTTGCCGCGGCTTCCATGAAGTAATCATACCACGTTTTGCCTGCCGAATTCGTCTGGTCGCGAAGCGGCTTTGACGTGTCGGGGATCATTCCGTAATATGTGGCGTATATCCCCATCTGCGAAAGGCCGTTCTGTACTGTCGTTGCAACCGTGTCACGGAAGAAATATGACATCATAGCGTTGTTTACCTCGAAGTTCTCGCTGTAAACTCCGACATTGTTGCGAAGGTAGTTTCCGGTGCTTTTTACCATGTTCACAACGACGCATATCGTTGTAACTATAATGGCTATGACGAGAAGTATCGAGACTACGATTGCCGTTATCTTCATGGTTTCGCGGCGCTCAGCCTTTTTCATTTCACGCTCTCTAAGAGCGCGCTCCTGTTCTTCGGTTCTTTTGAGACGTGCTCTTTGTGCTTTTCCCATCTTTTTTCTTCTCCGTGTTTTTGTTTTTTCTTATGTTCGGTCCTTTTTGTCCGCGCTCTCGTTCACTTTAAGCGTCAGCCTGTCCGGCATCCTGTCTTTAAGCGTTCTGACCGTGAACTCCAAAGGACCGTATGTGAAGCTCTCGCCGATTTGCGGTGAGAGTCCCATCATCTTTGTGCACCATCCGCCGAGGACGGTGTATTCGCTCTCGACCTCGTCGGCATCAAGGTCGAGCCCAAGCTCCGAAAACAGCTCGCGAAGGCGGAGCTGCGCGCCCGCGTCGTATTCGTTCTCCCCGGTCTTTACAAGGTCGGGCACAACGTCGTCGGATTCATCCCAAATGTCGCCGACGATGACTTCAAGCGCATCCTCCATCGTGAGTATGCCCATAACGCCGCCGTAAGGGTCGACAACGAACAGGAGCTGCTGCTGCCGTTCTTTCATGAGCTCGACGGCGTCGTGAAGAGGCGTGCTTTTACTGACGAATATCGGCGGGCTCATCATCGTGCGTATGCACTCGGTAACGTCTCCGGGTTCCTTAAGGTCTCCGGCTTCGAGCCTGAAAAGGAGCTTGTTCAAATGCATTACCCCGAGAATGCTGTCGGCGCCGCCGTCGCAGACGGGGAGCCTCGAATGCCCCGACGAGAGCGCCAGCTTTATTATGCTTTCCTCGTCGTCGTTTATGTCTATATACTCAACGTCTACTCTCGGCGTGATGATCTCGTATGCGCAGATATCCTTATAATCTATCGCGCGTTTTACGAGCGTTGTGTGATCCCCGTCTATAACGCCCTCGCTTTCAACAATGTCCATAACGGACGAAAGCTCCCCTTCGGATATCGGGGCTTCCTCGGATACGAGCGGCGCCCAAAGGCGCGACAGCGCATCCATCAGAAGATTGACGAGCTTTATTACGGGATAGAAAATCACGGAAAGCGCGCGAAGCGGCGGCGCCGCCGCGACGCAGAACTTCTCCGACTGCGATTTTGCTATGGATTTCGGGAGCACTTCACCGAAAACGAGTATGACTACCGTCATCACGAGCGTTGCGACCCACGAGAATCCGTCCCCGAGGAGCTCAACAACAATGACTGTTGCGAGCGATGAGGCGACCTGATTGACGATATTGTTGCCGATAAGGATCGTCGCCAGCATATCGTCGAAATGTGATAAAAACCAAACCGCAAATCTGAGCGAACGCGTTTTTTTCTTTTCGTACCGCTCGGATATGCGACCGGAATTTACCGATGTGAACGCGATCTCTGTCCCTGAAAAATAAGAGGAAAAGAGAACGAGAACAGCGATGACCGAAACATACACGGGAATCATACGTTGTCCTCCGTGTCGGTTTCGTCTTCCATATCGCCGACGAGGTATTCGAGAATGTCCTCGACCGTGACGATTCCGGTCACTTCCCCGCCCGCGCGCCTGACGAAAGCAAGGCTCGTCTTTTTTCGGCTCATCTCGGATAAGGCATGATCTGCCGGCATATCGCCGTCAAGAAAGAGCGGTGGCGTCATCGCCTTGCCTATATCCGCCTGTCCGTTCTCGATACAGGAGCGAAGATATTTTCTTATATGGAGCACGCCTACGGGTACGCCGTCCTTGATAACGGGAAAGCGCGTATGCTGAACGGAACGCGCGACCGACACGACCGTGTCCCTGTCGGCGTCGAGCGGGAGCTTGTTCACATGCGTCCAGCTTGTCTCGATATCGGAGACATGCAGCGTCGTCACCCCGTATGCGGAGCGGATAAGGCTGCCGTGCTCGGGGGGCAGAGCCTCGTCGTCGGCAACCGTGTCGATAAGCGCCTCCACCTCATTTTCCGTGAACGTGACCTGTCCTTTCGCCCCGCGGAAAAACAGCCGCGTCACAAGCTTTGTCGCAGCCGTAAGGACAGCCGTTATCGGCCGCAGCGCCTTTACGGTGAACAGCACCGCGGGCGCGCACGCCAATGCGACAAGCTCGGGACAGTCCTTTGCGAATTTTTTCGGCAGCATCTCAGCCGAAAGGAATACGATGAGCGTTGTCAATGCGGTCGCCGCAGCGACGGCGGCGCTGCCGCCAACTCTCATCGCTATGACTGTAGCCGCAGTCGCGCAGCCGATATTGAAAACATTATTGCAAATCAGGTTAGCCGAGAGCGCAGAGTCGAACCTCTCAAGAACGGAAATAACGCGGCGAGCGCGCTTGTCTCCGTCTTCGGCAAGGCTCATCATCTTTGCGCGTCTGCTTCCGCTCACAAGGGAGAAAGCAGTTTCGACGGCGGAACACACCATCGAGCCGAGCAAACAGATGATAAAAACGAGAACTCCCGGCAAAGGACTGCCGTCCAATTCGAGATCAACTCCTGTTTTTAAAAATAAAGTTTCAGTGAAAAACGCCGAACACCTGTATCAAAATGCTCGGCGTTTTTACATGATGTTGATTATGTTTCCCTATGAAGCTATATTCCGTCAGGCATTTTCGCCGTCGTCAGAGTAAATGCTCTCGTCGGGCGCGTCCGTCGAGTAAACAACGTCGCTGTATGCTGCGGGCGCCTCCGCTTCGGCAGGTGCATCGGCAGCCGGCTCCTCGGGCTCGAGCAGAGCCTTTATGGAGAGGCTTACCTTCTGCTTTTCGTCGTCGATAGCTATGATCTTGACGTCGACCTCGTCGCCGATGTTGAGAACGTCGGAGGGCTTTGCAATGCGCTCGCGGCTTATCTCGGAAATGTGGATAAGACCGTCCTGCCCGGGAACGACCTCAGCAAACGCACCGAAGGGTGTGAAGCTGACTATCTTGACCTTTGCGGTGTCGCCGACGGAATATTTCTCATGCAGCAGTCTCCACGGGTTCGTCTCCTCGGTCTTGCAGCCGAGCGAGATCCTGTGATCTGCTCTGTTCATGTCTATGATGTAAGTATCGATCGTATCGCCGACGGAGACGACTTCGGAAGGATGACGGATATGCTTCCAGGTGAGCTCGGAGATGTGTATCATGCCCTCGATGCCGGGAGCAATCTCGACGAATACGCCGTAAACAGTCATATTCTTTACGGTGCCGGTGTACCACTTGCCTATCTCCGCCGTAGACCAGAACGCCTCCTCGCGTGCGCGTCTTTCGGCGCGTGCCGCGTCGCGTATCGAGCCGTAAGCGCGCTTGCCGCGCACGTCGACTTCCTTGATCTTTACCTTCTGCGTCGTTCCGACGAGAGAGGTGAGGTCGCCGTTTCTCGGAACGCCCGAGAGGGACGCCGGGATGAAGACACGCACGGAGCCGACCATCATCACGAGACCGGACTTGACGGCCTCTGAAATCTTGCCCTCGATTATTGCGCCTTCCCTGGCCTTTTCTTCCATTGCGAACCATGCCGCGTCGGAGTCGACACGGCGCTTCGACAGCATCGCGATGCCGTCGATATCGCTGTTCTTGATGACGAACGCCTTAATTTCGTCACCGACCTTGACGAGCTCCGAGAGCTTCGCCGAAGGGTCGTCGGTGAACTGATCGAGCGTGATGATGCCGGTGGTTTTTCCGCCGATATCAAGATGCACTTCGGTTCCCGAAACGGATGTAACGGTACCGGTGACGATATCTCCCGAATTTATAGTTTTCAATGACTCGTCGATAAGCTCCTCGAATGATTTGTTGTTTTCGAGTTCTGCCATTTTGGTTTTAACCTCCTCAATTATACCGTCGGGCGTCGACGCGCCGGCGGCTATTCCGATTTTATATGTACTTCCGAATAACTCGGTCGGAATATCGTTTGCAGTCTCTATCATGTATGTGCGCGGGCAATGTTCGCGGCATACGTCATAGAGCTTTTTTGTGTTGGAGCTGTGCGCGCCGCCGATAACGAGCATAGCGTCTACCTTCGGCGCTATCTCTGCGGCCTCTGACTGCCTTTTCTCCGTAACACTGCATATTGTATCAAAAATCTTGACGTTTGTATATAGGTTTTGAATTTTTTTTATGCAAAAATTCCATTCTGAGAGCTTTTGCGTCGTCTGAGCAGCCAGAATAATGCGCTTTTTTCCCCATGCTTCCTTTCCGTGAGAGTCGATATACGACGAAAGCTCTTTTTCGGACGAGAAAACATGGCATTCACCGCGCGCCCAGCTCACAATGCCGCGCACCTCGGGATGAGAAGCCGAGCCTATGAGAATGAAAACGGTGTCGTCCGAAGTTTCCGTATCCGCAATGCGGTGCACCTTTGAAACGAAAGGGCATGTGCAGTCGACGACGTGGAAATACGGGTTTGAAGCCTCAAGAGAGGAGAGCTTTTCCTCTTCCGCCCTCGTTATCCCGTGCGCGCGGATTATGACGGTCGACTGAGATTTTTCCGTAGACTGCAAAGCGATGTCGTCCGCCGAATCAACACTTATTGATTTTACACCCAAAGACGCCATCTTGTCAAGATACTGACGGTTATGAATTATGTCTCCGTAGGTGTAAATCGCACTTTTTTTTTCGGAAACGGCCCTCTCGAGCGTTTCGGTCGCCCGTCTGACCCCGAAGCAGAAGCCGGAGCTCTCTGTAACTATGACTTCCCGCTTGCCTGTCATTTTTCGCCTGTGCCCTCTTCCTGTCCGCCGTCTTTTGCGGAATCGTCGTCACTGCTCTCCGCGAGAGCGCAGATGTGCCCGAAGATAAAGTCGGCGGCGTCCGCGTATTTCGTGCGGCCGTCAAATTCGCCGAAGCTGTCATTTTTTATCGGCTCGCCGAAGATCACCTCGGTCTTCCCGAAAATACGGACGCGGTTCTTCTTGGTCTTTATGTAGACGGGGACGACTGATGCACCGGAGCGCATTGCCATCATGCCGACACCGCCCTTTACCTTGTCCGCGGTATCTTTTACCGGGACGCCGGGGCAGCGCGTACCCTGCGGGAACACGCAGAGCACATCGCCGTCTTTAAGTATCGAAAGCGATTTTTTGAGCGCGGAGACGTCACCCTCGTCGCGATGTACGGGGAAAGCTCCGAGCGCCTTTAAAAGCGCGCCGAAGCCGGGAATTTTGAAAAGCTCCGCCTTGCCTATAAACCGTATCTGCCTTTTCGTCGAGACAGCAAGGATCAGCGGGTCGAGCGCGGTCGTGTGATTTGCAGAGATTATGACGCCGCCGTCCTCGGGGACGTTCTCGGCGCCGATCGTCTTTATCCTGAAGAGGACATGAAATATGCCCGTGATAAGAAATCGTATGACCTTATAAAACGTCATCGTAGTCGGAGCCCGTCTTTTCGTTTATGATGTGTATCGCCGCGGCGAATGTGTCCTCGGGCATAAATCCCGAGTTGTCGAGCATCACGGCGTCGTCCGCCGGGACTGCGGGCGCGGTCTCGCGCTCTCTGTCGGCGCGGTCGCGCTTGTTTATATCGGAAAGCACCTCTTCATATGTAACCTTTTCTCCGCGAGCCAGTAGCTCCTCTGTCCTGCGCTCCGCCCTGTGCTCGGGAGAGGCAAAGAGGAATATCTTTACGTCCGCGTCGGGCATTATAACGGTGCCGATATCGCGGCCGTCCATTACAACGCCTCCTCGCCTGACAAGGCTGCGCTGCGTGCTGTCGAGAAACGCCCTCACCTCGGGGACCGAGGAGACCGCGGACGCGTACATCGATATCTCCGGCGTTCTTATGAACCCGCTGACGTCTTCGCCGCAAAGATAAACGTGCTGTTCGCCGTTCTCGTATCTGAGCTCGACCGTGATGCCCTCGAGCGATGCGACGATGCCGGCCTTGTCCTCCATCGCGATCTCGCGGCGGCACGCGTTCAGCCCTACCGTGCGGTAGAGCGCGCCGGTGTCGACATATATAAGTCCGAGCTTTCTCGCAATGTTTTTCGCAAGCACGCTTTTTCCGGAACCGCCGGGCCCGTCTATTGCTATATTCATTTTTCCTCCGTTCTACTCCGCAGAAGCCGCGCCGGCGGCGCGCCCCGTGGAGAATGCTATCTGTAAATTGTATCCGCCCGTGAAGGCGTCAACGTCTATTATCTCGCCGCAGAAATAAAGTCCGCGCACATGCCGGCATTCCATAGTCCTCGGGTCAAGCTCCTTCGTGTCTACGCCGCCGCGCGTGATCACTGCCTCCGCGACGGGACGTTTACCCGTGATATTGATCGGGAAGGCCTTGAGAGTCGAGATCAGCGCGAACCTTTTTTCCCTCGTGAGAGAATTGCATTTTTCGCGCCCGGGGATTTTTGCCGATGCGAGGACAAAAGGTATCATTGCCTGCGGCAGAAGGTCGACGCAGGCGTTTATCATGTCGCGGTTCTTGTATTTTTCAAAATCCGAAAGCAGGCGCGTGTTGAGCGTTTCCGTATCAAGCGCCGGCTTCAGGTCTATCTTTGCCGTATATTGTCCGTTTCCCATCATAGCCGATGCGGAAAGCACGAGCGGGCCTGAGATCCCGAAATGCGTGAACAAAAGCTCGCCCTGCCCGGAAAAAACATCCTTTGAAGTGACGTCGTCGGTGACCGTCAACCTGACGTTTTTCAGCGTCAGCCCGGAAAGCTCCCGACACGGCCCCTCGGCGTTGAGCGGGACGAGAGACGGCGACGTCTCGTTGACTTTGACACCGAGCTCGTCGGCAATTCTGTATCCGTCTCCGTCGGAGCCGGTCAGAGGATACGAAAGTCCGCCCGTCGCAACGATAACGCGGTCGAACCGGCGCACACCATTCGGGAGAACGACGCCGCGCACGGCGGAGCTTTCGCTATCCGTTTCAACGGCGCGGACGCGCGCGTGTTCAATTCTTACCCCGCCCCGGACGCAGTATGCGCGCAGCGCGTCAACAATATCATATGCCTTGTCCGATACTGGAAAAACTCTTCTGCCGCGTTCGCGTTTCAAAGGTACGCCGAGATCCTCGAAAAATTCTATCGTGTCGGACGGACCGAACGCGGACAGCGCGGCGTATAAAAAGCGGGGATTTCTCGGCGTGTTTCTGATGAACTCGCCGATATCGCAGTCGTTTGTGAGGTTGCATCTTCCCTTGCCCGTTATGGCGAGCTTTCTGCCGACCTTGTCGTTGCGCTCGAAAAGCGTGACCCGCGCGCCTCTTTCGGCGGCGGTCCCGGCTGCCATCATTCCCGACGCGCCGCCGCCTATGACGGCAACGTCAGGCATTATATGTATCCTTGTCGAATACGTCGTATTCGTCCCACATTCTCTCAAGCTCGTGGAACGTGTCAGCAAGCTCGTCTTTCTTTTTGCGGCTTATCGCCACAATTATCGCGTTTACGAGCGAAAGCGGAGCAACGAGCGAGTCGACGAACGATGCCATATCGCTCTTTGCAAAGAGCATTTTGTCGGACATAGGCGCTATCGGCGACGATACGCTGTCCGTTATGCCGACGATCTCGGCGCCGCGGTTCTTTGCGAACGATACTCCCTTTACAGTGCGCTTTGAATATCTCGGGAACGTTATCGCGACAAGAACGTCGCCTTCACCTATGCGCAGGAGCTGTTCGAGCACCGAGCTCTCCGACGAGGCGTCGACGTGGCGCACGTTGTCGAATACAAGCGCAAGATTATATGCGAGCATATCGGCGAGCATAGACGCCGATTTTGCGCCGAGGATATATATGTTTTTCGCGTTGACGATGCTTTCGATGGCAAGGTCGAAATCCTCGGGGCGGTTCGCCTCTATCGTCGCTTTTATGCGGGCGACGTCGGCTGAGAGCGTCTTTTCAAGCACGTCGTTGTCGCCTATCATTTCGTCCGTCATTTCGATGCGCTGCACCGAGGTGAGCATCGACCTGACGGATTCGCGCAGGGCGGCGAGAAATTCGGGATACCCTTCGTACCCGAGCTCGCCCGCGTATCTGACGACCGTCGATTCCGATACTCCCGCCGCCTCGCCGAGCTTTGACGCCGTCATGTACGCCGCCTTCTCGTAATGCGCGAGTATGTACTCTGAAATTCGTTTCTGTCCCTTTGACATGGACCCCATACCGGATCTGATCATGTAAAGAGTATTCGTGTTCATTACAGCTTCTCTTTTCGTTTTTCAAGCGAAATCATACAAATACCATTATACTTTATTCTTTAATATTTGTCAAGTGGTATTGAGAAAAAGCGTTTGCGGCACGGAAAAATTGAAGCCCTGCGGGTATTGCTTTTTCATTTTTTATGTGATATAATCGTCTATGCTCCTATGGGGGCTGTATTGTAAGACCATACGAACCGGGGAGCCAGCGGTGCCCTGTACCTGAAATCCGCTATATGCAGGGGCAGATCCCCGGGATGAGGGGTATTTCCGTGCGGCTTGCGCTGCGCGCGTCCGCGCTGAAGGATGGGTCCCGCGCAATCGGATGCCGTGAACCATGTCAGATGGGGAACCAAGCAGCATTAAGCGGTCCTTTCGATGTGCCGCGGGGGCGCCTTTCCCGAGCGGATGCCGTTTTTAACACGCATGGGGGTATGCTCGAATTCCGGGTGTATGGTCTTACAATGCAGCCCGTTTTATTTTGCAAAAGGGGGGATATATAAAATGCATCTCGCGCTTTACCGCAAGTGGCGCTCCGTCGATTTTGACGATGTTGCGGGACAGGAGCACGTCACCTCAACGCTCAAATACGAGGTCGAGCACGGCGCCCTTTCCCATGCCTATCTTTTCTCGGGTCCGCGCGGCACGGGCAAGACCTCCTGTGCAAAAATACTCTCCCGCGCTGTCAACTGCGAGCATCCGAAAAACGGCAACCCCTGCAACGAGTGCGCCGCGTGCCGCAGTATACTGTCCGGCGCCGCCGTCGACGTCATCGAGATGGACGCCGCCAGCAACAACGGCGTCGACAACATCCGCGATATCCGCGACGAGGTCGTGTTCACCCCCGCGGAGCTGCGGTACCGCGTCTATATCGTAGACGAGGTGCACATGCTCTCCCCCTCCGCGTACAACGCGCTGCTGAAAACGCTTGAAGAGCCGCCGGCGCACGTCATATTCATTCTTGCGACGACGGAGCTGCACAAGCTGCCCGAAACGATACTTTCCCGCTGCCAGCGGTTTGAATTTCACAGGCTGACGGTCCCCGTCATCGCCGACAGGCTCGAATATATCACAAAACAGGAAGACATCCCCGCCGAACGCGGCGCGCTCGAAGAAATAGCGCGCATTTCAGGCGGCGGCATGAGAGACGCGATATCGCACCTCGAGCTCTGCGCCGGACGTCACGAAAAGATCACGGAGGCGCTCGTCTCGGATGTTTTCGGCAAGCTCGGATACGAGCGCGTCGCCTCAGTCGCAAGGGCGATATCCGCCCGCGATTACGACGCGCTGTTCTCCGCCGTAAGCGAGCTTTCCGCCGCCGGGCGCGATATCTCCGTTTTTTGGGATGAGCTCGCCTCGCTTTACCGCGATATGCTCATTTTCAAAACGGCGAAATCTCCCGAAAGATTTCTCGATATCTCCGAAACCGCTATGGCGGCGCTCAAAGAGACCGCGGGGCTCTTTTCCCTGCCCGAGATCCTTTACCATTGCAGGCAGATTGACGATACCGCCGTTGAAATAACAAAAAAGACAGGCTCAAAGCGGCTTGCCGTAGAGCTTGCGCTCGTCAGGATGTGCGACCCCTCGCTCTCGCTCGAAAACGACGCGCTGCTTTCCCGCATCGCATCGGTCGAGGATAAGCTCGCGCTTATCGCGGCGGGCGGCGTCATTGCTCCTGCCGCAAAAAAGCAGGATAAAGCTAAAAAAGCAAAGGACCCCGAGCAGGACGGTCCCTCTTCCCCCGCACCTGAGCCCGAAGTAAAAACCGACGACGCCGCAAAAGAAAAGTCCGAAAATGCCGGCGCAAAGGCGAAAATACCGTATTTCAGCGAGCTTATTGCGCGCGCCGCCGAGAAAAACGGATTTATTGACGGGTTCCGTCAGTTCATCACGGGATATACTCGGGGCGGCAAATTCGTCATCGAATGCGCAAATCCGTTTACAGAAAAGATATGCTCCGATAATAAGCCCCTTTTCGCGGAGCTGTTCACGATATTTGAAGGGCGCGTCGTCCCGGAGGACGACGTTATTATATCGCTCTCGTTTGACAAGGGCCCCGACGGACCTGTCAGTCTTGATACATTCTAATCTCACCGAAGGGCAGACACAAAATGAAAGCAAGGATACCGAACGCGGGCGGCGGCGCCGCCAACATGAACCAGATGATCCGTCAGGCGCAGAAGATGCAGGAGCAAATGCAGGAGCTCCAGGAGGAGCTCGATGCAAGAGTTTATGACATTTCCGCAGGCGGCGGCATGGTAAAGCTCAAGATAAGCGGGCAGAAGGTCATCTCTGATCTTGAAATCTCTGAGGAGATCGTAGACCCCGACGACGTCGAGACGCTCGCTGATATAATCACCGCCGCCGTAAATCAGGCGATAAAGCAGGTCGACGACACGAACGCCGCCGAAATGCAGAAGATAACGGGCGGTCTCGGGCTGCCCGGAGGGCTGTTCTGACGATGTCTCCGTCGCTTTATATCGAACCGATCGAGAGGCTTGCGGAGCAGTTCCGGCGTCTGCCCGGCGTCGGTAAAAAATCTGCTTACAGGATGGCTTTTTCGGTGCTCGAGCTCTCGGAGGAGGACGCAAAAGCGTTTTCGGACGCCATTCTTGACGCGAAGCGCTCCGTCCGCCTCTGCTCCGTCTGCGGCAACATGACAGATGGCGAGATATGCTCCGTCTGCTCGGATACCGACCGCGACCGCTCGGTGATATGCGTCGTCGAGGATTCGCGCGACGTCATCGCGCTCGAACGCGTTCGCGAGTATAACGGGCTCTACCATGTGCTCGGCGGCGTTATTTCTCCGATGCAGGGCGTCTCTCCGTCCGATCTGACAATCGATATGCTCCTGCGCCGCGTCTCGGGCGGCGAGGTAAAGGAAGTTATCATCGCGACAAACCCGACGGTCGAGGGTGAAACGACGGCGATGTATATCTCAAAGCTGCTCTCCCCTCTCGGGATAAAGACGTCGCGCCTCGCCTACGGCATCCCCGTCGGCGGCGACCTCGAATACGCAGACGAGGTGACGCTCAACCGCGCGCTCGAGGGCAGGCGCGAGATTTGAATTCTATAGGCAAGTAAATGCGGGGAGAGAGAAAACTCTTGAAAGAGTCTTCTCTCTCCCCGCACTCCTCTCTTTTTCAGAACTTTCTGGTGACTTTTTTAAATGGGGTTCGGGGAAGGATCTTTTACGAAAAGTCCTTCCCCGAGATTTTTTAATTATAGAGGTATTCTCCGTTTTTCGTGAGCTCGGCTATGAATGCATCGTATTCCTCGTCGGTGCCGCGATAGAAGAATTCCTGCGACTGTGCGATCATGAATCTGTCGCTGTGCCCGCATGGGATCTTTGCCCTTATCTTCGCGCAGTAGCCGCGCGAGGTGAGCGTTTTTTCGTCGTATTCCCATTCACAGCCGACGGCGAGCGGGAAATACCCGTCCTCGTGAGCCGGATTCTTATACGAGGTGAGCTCAAGCGACGTCTTCATTCCGCGTCCGAAGTCGCAGTCGAAGCGGACTATACCGACGCCGCGCGCGAGCCAGTATTCCTTTTTGCCGAGCACCGAGCCGCCCGTGCTGTTGAATGATTCCTTCGGAACTTCGTCGAGCGTGCCGTACTCTATCGTCAGCTTCAGGCAGTTTTCAAACGTTCCCGCGCCGACGGTGACGGCCCCGCCGTCCACGACGTCGAACGTGAAGCGGTGAGTCTCATCCCTGCCGTAAGGATGCTTACGCTCCGCCTCCTCCTCGTGGTAGCCGACGACCCATTTGTCGTCCCAGATGCAACCGAAGAAGTTGTCCTGATACCTGTACGGCTTCGCGCCGAAGATGCAATCCTCTATGTGATGCGTGCCCCATCTGTACGGGCCGAAGCTGTAATACCAATCACGCTCCGTCACGCGGCCGTCTTTCCTCGACCATAAAAATGTGTTGAAGCTCGACGGGCAGGTGCGGTATTTCTTCATGTATTCCGTGAAGCGCTCAAGATATTCAATGCCGCCGAGCGCCGTCTGCGTGTCGCGCTCGCTCGTGTTCTTGCGGACCGCGCACCGCAAAAGCTCGATCGCTTCCGCGACCTTTTCAACATCTGTTGAGGCTTCTTCGCACAGATCTGAGCATTTGTCAATAAAATATTCGCCGTCCGCGTCGTGCTCCTCGTCGATATCCTTTTTCTTCGTAACCGAAGTTGCAACCGAGAGGTTTGCAGACACGCCGTCCGTCCACGTCACATACAATTCGTAGAGCGACGCCATATATTCCGGAAGCTCTCGGTTCACATAGTGCCACACATTGCCGGCTGCGAGCGGGAACGGTCCTTTTCCGCCCTTGATTTCGTATTCGGAAAGCTCGTATGTCTCGCTGTGAGATTCGTTCGAGAAAACGGCTTTGACGATGCCGACGCCGTCCGCGTACCACACATCGGCAGTGTCGGGGTAAAAATTCCATACGTTCGTGAGACTTAATGAGACGTGCATACAGCCGACAAACACACCGGCGGGCACGGATACGCACTCGTCATTTGAAACGAGCAGGAACGTGTCGCCGTCTTCGGCGGTTTTTATATCGCCAGGCTTCATCGACATATCGTATAATGTCCTCCTGAAGCGGCTCGCGTAAAACGTGATACTGTCCCACTTGTGAGTACTGTGAGCTATTGTTTCAGTGGAGAAACCCGGCTCCGACATGAAGAGCAGCGTGCTCCCCGAAACCCGATACTGCTCCGACATCACATAAAATCCGAGATAAGGGTCTGACGAATGCTCGCGCATGAACGCGACCGTCCGCAGTCCGCACACGGCGCACGCCTGATAGACTTTTTCCGGCGGGATCAGCCGAGCCGCCTCGGAGAAAGTCTGCTCTATCTCGTCAAGCGGACGGCGCAGATCAAGCAGCGCGCGTGCGCGCCAGAACAGAAGCTCGCCCTTGCCCTCGTCGCAGCCGAGGCGTTCCATCTCGGGTATCATCTCTTCGTCAATGCGGCGCAGCCGTTCGTTTGCATCGTCAACTGTAAATATCTCGTCTATCATCTGACGTGCGATGACGAGCCCGTTGCCGCTTTCCTTCGCTAATCTTTGTCCCTCGTCCCCTTTTTCGGGTGAAAATGAAAATCCCCATAATGTGTAAAGGTCTGCGAGCGCGAACTTCTTTTTGTTCTCGTCCGGCGCGGTTTTTATGTATTCCTCCGCGTCCGAGAGCAGCTTATTGAAGCGCTCGTCCTTTTTTCCTCCGCTCTCGACGAAATAAGTTTCTATTTCGGCAAGGCGCGTCTTTACCTCCGCCGCAAAATCGGCGGGAACTTTGTTCTTGATATTTTCGTTCATATAACCAAGCCTTTCTTTGAGTTTTGTTCTTGCGTCATGCAGCCTTCTCGTCACGCTCCCCGCAGGGACTGAAAGTGTGCGCGAGATGTCGCTGACGCTCATGTCATGAAAGTAGAACATGACTGCGACCTGCCGCATCTTCTCGGGCAGCGAAAGCACCGTTTCGCGAACCTCGCGGTTCTTTTCGTGCCTCAGAAATGAAAGCTCCGGGTCGGCGCTCTCGTCGTCGTTCTCCTCCGCCTCTTCTATGTTGCGTTCATAGTGTCTTCTCGTCACATAGTGCAGCGCTTTTCGCCTTGCGATTGCCGTCAGCCAAGGGCGCAGCTTTGAAGGCTCCGAGAGCCTGCCGAGCGAAAGATACGCGTCGACAAACGTATCCTGCGCTATGTCCTCCACCGTGTGATACGAGGAGATCACCTCGCGTGCGGCGGCAAACACCGCGCCGCTGTGACGCTCCACGATCTCGCAGAACGCGTCCTTATCGCCAAGCCTTGCCATCTCAACAAGCCGCGCGTCGGTCTCTTTTTCATATCCGGTCACGGCATCACCCCCTTTTCCTTTTCTCTTTCGGCGCCGTCATAATATAGTGACAAATCTCCGGCAAAATGCTCGGTCATCTTAAAAATTTTTTTCAAAATAAAAGCGGGCGAGTCAAAATCGCCCGCTTTTCGGTCAAAAGGAAGCCGCTTTTACGGCAAAAAGAAAACTACGGCAGCGCAGATAAATACAAATATCGCCGCAAAAAGGGTGAAATATGCCGTCTTACGGCTTCTCTCCCACTGGCTGTACGTCTGAAGGAGCATTTCAAGCCCCATAAGGGGTATGCACACATTTACTGCCGTCTGCCATACGTTCGTCAGCTGCAAAACAGCAAGGACAATGACGGCGCAGCTTATGATGACAGCTAAGACGTTCGCGAGCCGATGAAGGAGCTGTGATCCATTGCTTTTTTCGTTCATTTGTCAATACCGTCCTGATATAAGAATTTTTATCGCCTCGACAGCTATCCTTATTGCCTCGTCCGTATCGTGGCAGTCAGGGTCGTCGTACCCTGCCGCCTTTCGCTCCTGATTCCAGACGCAGGAAAGCACGGTTCCCGCCCTGACTCCGAGCGCTGCGGCAACGGTGAATATCGCGGCGGACTCCATCTCGCTTGCGAGCACGCCGAGCCGTTTCCACGCCTCCCACTTATATTGAAGCTCAGCCGAAACAGGCATACGCGCGGGCGAATGCTGCCCGTAAAACGAATCCTTGCACTGAACAACGCCGGTGTGGGCACGCGCGCCGAGCGAGCGCGCCGCGTCGACGAGCGCAAGCGTCACGCCGAAGTCGGCGACCGCCGGGTATTCTATCGGCGCGTATTCGCGGCTCGTTCCCTCCATGCGGACGGCGCCAGTCGCGATAACGGCGTCACCCGCCAAGACGCCCATGTTTATCCCGCCGCACGTCCCGACTCGGATGAAGGTGTGCGACCCGAGCGCCGCGGCCTCCTCCATCGCGATTGAGGCGCTCGCGCCGCCTATTCCCGTCGAGAGCACGGAGACGGGCACGCCTTCAAGCGTGCCGGTGTATGTCGTGAACTCGCGGTTTGACGCGATATGACGCGCGCCGACGAGATACTCCGCGATTTTTTCGCACCTGCCCGGGTCTCCGGGGATTATGACGTATCCGCCGATATCGCCCTCGGCGCAAGATATATGATACTGCCTGTTCCCGACTTCCATTTTGTCCACCGCCCTTTTTTATTTATTTTATCACATGACGAGACGTTATGCAATACGAAAAAAGGGAGAGCATCGCTGCTCTCCCCCAAAATCATTATTCCGTTCAGTCTGCATCCGAGAACTTCTTGTTGCACGCCGGGCAGACCATATCCTCGGGGTCTATGTCCGAGTCAAAGCAGACGGTCTCGCCGCAATGCGGGCATTCCGCCTCGTAATAGTCTTCATCGCCGTCGTCACAGCAGTCGCAGCCGTCGCAGTCTTCCATATCGCAGTCGTCGCAATCCCAGTCGTCATCGTCGTCATCACAGCAACAATCATCGTCATCGTCGTCGCACTCAAAGACATACGACTCGACATCGCCGAGGTCATGATCGAGCTCTTCCGCGTATTCGGAAAGCTCGCCTATGTTGTCTGTGTTGGACTGCACCTCCTCCGCTATCGCGTTGATCGCGTCGAGCATGGCTAAAAGGAGCTTCGTCTCCGGCTTGTCTGAATGGAGGTCAAGACCCTCTGCGAGGCCTTTAAGATATGCACATCTTTCAAGAATTGTCATTTTTGCGGGTTCCTTTCGCGTGTGATACTAAACGTGGTTTTACGCCGATTTATTACTTCGCGCGTTCGATGTACTCGCCTGTTCTCGTGTCTATGCGGAGAACGTCGCCCGTGTTGATGAAGAGCGGAACGTTTATAACGGCGCCCGTCTCGAGCGTGCAGGTCTTCTTCGCGCTTGTTGCCGTGTCTCCTCTGACGCCGGGCTCGGTGTCGGTGACCTCGAGCGTGACAAACATCGGGGGCTCGACCGCAAAGACCTTGCCGTTATAGGAAACGAGCTTGCACTTGTCGTTTTCCTTCACGAACTTGAAGGAATCGGGGAGCAGAGACGCGTTGATGGGCTCCTGCTCGTATGTTTCGGTGTCCATGAAGTAGTAGAGGTCGCCGTCGTTGTAGAGATACTCCATCTCCTTGCGGTCGATCCTTGCATCCGGGAATTTGTCCGTAGGGCTGAACGTGCGCTCGATAACGGCGCCCGTCATGACGTTGCGGAGCTTGGTGCGGACGAAAGCCGCGCCTTTGCCGGGCTTGACGTGCTGGAATTCGATGACCTGAAGGACGACGCCGCCGTCGTCAAACGTTATGCCGTTTCTGAAATCGCCTGCTGTTACCATGATTAAAAATCCTTTCGATTTGTCCTAACTGTTTAATTATAATACGAAATCCCCGTTTTTGCAATAGTTTTTCGCGTCAAAAACCTCGGGGGCGCACTTTTTTCCGCAATCTTCTTTTTCGCCGATGCGAAAAATCATATATCAAGCTCGATAAGCTCCTTCGGGCAGTCTGTAAGGACCTCGGCGCCGCCCTCTGTGATGAGCATCATATCCTCGATGCGGCAGCCGTACTTCCCTTCTATATATATCCCGGGCTCGACCGTCACTATCTGCCCTGCCTTGAGTACCGTGTCGCCTGAGCCCTGTGAAAGCCTCGGTTCCTCGTGTATCTCAAGCCCGACGCCGTGGCCGAGGCTGTGACCGAAACAGCCGTGATATCCCGCACCCTCGATAATGTCACGCGCCGTCTTGTCGGCCTCAAAGTTACGGTACCCTTCGGTTATTACGGCCTCGGCTGCAAGCTGCGCTTCAAGAACGGTATTGTAGAGGCGCTTCATCTCGTCGTCCGCCTTGCCGACGACGACGGTGCGCGTCATATCCGAATGATATCCGTTGACGACGGCTCCGAAGTCAAACGTGAAAAAGCCGTCCTCAATAGGCCGATTGCGCGGGACGCCGTGAGGCAGAGCAGAAAACGAACCGGATACGGCTATCGTATCGAAGCTCTTGTCCTCGGCGCCGAGCTTTCTCATCCTGTACTCGAGCTCAAGCGCTGCCTCTGACTCGAACATGCCGCGCTTTATATCGGGCAGAAGCTCCGAAAACGCACGCTCCGCGATCCTCTGCGCCGCGATGATGCTCTCGACCTCTTCGGGCTCCTTATAAAGCCTCAGCTCCTCGACGAAGCCTCCGACGCCGACGAGCGTTATACCCGGTAGCTTTTCTGAAAGCGAGCGGTACCCGGCATAAGAGAGTGACTTTTCTTCAAAGCCGAGCGTTTTCACGCCGTTTTTGCGGCACAGCTCGGCAAGATAATCGCCCTTGCGTCTGTCGGGCGTCACTATCTCGTAATCACCGACGACGTGAGACTTTGCCGCCTCGAGATAGCGGAAGTCCGTTATTACATACGACTTTTCCCGCGTGATAAGCACGGAGCCGTCCGTAAATGAAAAATCGGTCACATACCGCTGATTTATCTCGGAGGAGATATAGAGCGCGTCAAGCTCTGTTTTTGAAAGCTTTTCTTTTGCACGGTCAAGTCTTGTCATAATATTTCCCTCTCTTTTTTGTATTTGTTCATGAACGGACGCTCGATCGCGCGCTTTGCGCGGAAGAAAAGCGTCGTTTTATCCTTTATCGGCGGCACGACGGCGGCGCGGATGCCCGCTCTTTTCGCCGACATGACGTCGGTCAGAAGCTGATCTCCGAGAAAAACGGTTTCGTCTTTCCCGCTCCCCATCGCGTTCATCGCCATAAGCACGCCGCGCTTTGACGGCTTTCCGCTTTTGGGGAACGCGGGAACGCCGAGCGGCTCGGCGAAGCGCAGGACGCGCTCGACTTCGTTATTTGAAACGAACGAGAGCTTCACACCCACAGCACGGAGCTTTCCGTACCATGCCGTGACCTCATCTGTCGGCTCAGGGTCGTCATACGTCACAAGTGTATTGTCGATATCGCAGATGAGCGCCGTGATGCCGTTCTCACGGCAGAACTCGGGCGTCACCTCGCGGAAGCTGTCGAGAAAAAAATCGGGCTTAACGTATTTATCGAGCAATGCGCGGCCTCCCCTCATATTTTCAGTATATTTTATCACGGCGGAGTGCTCTTTTCAAGCGTTACGACACTTTTTTATTTATTTTTCGGAGCGGCGCGGCAGATGCGGCGCGGATAAGGCGCAAATCAAAAGGAATATTTTTTAAGCAATTGCCTCATTGATGCTTTAAAACATGAATATTGATGTCGATTTAAACAAAAAATTGTTTTACTCCTTATTAAATTTATATCATTTCACTTGACATTTTATAAAACGGAGTTTAAAATATATAATATAGCAACTGTTTCATGCCGAAAGCAGGCGAAGAAATGGAAGGATTTGAGCTTCAAGGAGTAAAACGCGCAAATATCGTCGGTGTTTTTGACGCGGTCGCCCGCCGCGGCGCCGCCAGCCGTGCGGACATTGCCGAGGATACGGGCCTTTCGCTTATGACGGTCGGCAAGGTCGCGGACGCGTTCAAGCAGGCGGGCTTGTTTTTGGAAGAGAAAGAAGGGTTCCGGCAATCTGCGGGACGCCGCCCGGGACTTCTGTCTCTGCGCCGTGACATCTACTCCGTCGTGCTTGACATTTCGGAGCGGAATTTCTGCCTTCACATCGTTAATTTCGCGCTTGAGACGCAGGACATGACCTCGTATACATACAACCGCGAATTTTATTACGGAGAAAATCTTCACACATTCTTAAAGCGCGCGCAGACCTCGATTTTCTCTGCCTCCGCCGCCTCCCCACTGTACGGCTTAGGCGTTGTCGTTCCGGGAAATTATGACGCAGGTCTCGATACCGTCACAGGCACAAGGATAGCGGAGTTCGGCACTCTGAAGCTGCGCGAGCAGATAGAGGACACGCTCGGGACGTCTGTCGGCATAATAATGAAAAACAGTGACGCCTCGGCGCTTTCGTATGCATATGACCATGAAGACTCAAAGACGATAGTCAGCCTTTTTATCGGCGAAGGAATAAACGGCTCCGTCCTGTGCAACGGCGCGTTTGTCGACGGGGCGCGCGGAGGCGTCGATATAGGCAGCATGCTGACGGTCGGAACCGGAACGCTCGGAGAAAGAATCAGCCTCTGCACGAACGACAACGCAAAGGGCGACGAGCTTGCCCATGCGCTTTATAACATAATCTCATTTCTCGGTCCCGACGCCGTTGTCGTCGAATGCCCGAGCCTGCGCGTTCCCGATTATTTTATCAACCGCGTGCAGCGGACGCTTTCCGAAAAATACGGTCTTTCAGCGGAGCGTATGCCCGAATTTTATATCGGCAAAGGCAGCAGCCGCCACTCGGTAAGAGGCATCGCCGCCGAGATGAGAAAAGCCTGGCTTGATAAAAATCTCTGAACATAATTTAAACCGTGCCGGTTTCAAATCTCGAACCGGCACGGTTTTTTATTTGTATATGTCGTAATATGAGCCGTCAAGACCTAAAAAGGCAATGGCGTCATTATATTCCGCCGTCTTCCCGGACCTTTCCGCCTCGCCGAACCGGCGGCGCTTTACCGCGCGTATCATAAGGTTTTTAGGCGTTTCGTCGGGATCTATCAGCTCCACCGTCGAGGTCCTGTACCCTTCCGCCTCAAGCATCATAACGCGAAGTCCGTCAGTCACGGCGTCCGTCAGCTTGCGGGAGAGCATCGAATGAGACGTCAGAAATGAAAGCTCCCGGCACTTGATCTTTCCGTTGAGCTCATGGTGACAGCACGGAGTAGACAAAATGACGCGCGCCCCCATCGTAACGGCGCGGCGGAGCACAAGGTCCGTCGCCGTGTCGCAGGCGTGAAGCGAAACGACAAGGTCGGTGCGTGCGTTTTCTCCGAAAGCTGTGTCATACACATCGTTGTCGGCGATGTCGGCGGCTTTGAATATAAGCCCTTCCGCCCCGATCTGCTCCGAGACGCCCTTGCAGAATTCCATGACGTCGCGCTTTCTGTCGACGCAGAGCATGACGACGTCCCGTTTTCTTATCTTTGTGAGATATTCGTATACCGCCAAAGCTGAGATAGCTTTTGCCGCAGCAGAGGTCGCACACATTCAGCGTGCCAGTCTCGGGCAGCTCGCCGTACACGTCGTCGAGAAGCTCGGTAAATCTGTTTATCTGGCGGAACTTCGACTGCCGCTTGTCATGCACGCGTCCGTTTTTGTCGCTTATTCCGAGCGCGATGAGCCAGCCCTCTCCACCGTGCCAGAAATAGTTCTTTTCTCTGTCGGCGCCTCCGAGCTCGCGCACTGATTCGTTTTCGAGAGCGAGCTCCGCGCGTCTTATGCCGCTGAGCGTCGTTTTTCCCTTTTTCGACGTCAGATACTGCGCCTCCGCGCCGTCAAGTATGAGGTTGCCCTGCTTGTACGACGACGAAAGCTCCGTTATGATCTTTTCGGCATCTTCAAGCGGGACGTTTTTCCTTATATTTTTGCCGTCGTCAAGGAGATATTCGAGCTTTATCATAAGCTCGCCCGATGCCAAGCGGTATTCGGACGTCGCGGTCTTAAAAGCTTCTGTCCCCGGCTTGGGACGTGAAAAAGTCAGCTTTTTCAAAGCCCCGGCAGAGGCTGCCTTTACCGCGAGGGACACGAATGCTCGAACGGCATCGGAGGTTCCTTCGGCGCTTTTTTCTTCGGTCATTTTTCGTCCCCGCTTTTATCCGAGCGCGCTTTCTCCGCGTTTTCCGTTTCTTTTGTCTTATCGGACTTTTCTGTCGCAGCGTCTTTTTTGCTCTTCGAGATGAGCCCCTTTAAGTCTATCTTTGACTCAGTCCTGTCCCAAAGGCGCTTCATATTCGGATAATGCCGCCACAAAACGAGCACAGCGGTCAAGACCGCAAACGCGGTCGAACCGAGCCAAAGGCGCGATATCATGAATTTTCCCATCGTGAGCGTCCATGTGTGCACGATGGGATACAGCATCGCGACCATTATCGACGCGAGCGACACATATTTGAAGCTGACAAGGACGATTATGAAAATAACAAGGAGAATGAGGAACGCGGGCGGATTCAAAAGCAGTATCATCACCGCCGCGCATACAATGCCCTTTCCGCCGCGAAAACGGTAAAAGATCGGGAAAACGTGTCCGAGCACACACATAAAGCACGAGAGATACGCCCCGCGTATTCCGAAAACGAGCGTCCCCGCTATATACGCGAGCAGCGTTTTCAGCGCGTCTCCGCCGAGCGTCATTGCCGCCGGAGCCTTGCCGTATGTTCTAAGAACGTTTGTTGTACCGGCGTTTCCGCTGCCGCTTGAGCGGATGTCGCCTCCGTAGCGCATCTTGGAAATGATTATCGCCGAGTTTATGCTGCCGAGAAGATATCCCGACGCGATGCAGAGGATAAAGCTCAAAATTATGAGAGCGATGCCGGTCCTCTCGTCCGTCCCGCCTATCAGGTAGTACCCGATGAAGCCCTGATTTACAACATCCCAGAATGTCATATTCTGACTATGCCTCCTGTCAAAAAGCGGTGCAGTTTCAGTCCTTGTCTCCTCCGCTGTCGCCGCGCGCCCTTATGATTATCCTTATCGGCGTGCCCGCGAAGCCGAAGGTCTCGCGAAGATTGTTTTCGATATATCTCTGATACGAGAAATGGAACAGCTCCGCGCGATTGCAGAATATGACGAACGTCGGCGGCGCCGTGCTCGCCTGTGTCATATAGTATATCTTGAGCCGTCTGCCCTTGTCGGACGGGGGCTGGACCCTCATCGTGATCTCGGAGAGCAGGTCATTGAGCATACCCGTCGTAATTCTTGTGTTCGCGTTCGCGTAAACGCTGTTTATTTCCTCAAAAAGGCCCGTGACGCGCTGCCCCGTCTTTGCGGAAATAAAGTGTATCGGCGCGTATGTCATGTAAGAGAGCGCGGTCCTTATATCATTTTTAAACTTTTTGACCGAATCGTTATCCTTTTCGACGGCGTCCCACTTGTTGACGGCGATAATGCACGCCTTTCCCGCCTCATGGGCGATACCGGCGATCTTTTCATCCTGCTCCGTTATGCCATCGGTCCCGTCTATGAGCAAAACGCAGACGTCGGCGCGTTCCACCGCCATCTGGGCGCGCAGGACGCTGTATTTTTCGATCCTGTCATTGACGCGGCTCTTGCGGCGTATGCCGGCGGTATCTATGAAATTGAAGTGCCCGTATTCGTTTTCGACGACAGAGTCGACGGCGTCGCGCGTCGTGCCCGCTATATCGGAAACGATAAGGCGCTCCTCGCCCATTATCCTGTTTATAAGCGAGGATTTTCCCGCGTTCGGCTTGCCTATGACGGCGACGTTTATCACATCGTCATCCTCGTCTTCGTCCGTCTGCTCCGGCAGGCATTCTATAACGGCGTCGAGCAGGTCGCCCGAACCGCTGCCGTGGAGGGAGGAAACGGCGATAGGCTCCCTGTCAAATCCCAGCTCGAAAAATTCGTAGTACTGCTCCTCGACATCCCCTATCCTGTCCGCCTTGTTCACGCATACGACGACGGGCTTTCCCGAGCGGCGGAGCATATTTGCTATGTCACGGTCGTCGGCGACAAGGCCTGTCCTTATGTCGCACATGAATATTATGACGTCGGCGGTGTCTATCGCGATCTGCGCCTGCTCGCGCATTTTCGAGAGAATAACGTCGTCCGTTCTCGGCTCGATGCCGCCCGTGTCAACTATGAAAAGCTCGCGTCCGCGCCATTCCGCGGTCCCGTATATCCTGTCGCGCGTAACGCCCGGCGTATCCTCCACTATAGCGCGCCGCTCGCCGATGAGCTTATTGAAAAGCGTGCTTTTGCCGACGTTAGGTCTGCCGACTATCGCGATTATAGGTCTTGACATAATTCCCCCTTATTTTATTTTCCCGGAACGTATACGGCTGACCCTAAGGCCGAGAGCGGTATCTCGAACAGCGCGTAGCCTCCGAGCGTGTATACGAGTTCGATAGACATACCGAAGCCGTCCTTCGTATAGTAAACTTCCGGATAAATGTCGTAATCCGGCATATATCTCGTGATCATATCCTCGTAGTTCGTCTCGTCCATGAGCCCGTCCTCGCCGTATGTCAGCTTGAACTTTCCTCCCGTGAACGCGGAGCGCACCTTTTCAAAATCAAGTATCATGTCGGACGGCTCAAGGAGCCTCCCGCCCGCAAGATCGCAGTTTATGCCGTATGCGAAAACGGTCGGATGCGCGTCGTCGCCGGCATAGAAATGACCCGATACGACGGCGGAAAAGAACGTGTCGCTCACATATGTCAGGTTCGTGTTCTCGATGATGTATTCGTATTCCTCGCCCTCAACTCCCGCGCACATTGAGTCGCGGTGACCGTTCATATATTCCGTTATAAGCGAATTGATCGAGGCCATATCGTATCCGCGCCCGCCGTCGCTTTTTATGAGCGGATACAGCATTACGACCTCGGATGTGCCGCTTTTGTCTGATGTGCGTTCAACCGAAACGGTCACCTCGTTTGAAGCATCCTCCGTTTCGTTTCCCATGCTCTCGGCGTCCGTCGCGGGCGCGTCAGCGCCTGAAATTACGGGCAGATCTTCCGTCTCGGGATCCGTCGCGGCGTCACCGCCCGAGGTGCCTTCGGCATTTGCGGACATATCGCCGCTTTCACCGGCGTTTGATGTGCCGCTGTCCTTTCCGCCCCCCTTGCCGAAAGCAAAGATCGAGGCGATGAGTATCACGACGACGGCGAATGCCACAATGCCGCAGACGATGAGAGTATTCTTTTCGGCGTCAGCCGCCTTTTTTTTGTTTCTGATCTTTTGTGCCATTTTTTATTCCTTTCACCGACAAAAGACTAATCTGTGCCGGGGCATGATCCATGTGATGCACCGGGGTCGCCGCAGCCTATGACGGCGGAAATAAATTCCGACGCGGTCTTCCCCGCCGTGCGCACCGGAACGCCGAGCTGCTCCGAGAGCCACTCGGGCGTGTGTCCGCATAGAAACAGATCCCCCTCAGCCCTGAGCATAGACGGCGGGATAAGGAGCTCTTCCCCAAGCGCCTTTCCGGAAAGCTGACTGGCGACGTCGACGCCCGTCAGAAGTCCCGCAACGGTCACCTCGCCGCCGAAAAACTCGTTTTTGACAGCGTATACCCTGCAGTTGAGATTATAGCATAAACGGCGTATTTTTTCAACCGCTTCGGTGATAAACGGCGCCGCAGCCTCACCTGTTGCGATCGAGACCGAGCGGTGCTTTTCGGGGTCAAAATCGTATGTATCTATAAATTCAAGCTCGGCGTCTATATCGTCAAGGAAGGACGTTATGAGCCCTACCCCGTTTTCAAGCTGATCGTAATCACCGTAGTAATCGGCGCCCGGCAGCGGCAGACCCGCCTTGATATAGAGCTCGTCCGCCGCATAAAAAATGCGGCAGCCGTATTTTTCGGCGCACATGGAGCCGAAATCGTCGACAAGGCGCACGATCCCGGCGCATTCCTCGGGCGTATACGGCGACAGCGGATAAAGGCCTTCCCTGTGGGCGGTAAGCCCAGCAGGAACTACAGAGACGCTCGTTACACCGGGGTAAAGGTATGACAGATCCGTCATCGTCTTTCGGAGCGCGTCCCCGTCGTTTATCCCGCGGCAGAGAACTATCTGACAGTGTATCTCGCATCCTCCGCGCACAAGCTCGTTGATATACGAAAGTACATCTCCCGCGCGCTTGTTTTTCATCATCTTGACACGAAGGTCCGGATCCGTTGTGTGGACGCTGACGTTTATCGGAGAGATGTGCATCTCCGTTATGCGCTCGATGTCCCTTTGAGTCATGTTCGTCAGCGTTATGTAGTTGCCGTGTATGAAAGAAAGGCGCGAGTCGTCGTCTTTAAAATAAATCTGCTCGCGCATCCCGGGCGGATTCTGATCGATAAAGCAGAAGATGCACCCGTTCTCGCAGCGGTGCTTGCTGTCCATCAGCGGGGTCTCGAAATTCAGCCCGATATCATCGTATGTGTCTTTTTTTATATTAAAGGAAAGCTCGTCCGCGCCGCGCCTGACGGCAAGCGTCACGCGGTGCTCCGTGAGATAAAAGCCGTAATCGAGAACGTCGTTTATCTCATGCCCGTTTATCGACAGCAGTATGTCGCCGGGCAAAAGCCCGGCGCGTTCGGCTCTCGAATGTCTGTCTATGCTTTTTATCGTTACCACAGGCTCAAAACTCCTTTTCCGGATTTAATTATACATAGAAAGCACCTCCCGTGTCAATACGGTGCGCGATATCTTTTTCGCGTCTTTTGGGGTCTCAGCCGTGTTTCCCGTTGATAAAATCCTTCATTTCCGCAAGCGCGCCCTTCTCTATCCTCGAAACATACGAGCGCGATATCCCGAGCTGCTCCGCCACCTCTCGCTGCGTCATCGGGCGCTGTCCGGCAAGTCCGTACCGAAGAACGATTATTTTGCGTTCGCGCTCGCCGAGACGCCCTTTTATATAGTCGAGCGCCTTTCTGCATTTCATCTTTTTGTCGATATCGTCGGCGATGTTGTCCTCCGTTGAAATTATGTCTCCGTATGTAAGCGGGTTTCCGTCGCGATCCGTGTCTATCGTTTCGTTTATCGATATCTCGTAGTTCAGCTTTTTCTGCGAGCGGAAAAACATGAGTATCTCGTTCTGGATGCATTTCGCCGCGTATGTCGCAAACCTTGCGCCGTTTTTTATGTTGAAGGAGTCTATTGCCTTGATAAGACCTATCGTGCCTATCGAAAGCAGGTCCTCCTGATTTCTGTTTGAAGAATAATATTTCCGCACGATGTGCGAAACGAGCCTCAGATTATGCTCTATAAGCGTCTGCCTTGCCTCTGTGCTGCCCGCCGCATATTCGGTGAAAAGACGGCGCTCTTCCTCCGAGGTGAGGGGCGGCGGAAAGCTCTGACCGCCCGAAACGCTGAGAAAAAAGCAAAAAAGCCTTGCTGCTATATACTCTATTAACATCTCAAAACATCACTCCCGTCACTTTCATAAATACGTTCCCATTGACATTATATGCGGTTTTTCGCCGAACGACACCGCACAATAAAAATGTACATGCCCAAAAAAGAAATTACCGGAAATTACCTGAGAATTTAAAAATATTATGACTGCAAAGTGCGGATATTATATATAAGCGTCCGACGGGCGCTCTATAATAATATGGCTGACTGTCGACGAGGCTTTAAGGCTGATCGCCGCCCCGCCGCGCGTAGGTCATAACAAAAAGGTCGGAGAAACTGAAAAATGATCATGGATAAAATATCGCTGGTGCTCACGATAATCGGAGCGATTAACTGGGGCAGCATCGGGCTGTTCAGCTTTGACATAGTCGCGTGGATCTGCGGCGGTCAGGGCAGCATGGTCGCGCGCATAATATATACGCTCGTTGGCCTTGCCGGGCTTTGGTGCATCACGCTCCTCTTCCGTCCGACGGAGTCATATTCAAGCGACAACGGCTGACAGGATCTCTCACGGCGGCATATACGTCGCCGTGAGGTACATAAACCAATTTTTTCTTACGGCTTCTTACGGTGCCGGGTGTATCAAACGGCAGGCGCGCACAGATACTAATAACATAAATATTATTTTGCGAAAGGAACGGCATTATGTCACAGACAACGATGAAGGTCGCGAAGGGCGTCGCGGCGGGTATCATGATCGGAGGCGCGGTCGGCGCCATGTCGGTCGCGATGATGAAGCCCAAGAAAAGCAAGTTCAAGCGCAGCGCGGGAAAAGCTCTTGACGCGGTGGGAACGATGATGCAGAACGTCTCTGACTGGGCGTTCTGACAGCCCCAAATGATCGGCGTGCGGTCGGTTTGACAGCACGCCGATTATTTTTTGAAAAAATATTTTTCGACAAACATAATGCGACATTTTTATCGAAATACCGGATGTAAAATAATTACCATAAAAGTAATTTAAAGCAACATAGGGGAGCGTAAAAATGAGCTCAGGAATGAGAAGCAGCAAGGCGGAAGCCGTCTCAACCATCGACGGCCACACGATGATAATCTCACTGTCGGGCGACATAGATCACCACAGCGCAAAGCGGATACGCGGACAGATAGACTCAGACCTTTTTATCAAGAGACCGAAACGAGCCGTGATGGATATGTCCGCCGTCGAATTTATGGACAGCGCGGGACTCGGCCTGATTCTCGGAAGAATAGCGTGCGCCGAGAAGATAGGCTGTCGGCTGACGCTGCTCTCTCCGTCGCCGCAGGTTATGAAGATACTCGATCTTGCCGGCGCCGGAAGATTTATCGAAATCAAACAGAAATAAATCCGAAAGGAAAATAAAAATGACAAACACAGAAACGATTGAAAAAAAGCGCTCCGGACGTCCTCCGGAAAACCTCAGAAACGAGATAAGGATAGAGCTCCCCTCCTCCTCCGTGAACGAAGGGATAGCGAGAAGCGTATCCTCTGTATTCGTTTCGCAGCTCGACCCGACGTTTGAAGAGCTGTCCGACATCAAGTGCGCCGTGTCCGAGGCGGTGACGAACGCGATAGTCCACGGCTACCGCGACAAACGGGGGATCGTGTACATAACAATAAAGATACTCGACGAAAGAACGGTCCGCATAGAGGTCCGCGACAAGGGCTGCGGCATAGACGACATAAAGACCGCGATGCAGCCGCTTTACACAACAGACCCGGAGGGCGAGCGCAGCGGCATGGGCTTTACCGTCATGGAGAGCTTTATGGACAGGCTCACAGTCGTCAGCAAGCCGGGAAGCGGGACAAAGGTCACGATGGTCAAAACTCTCGGGAACCCGAAAAGAGCCTTCAAATGACACGCACCGCGTCCGACCGTGCCTTCGCCCGGCGTCCGAAAGGAGCATAAATGAATCCGACAGAGACGATCGAAGAAGCAAAAGCGTTCACGGACGAAAAAAAGGAATTCCGCGACGGCAATCTCGCGCTTTTATTGCGCGTAAAGGAAGGCGACAGAGACGCAGAAGAGGAGCTTATACGCGAGAACGAAGGGCTCGTCCGCAGCATCGCCGCCCGATTTGTCGGCAGAGGAGCCGAGTTTGACGACCTATGTCAGCTCGGGATGATAGGAATGCTCCGCGCGATACGCAGCTTCGACACAGATCGCGGGTGCGCGTTTTCCACCTACGCCGTTCCGCTCATAATAGGCGAGATAAAGCGTTTTCTTCGCGACGACGGCATCATAAAAGTGAGCCGGGACAAGAAGCGTCTCGGCTCACGGCTGTTATTTGAAAAAGAACGGCTCACTGCAAAGACCGGGCGCGAGCCGAGGCTGTCGGAGCTCGCAGAAGCGCTCGGCGTGGACATCATATCAGCCGCCGAGGCAATCGAATGCTCGCTCCCCGTCAGGTCGATTTCCGAGCCCGCCTTTGATGACGGGACGGCGACCCTTTCGGACACGCTCGAGGCGCCCGACATGACGGGAGCCTACACGGATTATATCGCCCTGCGCGAGGTGGCGTCATCGCTGCCGGAGCTCTGGCGAAAAATAATCTCGCTGCGTTACTATCACGATATGTCGCAGGAGATGACCGCGCGGGCGCTCGGGCTATCTCAGGTCAAAATCTCACGCGAGGAAAAGAAGATATTTCAGTATATGCGGGAGAAGCTCAGTTGAACTGTGAGTTGTATAACGACGCGTAAAAGCCTCTCATTTCAAGCAGCTCGTCGTGCGTGCCGCGCTCGATGATATTCCCGTCTCGGACGACGAGTATCGTGTCGGCGTCCTTGACTGTCGAAAGCCTGTGCGCTATGACGATCGAGGTCTTCCCCTCCATCAGCTTTGCCATCGCCGCCTGTATCTTGACCTCCGTCCTTGAGTCGACGTTCGACGTCGCCTCGTCGAGTATCAGTATCGAGCATGAAGGGAGCATCGCCCTCGCGATCGTTAAGAGCTGCCGCTGCCCCTTTGAGAGATTGATGCCGCCCTCGGTGAGTACAGTGTCATATCCTTCGGGCAGGCTCTCGATATAGTCGTCTATCATCGCTGCCTTTGCCGCCCCGACTATCTCTTCTCGGGTCGCGTTTTCCTTTCCGTATGCTATATTTTCGGCGATAGTGCCGCCGAACAGCCATGTATCCTGGAGTACCATCGTATACGCGCGGCAGAGGCTGTCTCTCGTTATGTCGAGGGTATTCGTGCCGTCTACCCGTATCTCGCCGCTGTCCTGGTCGTAAAAGCGCATGAGAAGGTTTATGACCGTGGTCTTTCCGCTGCCGGTCGGGCCGACGATCGCGACCGTCTTCCCCGCATTTGCCTCAAATGAGATGCCGTGGAGTATCTCTTTGCCTTCGATATATGAGAATCGGACGTTTTCCGCCTCGATGTCTCCCTTGGGCTCGGAAAGAACGAGCGCGCCCTCTCTGTCTGCGGGCTCCTCCTCCGTATCGAGCAGGCGGAACACGCGCTCCGCGGCGGACGCCGCCGACTGAAGCTCGCTTATTATGTTCGCCATCTCGTTTATCGGTCCCGAAAAACGCCTCGAATAGAGAATAAAGGTAGATATCGCGTCAAGATGTATGACGCCGCCGAGGTACAGAACGCCGCCGAACATGCTTATAAGCGAAAGCGAGAGGTTGTTTATGAAATTGACGGTCGGACCTATCATCGCGCCCTGATAGTCTGCGTTGTAGTACGCGTCTATCGATTCGTCGTTGTGAGCGTCGAACCGCCCTATCATCGTATCTTCCCGGTTGTAGGCCTTTATCGTCCTGTGACCCGAAAGTATCTCCTCAGTGTAGCCGTTGAGCTCTCCGAGCTTCGCCGAACGGCGGCGGAATAGCGGCTGTATCTTTTTCGATTTGTACCGCGTGAAAATCAGCGACATCGGTATCGTCACGACAAATACGAGCACGAGCAGAGGAGAGATCATTATCATCATCACAAGAGACACGACTATCGTGATGACGCTCGAGCAGATCTGGAGCATATCGGTCGATATGGACGCGTTTATCGTGTCGATATCGTAAGATATGCGGCTTATTATGTCGCCCGTCTGATTTCTGTCGAAAAAGCCGACGGGCAGGCGCATCAGCTTGTCGAATACCTGCTCCCGCATGCGTTTGACGACGCTGCGCGAAAGATGTATCATCGTTGCCGACAAGAGATACGAAAGCCCGGAGGACAGCGCATAGAACAGCGCCATCAGCGCGCAGTAAAACAGCACAGTGTCAAAGTCCACCTTCCCTATACCGGGCTCTATCGCGGCAATGGCTTTTCCCGAGAGGTAAGGTCCGGCGAGCGCGAACGCGTTTGACGCGAGCATAATGATGAGTGCGAACGCGACGAGCGCCTTATGCTCGAACATATATCCGAAGATGCGGAAAAACATCTTCATTTTGTGACGCTTGTCAGCTGTCACTGTTGCTTTTTTGTCAGTCAAGGATCGCACCTCCCATCTGCGAGTCTGCGATCTCGCGGTATATCTCACAGCTTTCGCGAAGCTCGCCGTCGGTTCCCGCGGCGATAACGCTGCCGCCGTCCATCACAAGGATGAGATCCGCCGACATTATGGAGCTTATGCGCTGCGCTATGATTATCTTCGTCGAGGCGTCGAACCCTTCGGCGATCGCGGCGCGGAGCGACGCGTCCGTCTTGTAGTCGAGCGCGCTGGAAGAGTCATCAAGGATCAGTATATCGGGCGACGAGGCGAGCGCGCGGGAGATGAGCAGTCGCTGCTTCTGTCCGCCCGACAGGTTCGCGCCCTTGATAGCAAGCCCGAAATCGAGCCCGCCTTCCTTTTCGGATATGAACTCCTCCGCCTGGGCATACGCGGCGGCGCGTTTTATATCTTCGTCCTGAATGTCGCGTCCGAAGCGGACGTTTTCCCTTATCGTATCTGAGAAAAGGAAATCGCTCTGCAAAGCGACGCCGAACTTTTCGTAGAGTCTCTCCTTCGGGATATATCTTATATCGACGCCGTCGATCTGTATGCTTCCCGAGTCTGGGTCGTAAAACCTCAGAAGCAGCGATATGAGCGTGGTTTTTCCGCTTCCCGTCGCGCCTATAACGCCGAGCGTCTGCCCGGGATAGAGCTCAAAGGAAATATCGGAAAGGTTGTTTTTCTTTCCGTTATAAGAAAAGCACACGTTGTCAAATCTGACGCGCGGCGCGTTTTCGGGCGTCACAGCGTCTTCCGGCATTTTGAGAACGGAAAGCTGAGGCTCCTCTTTAAGGACCTCTTCTATGCGTCCCATCGACGCCGAGCATCTCGAATAAGTCGTGAACATGCGGGTGACGGAGAGCATTGCGTTCAGGATATAGGTAAAATAGCTCATGAACGACATTATCGTGCCGACCTTTGACAAGCCGCGGTTCACGCGGTAAGCGCCGATCACTATAACGACTGTCAGCCCGACGTAAAGGAAGAAATTCATGAGCGGGTTTGTCGCCGAGACGACAAGGCCTGCGGTTTCTTCGCGCTTCATCAACGCCTTGTTGACGCCGTCGAACCTGCGGCGCTCGTAATCCGTTTTGGACAGCGCCTTTATGACGCGTATGCCCTGTATGTTTTCGCGGACGGTGCGGACCATGTCGTCCGTTGCGGACTGCTGGCTGCGGTACAGAGGGACAGTCTTTTTCGCGATGTAGAAAACAGACACGCCGAGAAAAGGCAGGATCGCGACGAGGACGAGCGTCAGCGCCGGGTCAAGCGCCATAGTTATGACAAGACCGCCTATAAGAAGTATAGGCGCGCGGACGCCCATGCGCTGCATCATGCCCGTGAACTGATGCACGTTGTAAGTGTCGGACGTGAGGCGCGACTCAAGCGACGGGATCGTGAATTTGTCCGTCTGTGAGCATGAAAGGAAAAGCGTTTTGACGAAAAGGTCGTGTCTCAGCTTCCTTGTCGACTCGCTCGCGACGCGCGACGCCATTCTGTTTGCAACGATATTGCCGACGACGGCAAGGATCGAGCAGAGTATCATGACGCCGCCGTAAAAATATATCATACGCGCGTTTTTCGTCGGAACGATGTCGTCTATTATTATTTTCAGCATAACGGGGATCAGAAGATCGAATATCGTCCCCGCAAATTTGATCAGGAGCCCCACCGACATTCTCGGAAGAAAAGGCCGGAGATACTTAAAATATGTACGCATATCACACTACCGTTTAAAAACTTTCCCGTATAATATACCATATTCGCAGAAGAAAATCCATGCCAAAACGGCACAAAACAAAAGATTTAATATTTCGCTTTTTCGTTCACAATTCGTTCATATTCAGCTTACAAAAAATGCCCGCAAAGACATAATAAAAGTCTTTGCGGGATTTTTGATATGTGATTTTTACTTCACCGTATGTACTTCGGGATAATCCGGCAGCGGGTAGCTTGAATCAAGGAACCATTCGGTATGCGGCGGGATATTGTAGGCGACGTTTTCGTTTGCGACGCCGCAGCGGTACATCGTGTCGTGCATGAGCGTCGGCAGACGGTATTCGGTCTCAAAATCGGTGAGATAAACGCGGAGGAAGCTGCCGTTCGCACCTGCCATGACTATTTCCTCGCGCCAGTCGCCGAGCAGATCTGCCGTAAGGCACGGCGTTGCCTTTGTTCCGTTGCAGGCAACGACGTCCTGCATCGAGAGGACATTGCCGAGCTCGTATGAAAAGACATTCGTGCCGTCAAGACCGCATCTCTCGAGCTTGCCCGTGTACCACACGGCGAAGTTTATGCCTCCGTTCCATGTGGCGCCTCTGACGATATCATCTTCGCCGCAGAACACAGTCCCCGTCGTCGCGCACATGAACTCGGCGGAGTCGTTGCCGGTGATGAAGTTGTCCGCGAGGGCGCGGCCGACGTCTCTGTCGGACTGATATTTGCGGAGCACCCGCCCCGTCTTGGCGTCTGCAAGATACGCTCCCTTGCTGCCCTCAAGGCATCCCCATACCTCGAGCCCCTCGCGCTCGGGAAGGAAATTCCCGACGTGAACGGCGTCTCCGTGGCCGAGCATTGTCGACCAAAGGGGCTTACCGTTGTGGTCTATGCAGCACTGACCGTATATGATCTCATCGCATCCGTCTCCGTCAACATCGGCGACGGCAAGATTGTGGTTGCCCTGCCCGGCGATAGGACCGCATCCGGCGTTGTTCGAGTCACACGTCCAAATATTCGTCATGTGCTCGCCGTCGAACGTGTACGCCGCGAGCACCGCGCGCGTGTAGTATCCGCGGCACATTACGAACGCGGGCGTCTTCCCGTCAAGATACGCGACCGCGGCAAGAAATCTGTCGCAGCGGTTGCCGTAATCGTCGCCCCACGAGGAGACCTGCCCTCTTTCGGGGATGTAGTCGAGCGTCTCTATCGCCTCGCCGGTTTCGCCGTTGAATATGGTGAGATATTCTTTTCCGCTGAGGATCCTCCCCTGCGGCGTGCGGTAATCGATGCCTTCTCTTCCTATGACATTGCCCTTTCCGTCGACCGTTCCGTCCGCCGTCTTGCAGACGAGCTCGGACTTTCCGTCGCCGTCAAAGTCAAAGACGAGGAACTGTGTGTAATGCGCGCCCGCGCGGATGTTCACTCCGAGGTCGATGCGCCACAGCTTTTTCCCGTCGAGCTTGTACGCGTCAAGATATACGTTTCCGGTATATCCGTCCTTTGAATTGTCCTGAGCGTTCGTGGGCTCCCACTTGACTATTATCTCGTACTGTCCGTCCCCGTCAACGTCGCCGCACGAGCAGTCGTTAGGCATATATCCGTATGGCTCTCTTGCGGGCGTTACGCCGTTTTTCGGTCTGTCGAGCTTGATGTCGAAGTAATTCGTTTCAAAAGGCGTCACCTCAGGCGACTTCTCGCCGCCGACCGCGACGGAATACTTCGAGTCCTCCTTGCCGTCCGCGTCAAGAAAACACGTCGCCATGCCGGAGCCGCTCGTATAGATCAGCTCGCCGTCGCGAAAGAGCTCGTATTCGGTATCTGCGGACTCGGTCCCGAAGGAACGCCAGCTCACAAGATAGCCGCCCTTCACCTTTACCGCCGCCACGCCGCGGTCGAGCGCCTCGACGCGCCGTCCGACAGGCTCCGGCGCGGGCTCGGGCGCGTTCGTCACCGCTTCTTCAGTAGTCTTCGTTTCCGTAAAATCGCCCCCGTTTCTGCTCCCGCATGAGGAGAACGCCGTAAAAATGACTGCGGCGACGGCAAATAATGATGCCGCCCTTTTAAAACTTTTCATTTTTACCTCTCAGACATAAATATTCGGTTGTTTCTATCTTTAATTATATCTTATATTTTCGCTTCTTTCAACATTTTTTTGGCACATTGCGGTTATTTTTTTGTTTTTATGTTGTAATGCATGCGGATATGTGGTACTATGTCTTGAGAAATGATGTTTTTTGGGGGCACACCGTGAAAACCGAGACTGTTCTTTTGTACGACGGAGATCCTCGCGTCACGCTGACGTCATACATACACGGGGGCGACGACGAGCTGCGCGCCTCCCCGAGATCGGCTCTTATAATTCTTCCGGGCGGAGGTCTGTCCTTTCTCTCCGAACGCGAGGCGGAGCCGGTAGCGCTCGATTTTCTTGCGCGCGGCTCAAACGTGTTCGTCCTGAGATACTCGATAGGCGAATTCGGCCACTTTCCGCTCCCGCTCCTTGACGTGTCACTCGCGGTGTCTTACGTCCGCAGGCATTCGGGAGAATACAACATCTCGCCTCACCGCATATTTGTCGCGGGCTTTTCCGCGGGCGGATATGTCGCGGCGATGCTCGGAGTCAGGTGGCATGAGGCGTTTATCAGAGAAGAGCTCGATATCACCTACGGCGAGAACCGCCCCGACGGGCTCATCCTCGGATATCCCGTCATAACCGCCGGCGAATTCGCGCACAGAGGGACGATCGACATATCCATCGGCGACGACGCCGACAGCGACGAGCTTGAGATGCACAGCCTTGAGCTGCTCGTCACAAAAAAGACGCCGCCGACATTTTTGTGGCACACATCCGACGACAGCGCGGTCCCTGTCGAAAACTCGCTCCTGTTCGCCACGGCTCTGTCGGAGCACAACGTTCCCTTCGAGCTCCATGTCTTTCCCCACGGCGCGCACGGCATGTCTCTCGCGACGCGGGAAACATCTCTCGGAAACCCGTCTCTCGAAGACATGCGCATATCGGAGTGGACAAGGCTTGCCTCCGCATGGATGAACGCGGTCGCCCGCTAAACGAGCAGCGGCGCGCGGAAGAAAAGCTCGCGCAGGCGCGCGTATATGCTTATAAAATCTTCTTTCGGCAGAGGATTTTCCCCTCTGCCGCATTCTATCGTGAACGACGGCTTGCCGTATTCCGCCACGAACCAGTCAGTCAGCCCTCCGTATGCAGCCGTCCCCTCGGGTTCGGCGAGCCGGTAGCCGCATATTTCGGAAATTATTCTTCCGAGCCTGCGCGAGATCGTCGGCGCCGCCCCGCCGCTCGTATAATAGATCTCCTCGCCCTGCGTATGCAGCGTCAGGATAAGCTCCGGCTCTGTCGTCCTTATAAGGCGGCAGAGCGCCTTTGTTTCTGGCTCCGATTCCGGATATTCCCCGCTGTATTTCGTCGGCGCGCCGCCGAGTATGCCGAGCTCCTTTTCCCTTTCCTTATATTCGGGAAAACCTGCGTTATAATTGTGATTCAGGTCGACGCCGCGCTCGTTTGCCTGCCATTTTCCGAAGTCGTCGCCTCCGTTCATTCTTAAAAGCCTGTCGTAAAGCGGACTTTCGCGCGACGCGCCGTGAAGCGACAGCTCGACGCCGTCGGGGTTGAGCATCGGGATTATGTAAATACATCTCTCGGAGAACAGATATCTCATGTCGACGCCGTACATCTTCATGCCGTTCATCAAAGCCTCGCAGTATTCGTTTATAAATCGCAGAAGCAGCGCCGACGTCATCCTCTCCATCCCATGATGTGCACCGACATAAAGGATCGGCAGCGCCTCTTTCTTGCCGAGGCGCACGCAGTGGAGCTCGCGCCCCATAATCGAGCTGCCGAGAAAGATCCTTTCGATAAAATCGTACCTCGACAAAAATTCGTCTATGTATTCCGTGACAGTCGTATAGTCAAGGTCGCCCAAGAGCGGCAGGATCGGTGCCTGCGCTCGGCGTTTGTTGTCGGGTGAGTCCATATTCGTTTCGCCTTTCAGATTTCGTTACAGTAACAATATATGACCGTATGATGCCCCGAAGTCACAAAAAACTCTTTTTTTTATGCTTTTTCTGTGATAGAATAAATGTGATATAGCTGCCGGGAGGCGAACCCTCACCGGTTTTCGACGACGTATCAACGCCCGTGCTGCGTCAATACCCTTGCCAATACAACCAGTATTGCCTGCGGGGATTTCCTTGCCCGAACGATGATACGGCGCCGAAAACTGCGAAGCACTCCACGCGGGATGATTTTCGGATGATTTTGCGCGCGGAGGAGGCAGCCTTGCTGGACGCAAGGCAACGACAACGGAGCTTTAGCGAGCTAAAGCTCTGTAAAGGCGCCGAAAAGCGCCCGCGTGGAGCGGTGAAGTTCGCCTCCCGTCAGCTAAAAAAGCAGGAGGTGTTTTGCCATTGAATCCCGGTGAAACAAAAAATAAATCCGCCGTCCGCACGCATATCGCGGGCGCAGCCCTGTACCTTGCCGTGACAGTCACGGCGCGCGTGCTCTCTCTCATATCCGCCTCCGTTGCGGGCAGCGGCGCAGACAGTGCGGCAGGTGTGCTTTCGGTTTTCATATATTTGTTTGACGGCATCATTTTTGCCGTCGGGGCCGGATATATCGCACGCTTTCTTGCAAAGCGCGGCGGGCGCGGCCTCGCCGTGTCGTTTTCCGCCGTTATAATAATTCTCGCGCTTGACTACGCCGTCGCGTATGTTATAGACTTTGTGCAGGGGAACCTGATAGGCGGGCTCGAGGCTGTAACTGCGCTGTACCTTGTGCTCAACGTTGTTACAAGGGCGCTGACGTATTTTCTTCTCTATCTCTTCTGCCGCATTTTTCTGCGCAGTGCAACGGATGCCGCGCTTCCCGCTCCGCTCTTTTCAAAAAAGCATCCGTTTCCAAGGATCGCTCTTATCTCTTTTTTGCTCAGGATAGTGCCGTACATCATAAACGAGATCGCGGCGAATATCGAAGGAATAGTCAAATACGGATGGGATATGACGTCGTCTGACGTGATCTCCATTCTCTCCGCATACGGGGAGATACTCGTCGACGGCACAGTGGTTTATCTTACCGTATATCTCACGCTCGTGCTGCTAACCTTTGTCGGAAATAAAACCGACCCGTCGGCTGACTGACAACAGAGAAGCCGCCCCGAAAGCGATCATGCTTTCGGGGCGGTTTTTTTCATTTGTAATCTTCAAATCCGAACGCGAGCGTCTCTTTTGAATGGCTGTCGCTCGAAAGGATAAATCTGCCGCCGCGCCGCGCGATATAATCCGCTATTTCGGGCGCGGGATAAGGCGTGCGTCTCCATCCGCGTGACACGGCGCCGGTGTTCAGCTCAAACGGGACGCCTGTTTTCAAAAGCTCCCCCGCCGCTCTCATCCATGCCGAGCGGTATCTTTCGTTGCTTTCATCGAAAAGCTCCCCGTCGCCGTTGAATTTCGAGATGAGGTCGAAGTGGCCTATTATGTCGGCGCCCGTCTTTTTCACGACACCGGCTTCCGTTTTGTAATATTCCTCCGCGAGCGCGTATATGTCGCCGCCGAAAAACTCGTCCGCCGCAGCGAGAAGTTCTTCCCTCGTCTCGTCTACGGCGATATATTTTTCTCCGCCGCGCACGCGAATATAGTGTACGGAGCCTATGACGTAGTCGTAACTGTCCGTCGGCGCGTCCGAGTAGTAGTCCTGCTCGACGCCGCAGAGCACGCGTATCCTGTCGCGATATTTCTCACGCAGCGCCGAGACCTCGGCGAGGTACGCCTCCTCCGCCTCCATTGAAAGGCAGTATCCGGTATCAAAAAAAGTATAGCTGTGCGCCGAAAATCCTATGCAGGAAAGCCCGCGTTCTATCGCGGAAAGTACCATCTCTTCGGGCGTGTCCTTGCCGTCACAGAACACGGTGTGGGTGTGAAGGTCGCACATTGTCGGGTACCGCGCGCCGGTGAGGGCGAAAATGCGGTCGGCCTCTGTCACAAGCGGCAGCTTTCGGACAGAGCTCATGTCATTTTCTCCTGCTTGACCTTATGGTCTATCACATGGCGCGAGGCGAGCTCATTCCTTACATCGTCGAGCGTGATGCCTGCCTCCGTCATAAGTACCATGACGTGATACGCAAGGTCGGCTATTTCGTATACAGTCTCACGCCTGTCTTCTGCTTTCGCCGCGATAATGACCTCCGTCGACTCCTCGCCGACCTTTTTCAGTATCTTGTCTAAGCCTTTTTCAAACAGATACGTCGTATAAGAGCCCTCTTTTCCCTCTCTTTTTCTCTCGGCGAGAAGCTCCATCAGCCCGTCGACGGTAAACGCGCGCGGCTCGTCTCCCTCGTAAACGAGATATGAGAAGCAGGAGTCCGTGCCGAGGTGGCACGCGGGTCCGTCCGGCTTTACTCTAACGACAAGGGCGTCCCTGTCGCAGTCTGCCGTTATCGATACTATGTGCTGGTAATTGCCGCTCATCTCACCCTTGAGCCAGAGCTTCTGCCTTGAGCGTGACCAGAAGCATGTGAGCCCGCGCTCCATTGATATTCCGAGGCTCTCGCGGTTCATGTACGCAAGCGTCAGAACGTCGCCCGTCGCGTCGTTTACGACTATCGCGGGGATGAGACCGCGTTCGTCAAATTTCAGCTCGTTTATATCCGTTACTGCTGCCTTATCCGTCATCTGTCATCACTCACTTTCCGTTACGCGCGCCGGTATGCCCGCGCGCATCATTTTTTCCTTGAGCTCCCGTATTCCGACATGTCCGAAATGGAATATCGAGGCGGCGAGCCCCGCGTCTATATCGGGCAGCTCCCTGAAAAGCCCGATAAAGTCGTCCGTGCCGCCCGCGCCGCCCGAGGCGATGACGGGGACAGACACTGCGCGGCAGACCTCGCGGAGCAAAGGAATATCAAATCCGCCTCTTACGCCGTCCGTGTCCATCGAGTTTACGACGACCTCGCCGGCGCCGCTTCCGACGCACCTTTTTATCCATTCGACGGCTTCCATGCCTGTGTCCTCCCGCCCGCCTTTAGCGAACACGCGGAAGGCACCGTCGACGCGCTTTACGTCGACGGACAAAACGACGCACTGCGAGCCGTAGAGCTTTGCGGCACGGCTTATGAGAGACGGGTCATTTATCGCGCCTGAGTTGACGCTCACCTTGTCCGCCCCGCACTTTAAAACGCGGTCGAAGTCGTCGGTCGTATTGATGCCGCCGCCGACTGTCAGCGGGATAAATACGCGCCTTGCCGTTTCCGTCAGGATATCGGTGAAAAGCGCCCTGCCCTCGGCGGATGCAGTTATATCGTAGAAAACGAGTTCATCCGCACCGTCGCGTCCGTACTTTTCCGCAAGCTCAACCGGGGACGCCACGTCGCACAGGTCCGTGAAATTGACGCCCTTAACGACGCGCCCGTTTCCGCCGACGTCGAGGCAAGGAATAATTCTTTTTGTTATCATGTCAGAGCCTCCGCCGCCTTTATCGCATCGCTTATTTTTATTGCACCCGTATAGTAAGCCTTTCCGATGATTGCGCCGTGAAGACCAATTGAAGCAAGCGCCCTTATATCGTCGAGCGTGCTTACGCCGCCGGAAGCCGTTATATCAAGGGAAAAACGGCGCTTTAATTCTTTATAAAGCGGGAGATTTGTGCCCTTCATCGCCCCGTCCTTTGAAATATCGGTGACGATGAGAGTCGAGACTCCGACGTCATCCATCTTCCGGCAGAAGTCAAACGCAGTTTCCCGCGTCGTCTCCTTCCATCCGCTGACGGCGACAAATCCGTCCTTTATGTCGACTCCCACGGCGACGCGGCTCCCGTAAATCTCGACCGCGCGGCGAAGAAACGCGGAATCCTTTACGGCGGAGGTCCCGAGGATAACGCGGTCTATCCCTGCCGAAAGGTATTTTTCAATAACTCCCTCCGACCTTATCCCGCCGCCGACCTCGCAGAAAACGCCTGACGCACGCTTTATTTTAAAGACCGTGTCAAAATTCGGCGTCCCGCCGTCCCGCGCGCCTTCAAGGTCTACTATGTGTATGTGTGACGCTCCTGAGGAAACAAAATCGAGGGCGACGTTCTCCGGGTGTTCGCTGTAAACCGTCATTTTTTCATAATCGCCGTGCAGAAGGCGGACAGCCTTCCCGCCGACGATGTCTATTGCGGGATATATCGTCATGACAAAGCCTCCGTTTCGGAAAATGCGCGGAGTATGGAAAGACCGACGCTGCCGCTCTTTTCCGGGTGGAACTGGCATCCGAATATATTCCCCTTTGCGACAGCGGCAGTCAGCGGCGCGCCGTATTCCGTGACGGCAGCGAGCGAGTCATCGCAGTCAGAGGCGTAAAACGAATGGACGAAATAAACATAGTCGCCGTTTTTGCTATGTGCGAAAAGCGGTGTATTCTTCACGATGCTGAGCGAATTCCAGCCGATATGAGGAATTTTCAGCCCGGACGGAATGACGTCCGAGATCGGTCTCACCTCGCCGTCGAGAAGACCGAGCCCCTCGTGCTCACCGAATTCATGACTGACGCGGAACAAAAGCTGCATCCCGAGGCATATGCCGAGTATCGGCTTGCCGCGCGCAGCCTCCTCCTTTATTACCGCGTCGAGCCCGCAGGCGCGGAGCCTTTCCGCGGCGTCACCGAAAGCGCCGACTCCCGGCAGGATGAGCCTGTCCGCTGACCTCAGCGCCGACGGATCGGACGTCGTCTCGGACTCGACCCCGATATAGGAAAGCGAGCTTTTGAGGGAGAAAAGGTTGCCGACGCCGTAATCTATTATGGCGACCATCAGAGCGTGCCTTTCGTAGACGGGATATCCGACGCGAAATCGGCGTCGATGGACACCGCCTGACGGAGACTGCGCGCCGCAGATTTGAACGCGCACTCGATTATGTGATGCGAGTTTCTGCCGGAGATAAGTCTTATGTGCAGCGTCATCGCCGACGCGCGCGTGAACGCGAGCCAGAACTCGCGCACAAGCTCGGTATCGAACGTGCCGACCTTCTCGGTCGGAACGGGGAGACTATATCCGAGATACGATCTGCCCGATATGTCGACGGCCGTCAGGACGAGCGCCTCGTCCATCGGGAGCACGGAATGACCGTAGCGGCAGATGCCGCGCTTGTCCCCGAGGGCAGCCGCGAACGCCTCCCCGAGCGCGATGCCGACGTCCTCTACCGTGTGATGACAGTCAACATATGTGTCCCCGTCGCAGCTTACGGTCAGATCAAATCTGCCGTGCTTTGCAAAAAGCGTGAGCATATGGTCAAAAAATCCGCATCCGGTGGCGGCGGCGCACCTGCCGCTGCCGTCGATTTTCAGCGAAAGCGAAATATCCGTCTCCGCCGTCTTTCTCTTGATTTCAGCTTCTCTCATGTTGATCTCCCAAGGATATCCTCAAGCGCGCAGACAAGCGCGCTCATCTCCTCATCCGTCCCTATCGTTATTCTGTTGTAATCGCGTATCCTTTCCGCGTCAAAATGGCGGACGAGTATGCCTTTTTCCTTGAGGGCAAGATAAATCTCCTCGCCGCCGAATTTCGGATGCTTTACGAAGACGAAGTTTGCCGCCGAGTCAGTCATTTCAAAACCGAGACGCTGAAGCTCCGCCTTCGTTTTTTCTCTCGTCTCCGTTATCGTGCGGCATCTCTCCTTTGTCACCTTGTCGTGCGCGAGTACCGCAGTACCCGCGGCAGCCGTCGCTCTGTTGACGTTATAAGGGTTAGTTGAATATTTTATCGTCCGCAGGTCGTCTATAAGCTCGCGGCATCCGACGGCGAAGCCGAGCCTCATTCCGGCGAGGGAGCGCGATTTTGAAAACGTCCTCACAACGAGCAGATTGTCGTATTTCTCGATCAGCGGCACGCAGCTCTCGGCGCCGAAGTCAACATATGCTTCGTCTATAATAACGACGTTTTCCCTGTTGCCCGCGATCACGCGATCCAGCGCCGAGCGATGCAGAGAAAGCCCCGTCGGCGCGTTCGGATTGGCGAGAAATACGGTCTTTCCGATGCCGACGTAGTCAGTGACGCTCACGGTAAAGTCGTCGCGCAGCGGCACCGTAAAGTACGGGACACCGTTCAGCTTTGCGAATACGGGATAAAAACCGTATGTTATGTCCGGAAAAACCGCCGGACGCCCGGCGTCGCAGAACGCCATGAAGGCAAAATTCAACGCCTCGTCCGAGCCGTTCGTCACGATGACGTTCTCTTTTTTGACCCCGAGATTTTCCGCTATCGCAAGCGAAAGCTCCGTGCAGTCCGGGTCGGGATAAAGGTTCGCGCGTCCCGCCGCCTCTGCCGCGGCGCTGACCGCCTCGGGCAAGGGTGCAAACGGCATTTCGTTCGTGTTGAGCTTTATATAAGCTTTGTCCTTCGGCTGCTCGCCCGGCGTGTACGGAACGAGGGCAGAATATCTGCCGCTGAAAAATCTGCTCATATTTTATCCTCCGCAAAACGTGTCTCCGCCGACCTTGCGTGCCCTTCAAGCCCCTCTGCGCGGGCAAAGTACGCAACGTCGCGGTAAACTCCGCCGAACGCCTCCTTCGTGTAATATGTGAACTGCATTTTCTTTACGAAATCGTCCACCGACAATGGGCTTGAGAACCGCGCAGTGCCGCCTGTCGGGAGCGTATGGTTCGTGCCGGAGAGGTAATCGCCGAGCGCCTCCGGGCAGAAGCGTCCCATAAAAACGGAGCCTGCGTTCTTTATTTTGTCGAGAATATCAAACGGTTCATCAAGGGAGAGCTCAAGATGCTCCGGCGCAAGCTCGTTTGCTATGTCCGCCGCCGTATTTATCGTGTCAACGATGATTATTTTCCCGTTGTTCTCTATCGACACCCTCGCAACGACCTCCCTCGGGAGCGCGGAGAGCTGCCGTTCGAGCTCGTCTGCCGTCTCTTTTGCGAGCGTCTCCGAGGTCGTTATAAGCACGGCGCTCGCCATCCTGTCATGCTCCGCCTGAGACAGCATATCGGCAGCTATGTTTCTAGGGTCGTTTTTACCGTCAGCGATTATGAGTATCTCACTCGGCCCCGCTATCATGTCGATCGAGACGGCGCCGTAAACCTGCCTTTTCGCTTCGGCAACGAACGCGTTGCCGGGACCCGCTATTTTGTCGACGCGCGGAATGCTCTCCGTTCCGTATGCGAGTGCCGCTATCGCCTGCGCGCCGCCGACCGTGAACACCCTGTCTACCCCTGAGACGTTCGCGGCCGCAAGTATCGCATCCGAGACGCGCCCGTCCTTTCCGGGAGGTGTTGCCATAACGATGTTCCCGCAGCCCGCGAGCTTCGCGGGGATCGCGTTCATCAGCACCGTAGACGGAAGTGAAGCCGTGCCGCCCGGCACATATATTCCCACATTCTCTATCGGGATGACCTTCTGCCCCATGACCACCCCTGGCGTGTCGTTTATGATAAAGCTCTCTCTTTTCTGCGCGCTGTGAAATTTTCTTATATTGTCCGCCGCACGGACAAGGACGCGCAAAAGCTCCGGATCCGCCCTTTTTGCGGCGGCCTCAATTTCCTCTTTCGGGATCTCGAATCGGGACAGCCTGACGCCGTCGAATCTTTCCGTATATTCAAAAAGCGCCGCATCCTTTTTTTCACGCACGTTTTCTATTATTTGAAAGACCGTATCTGCAATATCCGAAGACGTCGCCGCGCGGGATAATATTTCGTCAAGCGGCACCTCTCCGTATTTCAGTATCTTTATCATTTTTTCTCCTTTATCTTTGCGACCGACCCGACGACGCCCTCTATCCGTTCGAAATCGAATTTGTGGCTCGCCTTGTTCGCTATCAGCCTCGCGCTTATCTCCACGATATCCTCGATAACGATAAGGCCGTTTTCGCGAAGCGTCTCCCCCGTCTCGACGATGTCGACGATTATGTCAGACAGGCCGAGCAGCGGGGCGAGCTCTATTGACCCGTGCAGCTTTATTATGTCTATGCTCCTGCCTCGCGAGGCGAAAAAATCCCTCGCGATATTCGGAAATTTTGTTGCAACACGCAGAGGAAATTCGCCGCTGTCGTAATATGAATTAAAATCTGCCTTTCCGGCCGATGCCATACGGCATTTTCCTATTCCGAGGTCAAGAAGCTCGTAGACGTCGGGGCGGTATTCAAGAAGGATATCCTTTCCCGCAACGCCGAGGTCCGCGGCGCCGCGCTCGACGTATATAGCAACGTCTGACGGCTTGACCCAAAAATATCGGACGCCGACGTCCGCATCCTCGAACGTCAGGCGGCGGCCTCCGTCATTTACAGACGGTACGCCGAGCCCCGCGCTCTCGAAAATACCGTATACGCGCTCGCCGAGCCTTCCTTTCGGGAGCGCGATATTGAGCATTCGTTCAGACCTCATAAATATCGCATCCTTTCGCATAGACCGGCTTTTTACCGGTAACGCTTTCCGCGCTTTCTGTCACGGCGCCGTTCCCGGGGAAAGATTCTTTTCCTCTGAATATCGGGGCGAGCGTGTCGAGATAGACCGCGAATCCCGCGGCGCCGCCATCGCGCTTCATTTTTTTGAGGAGGCCGTCATATCTTCCGCCGGAAAGAACTGCTTCCGGGACGCCGTCAACAAAGCCCTTGAAAACGACACCGTTATAATATCCCGCATCTCCGACGATTGAAAAATCCACCCTCACGCGGTCGCGGAAAGGCGACGTCTCAAGTACCGATAACGCGGCTGAAAGCTCCGCGTATTCAGCCTCTGCAAAGAACAGCTCCGCTATCCTTTTTACTTTAGGCATAACGTCTGAAGGCGTGCCGTACAGAGACGTGAGCTCGGAAAGCGCGTTTGCCTTTTCCTCGGAGACGCCGTTTTCACGGCAGACTGACATTATTTCATGCACATTTTTTGCGGAAACGTATCCGCAGACCTTCCGCGCCGCATCTTTCGGGAGAGAAAGAGAGGCGACCGCCGCCGAAAGCAGCCCTATGTGCGACACGTCAAGCACAAAGCGTTGCGATATAAGGTCAAGGCTCGCCGCGGCAAGACAAAGGACCTCGCCGACGCAGTATGCGTCAATGTCGCCTATGCATTCGAGTCCCGTCTGCATTATTTCCGAAAACGAGACGCCGCCCTTCGGAACGCGGTAAACATTTTCGTTGTAGCACAGCCTCTCGACCTCGCCCTTTTTTACGCGGACACTGTTCACGATCGATAGCGTAACGTCAGGCTTGAGAGCCATCAGTCTCCCGCCCTTGTCCGTGAAGACGATAACGTCCTCAGATATAAGAAAATCCTTGTTTTTTGCGTAAAGGTCGTATTCTTCAAATTTGCTCATGCGGTACGGCCTGTATCCGTAACGCCAAAAGAGCGCGCGCAAAGCGAAAACGAGGCGTTCCTCCGCGTTCATGACATCTGTAATGCTTTCGTTCATGTGCTCTCCTCGTCCCGAAGTTTGTCTATCGCGCGCCTGTATCCTCCGCTCCCGTATCGGAGGCACCTGTTCACGCGGCTTATCGTCGCCGTGCTGACGCCTATCTTTTCCGAAACGGTCTGATAGTTCGCGCCGCTGTCGAGCATGAGCGCCGTTTCAAGCCGCTGCGTCATATCTTCTATTTCCTTTATCGTACAGATATCCTCAAAAAAATCGTAGCATTCCCCGACGCTGCCGAGCGAGAGTATCGCCCGAAACAGCCTGTCCGTCGAGGCGGAGTGAAGGTTTTCCATCGCTTTTTCCCTCATTATTTCGTTATCTCAAAGTCAGTGTTTCATATGATATCACTTTATCACGGTAAAGTCAAGGCTTTTTTTAGCGCAAAAAAACGCTTCCGGCGAGACTTTGCCCGCCCGAAGCGTTTTTTGCGTTATATTTCCCTGCCGGGGTCTTTCTCACCCTCAGAGCAGCCTGTACCTTTCCTTTACGTTGTCGGCAAGGTCGGAGATATACTTCACCGTATACACTATGAACAGCAACGTCACCGCGACCGAGACGATGTTTATCGCAGGAAATACGGGAACGTAGCGCACATATTCCATTATCTCGTTCTCAACCGTAATCTGCTTGTTTATGCCGACGATTATCATGTATGCGAGCGCCGCGACGGATGCGGCATATGCCAGAAATCTCGCGCGCGAGTTCATCTTTGAGAGCTCCTGCCTGATATACGTCGTCCTGCGCGCGGAGCTTCCGCCCGCCTCTTCCTCTTCTTCGGTGAGGCTCCCCGTATGCGAGGCGATTATCTTTTTCAGCTCGCCGAATATAGTGACGGCAAGCAGGATGAAGAGCGCCTCCGTCACAGCCGTGACGACGCAGCAAACGACGTAAAAGCCGAACGCCTCGGAGGAGTTGACGGTGCGCGTGAAATCGTGGAACTTGTCAACGTATGCGTATACCGTCAGCCACTGGGCGACGGCGGCCGCGCCCCATGCCGCACATATTATGAGCCCGCGCTTTGCCTTTTCAAGATCCTTTAAAAGTATTATGAAAAATCCCGCGAAGAAGACAGCGGCGATGAAGTCCGGCACATAATTGATATTGTCGACGACGATATCGAGCGTGCATACAACGCCTATAATAAGAAATGTAAGCGCCGCTGAAAGTCTGCGGCTCAGATATTTGTTTGAATTCTCTGTTGCGAACGTCTCAAATTCGTCCCTGACAGCCGAGAGAAATCTCCTGTCGCGCCTTATGCCTCCGATATATATCAGCATTCTTATGAGCCAGCATATCGCAAAGACTGCGGCGACGATAAAGCCGAGTGAGATGAACATCGGGCGGAACCGCGTTATGTCGAACGCGCCCTCCGCCGGGACGTCGCCGAGATGCTGATACGACGAGAGCGCCGTAAATTCCGGGAGAACGCACGCGGCGGCCCTGACTATAAGGAACACAAGCGTCAGGCGGGACAAAGCCGCGATCCCGTCGCGGTCGTGCCTGACTCTGCCTGCATCCGCCGAGAGCTTTGCGACGGCACGGCTGTAACGCACGGTCGCGCGGTGACGGTGCTCCTCATCGATCCCGTCGGCAGTTTCGCGCTCGTAGCGCTCGCGTTCGTGATCGAGCATCCTGTCAAGTCGCGCGCGCTCCGCGTTTTCCTTTCTGCTGCGCCGCTCCTGTTTGCGCTTTGAGTCGTGCATATATATGCCGTCGCCCTCGAATTTTGTCCCGAGGTAGACGACGCCGTCAAACGTCTCCGCCGCGGCATTATACATAAGGAACGCCTCCGCGATGCGGAATACAAAGACGACGAGCAGTATCATCGTCCCGTCCCTTGTCGGGGTGACATACGAGACGATGAAATCGAGCCCCGTTATAGCGGCGAGACGCAGCCAGCGGCGGCGCGCCTCCTCGAGCTTGGGCGAAAACGCCTCGGCACGGCGAAGAGAATACCACATAAGAAGACAGCCGACGGCATCTGGCAGAAGGTCGAGCGTTGAAATATAGGGGTTCGCAAAAAAGATGACCGCAAGTATTGCCGCTGTTATCGATATTGTTATCGACATCGCAGTTCCTCCTTATAAGCTCCTTTATTTTTTCTTCTTTTTTGTCGGTTTCTTTTGTTCGGACGCCTTCGGCTCCGCGTCTTTATCGGCGGGCGCGTCGTTTGCCTTTTCCTTTTTAGGCATAAGCTTTCCGATAAATCTGTCCGCCGCCGAAGGTCTGCTCATATCGCGGTCTCCCTCAAGGCAGATCCACATATAGCAGCTGTAGATGAATGCGCAGTTCAGAAGCGCGCAGACGATGCGCAAAAGCAGTCCGAACGCCATAAACGCGCTTTTGAAGCCCGCAAGAAAATCAAAATCGAGCGAGAGCGCGATTATAAACGCATAGTTTACGACGTAGAACCACGCGTTTCTCGTGCCTTTTTCGGACAGCTTCCTGTCCCCGACGTTTGAGGCGAGCTGAGACAGCGACAAAAGCATCGCCTCTGTCAGAAGGAACATTACCGCGAGCCTTACTATCTCGAGCACATTTTCAAATACCGCGCGCCCCTCAATTATCCCTATATATTTTACCGCGTAGTACGCGCACTGCACGACGGATACGGCGAACATCGCATATACCGCCGCGAGGGCGTATCTGAATCTCTCCGCGTGGCGTCGCAGCTTTCCGAGCGCCTCGAAAATGATGAAGCTGCCGACAAGGTCCGTCACAAAGTATGTCGGCGCGAGCGTAAAGAGGGACACGAAAACGTATCCTACAAAAAGAAGTCCGAGTCCCATCTTTCACCCCTCTTTTATTTTGCGCCGCCCGTGGGCGTGTTGTTCACGGCGCCGCAGCAGTTCTTGTACTTCTTTCCCGAGCCGCACGGGCACGGGTCGTTGCGTCCTATTTTTTCGGATGCCTTTTTCACGACGGGCTTTTTCTTCTCGCCAGTCGAGATAGGTCCGTTTGTGCCCGATACGGCGTTCTTCACGACCATTATCTGACGGCGGCGTTCGAGTTCCTCGCGCGGGATCGCGGTCAGGATCGTGCGCGACGTGTCGCGGCGGATCTCGTCCGTCATGTGATCGAACAGGTTCATGCCCGCAATGCGGTATTCGGAAATGGGATTGCGCTGCGCGTATGCCTCAAGGTGTATGCTGTCGCGAAGGTCGTCCATCGCGTCGAGATGCTCCATCCAGTGGCGGTCGACTGTGCGCAGAAGCACGTTGCGCTCGACGTTTCTCATCCAGTCGGCTCCGTACTTCTCTTCCTTTGAGGTGTATATGGAGACTGCCCTGTCACGCAGAAGGTCGAGTATCTCGCCGTGATTTTTCGTGAGCAGCGTTTCCTTTGAGAAGTCGGGATCGTCCTTTCCGAAGAGGATGCCGGTATACTCGGCGCGGAGCTCGTCAAGCGACCAAGCGTTCGGGTCGTCCCCGCCGACATAGAGGTTGACGTCCTCCTCGACCGTGCCTTTTATCATCGCAAGGATCTTGTCGCGCAGGTCGAGCCCTTCGAGGACCTCGGAGCGCTGGCTGTATATGAGCGTGCGCTGCTGGTTCATGACGTCGTCATATTCAAGGACGTTCTTGCGCCTGTTGAAGTTCTGCCCCTCTATGCGCTTCTGCGCCGTCTCGATGGAGTTCGATAGGATGGCGGCGTCTATCGGCACGTCGTCCGGCAGCTTGAGCTTATCGACTATATTGTAAAGTCTGTCTCCGCCGAAAAGGCGCATCAGGTCGTCCTCGAGAGAGATATAAAATCTCGATTCTCCCGGGTCACCCTGACGTCCGGAACGTCCGCGGAGCTGGTTGTCTATGCGTCTGCTCTCGTGGCGCTCCGTGCCGATGACGTAAAGTCCGCCCGCCTCGCAGACGAGCTTTGCCTCCGGCTCGATCTCGCTCTGATATTTCTTGTAGAGCTCCTGATATACGCGTCTTGCCTCGAGCACCTCTTCCGGGACGGACTGAGACGAGCCCGTGGCGAGCGCCACCATGCGCTCCTCGTACCCGTCGCGGCGCATCTGCGCCTTCGCAAGATATTCCGCGTTGCCTCCGAGAAGGATATCGGTGCCGCGCCCCGCCATGTTCGTCGAGATCGTGACGGCACCGAGCTTACCTGCCTGCGCGACTATCTCAGCCTCGCGCTCATGGTATTTCGCGTTCAGAACGGTGTGCGGGATCCCTGCGCCCTTCAGCTTTTTCGAGAGCGCCTCCGACTTTTCTATAGATACGGTACCGACAAGGACAGGCTGCCCCTTTTCGTGGCACCGCTTTATCTCAGCTATAACGGCGTCGTATTTCGCCTTTTCGGTCTTATATACGATGTCGTTGTGGTCCTCGCGTATCATCGGCTTGTTCGTCGGAACCTCGACGACGTCGAGATTATATATCTCGCGGAACTCGTTTTCCTCCGAGAGCGCCGTGCCCGTCATGCCGGAGAGCTTGCCGTACATACGGAAGAAATTCTGGAACGTTATCGTCGCGAGCGTCTTGTTCTCGCGCTGTATCTCGACGTGCTCCTTTGCCTCGATAGCCTGGTGCAGTCCGTTTGAATATCTGCGCCCCGGCATCATTCTGCCCGTGAAGCTGTCGATTATCATGACGCCGCCGTTGTGTATGACGTAGTCGATATCCTTGTGCATTATGCCGTGAGCCTTAAGAGCCTCATAGACATAGTGGCTGAGCTCGGAGTTTTCTTCGTCGCCGAAGTTTTCTATACCGAAAAACTTCTCCACGCGCTCGATGCCGCGGGCGGTCAGCGTCGTCGTCTTCTGCTTTTCGTCAACGATGTAATCGGGGTCGACGCCCGCTTCCCTTATTACATCCTCGACGTCCTCTTTCGCGTCGAGCTCCTTTATTACAAACGGCTTCATCCTCGAGACGAGCTCGTCTGCGCGCTCGTACATATCGGTGGACTCGTCGCCCGCGCCGGAAATGATGAGCGGCGTGCGCGCCTCGTCTATGAGTATCGAGTCGACCTCGTCGACGATCGCGAAGTTGTGTCCGCGCTGCGTCAGCTGTTCCTTATATATGACCATGTTGTCGCGGAGGTAATCGAACCCGAACTCATTGTTCGTGCCGTATGTTATATCGCAGTTGTACGCGTCCTGCTTCTCCTTCGTCGTCTGTCCGTGGACGATAAGCCCCGTCGTGAGGCCGAGAAATTCATGGACGCGGCCCATCTCCTCGCCCTGGCTGCGCGCGAGGTACTCGTTGACGGTTACGACGTGGACGCCCTTGCCCGTCAGCGCGTTCAGGTACGACGGCATCGTGGCGACGATCGTCTTTCCTTCGCCCGTTTTCATCTCCGCGATCCTGCCCTGATGGAGCAGAACGCCGCAGAGGAGCTGGCAGTTGAACGGCCGCTTGCCGAGCACGCGGTCGCACGCCTCGCGCACGAGCGCGAAAGCCTCAGGCAGGATGTCGTCGAGCGTCTCCCCGTCCGAAAGACGTGCGCGGAATTTGTCCGTCATTGCGAGCATCTCGGCGTCGCTCATCGCGGAAAACTTCGGGGCGAGCGCCTCTATTTTGTCTACTATCGGACGCACCTTCTTTATCTGTCTGTCGCTGTACGTCCCGAAAACCTTATCTATTATTTTCACAAGCTTTTGTTCCTTATAATTTTTTTAAGAAGCAGAAATAATGCTTTAAAAGATATTATACATCATTATTTCGCGAATAGCAATCCCAAAAATGAAAACGCATCCAAAAAAGCGCGCGCGGGACGCCCCGTTGGGACGACCCCGCGCTCCGCGTGACTGTTTTCGGTTTAAAAATCCACCTTACCTCTTTTTTATCTTCGGCACCCTCGGCGCACCCGGCATCCTTCTGCCCCCGAGCCTTGACGCGAGAAAAGCGCCGAGCACGGAGAGCGCAAACGCGCCCGCCCTGAAAAGATAAGAATACGGCGCGGGCAAAGCGCCTCCGCCGCTCGTTATAAACGACGCGGCAAACAGGATGACCGCCAAAAATGCGCCCGATATGACGCCGCACAAAAGCGAGTGCCCGCGCCTCGCACCGACAAATCCGGCGGTGAATGACGCTGCCGCAGCCGTCAGAAGCGAACCCGCGGTCACGAGCTTGTTCGGATCAGCTGTAGCGTAAACAGCCGCCCCGACGGCGAAAATGAGCAGCACCGAGACTGCCGCGGCGACTCCCACGCCGAACAGCGCTGGAATGAAGAGCTCCGCCGCGCCGACGCCCTCGTCCCTGTCGTTTCTTAAAACAGTATTCAAAAAAATCTCAACTCCCGAATACGAATTTTTTCATTACATTAGTATTCGGGAGTATCTGATTTTATGAATGGCAGGGCGTCAGTCCTCGGCGTCCTCAGCCTTGACGTCTACGTTGCGGACTGCGGTCTTCAAGAGACGGATCTTCGTTTTTTCCTTTCCGGTCTCTATCATTATCGTCTCTTCCTTTATCGAGACGATCTTTCCTATGATTCCGCCGATAGTCGTTATCTCATCGCCGACCTGAAGGTTGTTTCTCATCTCCGCCGTCTCTTTCTCCTGCTTCTTCTGCGGCCTTATCATAAAGAAGTAGAAAACTACGAGCAGGACGACGAGCATGATTATCGTCGACCAGCCGCTTGCCGCCGGATTTACTGTCGGTTCCGCGGCGGCGTCAAGTAAAATGTTCAGCATTTCTTTGTCTTTCGGGATTCTTGCTCCCGGGTTTCCTTTCGTTTTTCGTATGGCACTATTATATTATATCCGTCCGCGTTTTTCAAGAGCATTTTCCCGTTTGCGAAAAAAAATAAAAAACTGCGTGAAATAATGAAAATACACTTGACATACGGCGACATCGGGTGTATTATGATAGTGTACTATTACGAACAGTACACTATAGCGCGTACAGCAGAACGGAACGGGAAAGGAGTGTGACGGGAAAAATGAGCTTATTCTTCGTCGATTTCAAAAGCAGAAAGCCCATATACGAGCAGCTCGTCGAAAACGTAAGCTCGCTCATCCTGCGCGGCATCCTCAAGCCCAACGACAGCATCCCGAGCGTCCGTCAGATGGCGCAGGAGCTCGGCATCAATCCGAACACTATACACAAGGCTTATGCCGAGCTTGAGCGTCGGGGAATGATATATTCGTCTCCCGGCCGCGGCAGCTTTGTCTCCGACGAGATAGACGCCGCGCACAGCGCCAAGCGGGAGGAGCTTCGCCGCGCGCTCTCGGCGGCGGCAAAGGAGGCTCACGATTTTGGGATGTCGTTTGAGGAGGCCGAGGAGATAATCAGAAAGGAGTGGTTCGTCAAATGATCGACATCAAGGATATAAAGAAGAATTTCGGCGGGGTCGACGCGCTTCGCGGCGTCTCGACAAAGGTTTCCGACGGCTCGATATTCGGTCTTATAGGCTCGAACGGGAGCGGCAAATCGACGCTTCTGCGCATAATGTGCGGCGTTTTCAAGCCGGACTCCGGCAGCGTTCTTTACGACGGGGAGCCCGTTTACGAAAATTACGAAAAAAAGCAGAGTATCGTCTACCTTTCGGACGAGCAGTATTTTCTGCCGCATTCCACGCTTTCGGACATGAGGGCGTTCTACCGCAGCACATATGATACGTTCGACGATGGGCTCTACATGAAAATGACCGATATGTTCGGTCTTGACCGCGAACGCAAGATAAACACATTCTCGAAAGGCATGCAGAAGCAGTCTTCCCTTTTGCTCGGACTCTCCGTCCGCCCGAAATATCTGCTCTGCGACGAAACGTTTGACGGGATAGACCCCGTCATGCGCCAGCTTGTCCGCCGCATGATAGCGGAAAGCGTTGCCGAGGGCGGGCTGACGGCGATAATCTCGACGCACAATCTGCGCGAGCTCGAGGATATGACGGATCACATCTGCCTGCTTCACCGAGGCGAGATCATGATAGACCGCGAGCTTGACGATATGAAGCTGACAATACACAAGGTACAGGCCGTGTTTGAGCTCGACCCGACGGAGGCGCTTTCCCGCCTTGACGTCGTGTCGCATGAGACGCACGGCAGGCTCCACACGATCGTCTGCCGCGGCGGCGAGGACGAGATAACGGAGACGCTTTCCGCGGCTTCTCCCATCTACTGCGAGGTAATACCGCTTACGCTCGAGGAAATATTCATTTCAGAAATGGAGGGCATAGGATATGACGCAAAAAAAATCATTGAGTGAGCGCCGCCCGCATTTTGTGACGGGCCGTTATATGCTCGGCAAAGCCAAGCGCGGCTGGTCCGTCGCGATGCTCATCTTTATCGTATTCATGCTCTTTTTCACGATCCAGTCGATGATGTATATCTCCTCGCTCGGAGCCCGTGACCATTATATGTCGCATGAGGATATACTCGAACGCGTCTTGAATTATGCCGTTTCGCTCAGGGCTACGTTCGTCGTGCTGTCGTGCCTTTCCGCAATATTCGCGGGCTGCTACTTCTTCGCGCCGATGCACAACAAAACGAGCGCGGTGTTCTTCCACAGCCTGCCCGAGCGCCGCTCGGGGCACTTCATCTCCGTGATATTCTCCTCCGCCGTCTCGTATATTTTGGGCGCTGTCACAAACTTCGTGCTCGTCCTGCTCGTCTTCGCGGCGAACGGACGGCTCTACGCCGAGGTCGTGTGGCCGCTGCTCTCGGCTCTACTGCTCGGCGTGTTCTACTTCATCGTCTTTCTGTCGTTCACTATGCTTGCGGGCTCCGTTTCGGGGACGACGGCGATACACGCGATAATGACGCTGTTTCTGCTCTTCTTCATCCCGGCGATGTATATTTCCGTCCTGATGCTCCTGCGCCACGGCGTCAGATATCTTGACGTCGGCTCGATGATGGGCAGTCTTGAGGCTTACAACTGTATGTCTCCCGTCTTCCGCGCCATATCGGTGACGGGCGGCCCGAGTTTTTCACGAACGCCGCTGTGGCTGCTCGTCATAATTGACATTCTCGTCGCGGCAGGCGCGTTTGCGCTCGCGTTCTTCGCGTACAAAAAGCGCCCCGTCGAGCGCACGGGAACGCCGATAATATACGCGCCGCTCTCGGAAGCGGTCAAATATATCATCATCGGGCCCTCCGCCGTCCTTATGTCGGAGATATTCGGCGAGTTTTTCGACGCGAGCGAGGCATGGCGCATAATAGGCTTCCTTGTCGGGCTCCTGCTTTCATTCATGCTCTGCAATACCGTCCTTAACCGCTCCGCAAAGGCGATGTTCTCCCACAGGCGCGGGATGCTCATCTATTCGGCGTCGGCGTGCGTCGCGGCTCTCATCTTTGCCACGGGAATGTTCGGTATTTTCGACTACTCGGTCCCCGTCTCAGGGAGGGTAACAGTCAACTTCGGCGACGCTGACTCTGTGACGTTTACGGAAAAAGATGATGTGAAAAACGTCCGCCAGGCGATAAAGGATTATATTTCGGTATTGAAAAACGATGAAAAAACACCGGTAGGCGCGATAATAGAAGATGACAACTTCGGAACCCGTGTGACTTCCCTGAGCGTCAGCTATGACACACCCTTCGGCATACCGCTTCGATACAGGTTTTACTCCGTCAACTATAAATATATCGAGCCGATAATAGACGTTATACTTGACAGCGACACACTGTATGGAAGAGATAATTTAGACTTCTCATACTCACAAGACCTTAATATGAGGTTTTCGGCTTCAAGCTCCGTTTTCATTAACGATAAAACGGAATCGTCTGTTCCGAAAGAGAAGCTCCGAGACGTTTTTATAGAGGCGGAGGTGAACCAGGAAGCAAGCAAGCCGATTTATTCGGTCCTGCTTAAAGAACTTCTGACGCCGAATTCAAAAGATTTTTATCAGCGCCAGACGATAGGATATCTGACAACGCAGACATCGAAGTATGGCGAGTACAACGAGTATTACGATTATTCGCAGTTTCCTCTCTGCTTTGAAGATCTTCGGAAGCTGCTCGAGGTCGCCTATGACTACAACGATTCTTTACCGTATGTAGACCTTAACATGCTGTCGAGATTTATATACACCAACGACGTGCCGCGAATACTCTCTTCCCTCACTTATGACGAGTATATAAAATCCGTCGCAAAATGCGTCAGGTGCATCAAGGTCTACAATGTCAAGACCGGCGAGGTGACAAAATACGAAAGTCAGGCGGATATAGAAAAGATCCTGCCGTCTCTCGCAAGCCTCAACGGGAGAAACATCTCTCCCCTGACAAAAACGGATGCGGACTATTCCGTCATCGTCGAGTACAATACCTTCGGTTACAAGTCTTATACAAACGACGACTTTGATGCGGATAAGTATCCCGACGATTCGAAATATGATCCGTCGGTCGAATATCAGATCTACGACGACATTGTCGTCGCCCCGGACAGCTATCAGACGTGGTTCCTCAGAGGTGATGTGCCCGACATCGTAAAATAACCTCCTCCGAATGAATAAAGCCCCCTTTGCCGCGGAAAGATATAATGTATTTATCTTCCTTCTTCGGTAAAGGGGGCTTTTCATGATAAACATATCGGGCGACCTCGACGCGACCGTAAAATCGATAGACGAAACGCTTCTCGTCGATTCTAATTTCGATATGATAAAGCGGCAGATCGAGGCGGGCGGTCACACGGGCGTGCTCTATTATATAGACGGGTTCATAAAAGGCGGCGAGCTGCAAAAGCTGTTGATGTTCCTCGTCGGGCTTTCAGACCTCGGCGACGGACAGCCCGGCGCCGCCGCGCGCTTCGCGGCGGTCCACCTGCCGGACGTCGAGGTCGACGTCACGACGAACGGAGACGACATCGTGCGCTCAGTGCTCGGCGGCTGCTGCCTCATGGTGACGGACGGCTTCGCGGGCGAAGCGATTGTCATAGACCTGCGCTCGTACCCCTCGCGCGACACGCAGGACGCCGAGAACGACCGCGTGATGCGCGGCGCGCGCGACGGCTTTGTTGAGACGCTCATCTTCAACACGGCGCTGATACGCCGCAGGATACGCGACACACGGCTGACGATGAAGTATATCTGCGTCGGAAGGAAATCAAAAACTGACGTCGTCGTCGCCTATATCGACGGCGTTGCCGACATCGATTTTGTAAACAGGCTCTCCTCTCAGCTTGAGAACGCAGACACGGACGCGCTCCCGCTCGGTCATCAGTCGCTGACGGAGGCGCTCTGCCGCCGACAGTGGTATAATCCGTTCCCCAAGGTGCGCCTGACGGAGCGTCCGGACGCGACGGCGGCGCATCTGCTCGAAGGCGGCGTTGCCGTTCTCTGCGATACCTCGCCGGAAGCGATGCTTTTGCCGACATCTATATTCGACTTTTTACAGGAGACGAACGACTTCTATTTTCCGCCGTTCACAGGCTCGTATCTTCGCATCATAAGGATGCTCGTTTTCGCGTCCACCATCTTCATAACGCCGCTTTGGTATCTTCTCATCACCCACTCGGAATATCTTCCCTCATGGCTTCATTTTATCCTTCCGAACGAGCTCGGCGCGCTGCCGATAATCGTACAGCTTTTCCTGACAGAGTTCGCCCTTGACGTGCTGAAGCTCGCCTCGCTTACGACGCCGTCGACAATGTCGAACTCGCTCTCCATCATAGGCGGTCTTTTGCTCGGCGACTTTGCGATCGAGACGGGCTGGCTCGTGCCGGAGGTCATATTCTACATGGCATTCACCGCCATCTCGAACTTCACGCAGTCGAATTATGAGCTCGGATACGCATTCAAGTATTTCCGCCTCATGCTGCTTTTGCTGACGGCGCTTTTCGGCATATGGGGCTTCTGCGGCGGGCTTATTGTCATTCTCGTCCTTCTTCTGACGATGAAGGGCGTGTGCGGCAAGAGCTATCTTTACCCTCTTATTCCGTGGAACGGCCGCGCGCTCGGAAAGCTCTTTCTGCGGTGCAAAAAGAAATAATAATGAAAAGGCGTGTGAGAAAAGCTCAAGGAATTTCTCACACGCCCTGTCTTTTTATATGTTCGTCCTTTTCCGCCTGCCGTGCTCGGGTATGACCTCAATGCCGAATTTGTCCACGGCGTCGTCGACGGCCTTTATAAACTCTGCCCATTGTTGCTTTTCATAGACGAAAACAGAGACAGAGGCGCGCCTCTCGTCTGCTTCTCTGAATGAAAAGAAGAATGTCACGGCGTTTTTCTTGTCGATATACTTCACGCCCGAGACCTCATACCATGAAAAAGCCATTGGCCGCGCGAGAGGCTTACATATGCGGACGCCTGTGCCGTCATAGGAAATGCTGCTGAACGCGAGCCAGAAGAGTGATATGACGCCGAACGGCCCCGTCAGCGCGGACACAAGAAACGTCACGACAGACGCGTCGGGAGATCCGCTTTGCAGCTGCTCCTTCACATACTCAACCATCTCCTGTCCGTAGCCGAACATTGCAATGCCCCAAATCGAGACGAAAAAGACAATGGCTGTGCACGGCACAAAATATGAAGCGGGTCCCGGGACGAGCAGATTATCCCTGCTGACCTCCCATGCGCGCTCGCGCCGCCTCGCGGCGGAGGCAGCTGCCGCGTAAATGAGCGCGGCTCCGCCGTAAACGGCAACGCTTAAGCTCGCGGCAACGCTCGCGCGGATGATGAGCTCGAGCGCGCCGTCCGCCCAGCCGAGTATAATAAAAACCCCGCCGAAAACAACGACGCCGCAGAGCGCGATAAGAAATACTATTCTGACAATATCCGAAAAGAGTCCCGAATTATCGTTTTCCATACTTACTTCCTCCGCGCTCGCCGTCGTGACGTCTGAAATACTGGTAATAACGGCATGGGATCATCCCGTTATAGAGCTTTTTCGTTTTGTCGGGCCGCGCGCCGTAGAGCCGCGGGAAATCCTCGCTCGATGAAATGATGTAAATCTGCCAGCTGTCAAGCGTCCTGAAATGCTCCCCCATTCGGCGGTAAAGCTCCGCCGCCTGCTCGGGGGTCATCATCCGCTCGCCGTAAGGCGGGTTGCAGACGATAGTCCCGCGCCTGCCATCCGTCTTTATCTCGAGCGCGTCCTTGCGGAAGACCTTCACACAGGCGGAAACGCCCGCGCGGCGCACATTCGCCTCCGTAAGCTCAACGCATGCGGGGTCGATGTCCGAAGCGTAAGCTTCAAAATCCGTTTTTCTGACGGATGCCGCCGCCTCTTCCCTCGCGCGCCGCCAAAGCTCGCGCGGAAGATACGGGAACTTTTCTGCGGCAAAATATCTCTTTGCGCCGGGGGCTATATTCATCATCCTCATCGCCGCCTCGATGGCGATAGTTCCCGAGCCGCACATAGGGTCCCAGAAGAGGACGTCCTCGCGCGGACGCGAGATATTGACGAGCTCTGCGGCGAGCGTCTCGCGGAGCGGAGCATCGTTTGATTCGGGGCGGTATCCCCTTTTGTGGAGCGGCGCGCCGCTCGTGTCTATCATAAGCGCCGCGCGGTCCTTGAAAAGGAAAAAATCGATCTGACAGAGCACCCCGGTTTCGGGCAGAACGGTCACGCCGTGTCGTGCCGACAGCCTGTCCGCGACGGCTTTGTTTATTATGCGCTGGCAGTCCGGCACGGAAAAGAGCGTGCTTTTTATGCTGTGCCCCTTTACGGGGAACTTGTCGTTTTTTCCAATATAGCGCTCCCAAGGCAGCGCCTTCGTCCCCTCGAAAAGGTCGTTGAACGTCACGGCGTCAAAGCTGCCGACGACGATGAGAATGCGCTCCGCATATCGGGAGAATATATTCATCCTTGCTATTGCGTCCTCGCCGCCCGAAAAATACACCCTGCCGTCGATAGTCTCGCGCCGCCTGTATCCGAGCGCGTCTATCTCCTCGCCGAGCGAATGCTCAAGTCCGAAAAGGCACGTTGCGCAAAGTTCGTATTCCATATTTTTGTCCTCCGGGATGCTCTTTTTGATGATGTCGGGATGCCGCTTCGGCTGTGCCGACCGATTTTCGCGCCGAAGCCCCCGTTTTTGCAGAAAAACGGTTTTTATGCATTTTCCACATTTTTGGATTCAAATGAGGGCTTCTTTTTTAATTATGGCTTTAAATCATTCGTCAAAATTAAAGGTGCGGAAGCCTTCCGCACCTTTAGTATACAACATTTTTCACTAACTTTCAACTTTAAAAAAACGTCTGTTGATTTTTGTCTTCATATACATTATAATATTGTAGTCACTGAGGTTCCGGCAAGGAAACGTCATCCCTGCCCGAGCTCGCTGCCGCTCTTTCCGGTAAGCCCGGCGATAAAGCCGTTCACGTCGGAGGAGCAGATGTCCGCCGCGACAACGCGGTTTTTGTAGATCAAAAGATTGCAGTATACGGTGCCTTCGTAATCGGGATAGTTCGTTATGCGGTATGTGTACCGCATCATGTCGCGGTTGCGGTATTTGGAAAGGTCGAATCCCTGTTGGAGCTGGATCTTGTTGTAGTTCTCCATCACGCGGTCAAATTCCGCGGGGATCGTGACCTTCGCCTCCTCGGCGGGCGTCCCCTCGACCTCCCAGCCGAAGCTCTTGATAAGCGCTATGCGTTCTTCGTTCGTCTTGATTTTTTCAAAGCTGACGGTTTTCGATGCCTCTTTGTCGGCATCCCCCTTCGGCACCTCAACCTGCGACGGCGTCGCCTGCTCATTGGGCGTCACGGGAGACGCGGCTCCGCCGTCCTTCGGCAGAAAAACGATGAGCAGAGCAAGCGTTAATATCGATATCCCGATGATACCGAAGAATTTGACGGTATTTCCGTGAACGGCATAAACAAACATAAAACAAAACCTCCCCATATCGGTGTACGCCATTTTGATACATATATATTTTCCCGTTCGCCCGAATATGACGGCGCACGGTAAAAAGGAGCCGTAAAAATGCTGAAAGAAGCGCAGAAACTCGTCGCATCATGTCCGTGCGGGCAGAAGCACGCGATAAAAACGTCCGTGCTCGAGTGCCGCGACGGCGCGACGGAGCTTCTGATCTCTTACCTTAAAAAGAATTTTTCCGCAAAAGACATTCTCGTTGTATCCGATGAAAATACGGAAAAATACGCGTTGCCGATAATCTCTTCCGTCGGCTGCCGCGCGTTTACCCTCCCTGGTAACGCGCACGCAAACGAGATCGAGACTGCCCGCCTTTCATCCTACATAAAAGCAAGCGGCGCGCCCTCGGCAATGATCGCCTGCGGCTCGGGCTCGGTACACGATATCGTCAGGTACTGCGCGCATGAGATCGGCACGCCTTTCATCTCATACCCGACCGCAGCGAGCGTCGACGGCTTTGTTTCGGGCGTCGCCGCGATGACGATGTACGGGCAGAAGCTGACGTACCCGTCAAGCTCTCCCGTCGCCCTTTTCGCGGAACCGGCTGTTTTCTCGTCGGCGCCGAGAAAACTTACGGCTTCCGGCATCGGGGACATGATCGGAAAGATAACGGCGCTTTTTGACTGGAAAATATCGAACATACTCACGGGCGAGCCGCTCTGCTCCCCGATTTACTCCATGATGAAGGAAGCTCTCGGAGGAATAATCTACGCCGCAGAAAACAACGCCGACGACCCGAAGCTTCCCCTGCTCGTGATGAACGGACTTCTCTTGTCTGGGCTCTGCATGCAGCTTTCGGGAAACTCAAGACCCGCGTCCGGATCCGAGCATCATATGTCACATTTTTGGGAGATGCACGCGGCAAACGAGCCGACGGACGCGCTCCACGGCGAAAAAGTAGCGGTCGGCACGGCTCTTATGCTGTTGCATTTAAAGTCAAATGCCGATATCATAGATAAGCCGTTTGATATAGACGAAAGCATAATTTTCAGTGACGATGTCATACGCCCCGTATACGGTTCGTTGACTGACGGCATAATCAAAGAAAATATTCCAAACGGCAAAGGCTCGTCTGTTATCGCAAAGTTAGGCAATAACTCGTTGACGGCACATGCCGAAGAAATAGGTCGGCTTATTGAAAGCCTGCCCGCACCGGAAAAGATACGGGATCTGCTCCGCTCATGCGGATGTCCCGCCGCGCTTGATGAGATATCTCTTCCCGATAACGACAAATTCACAAAACTTTCTCTTTATTTCTCACCGTATGTGAGGAACAGACTAACACTTTCAAAAATTATATCAGCTGTTTTTATATCCGAGGAGGCACATAAAAGATGATAAAGTTCAGAAAAGATTACCCGGTGATACTGCTCGCCGCAGATGAAAAGACAAATACTGACGAGCTGCGTCATGAGCTTTCCGGGTCGGGAATATATTTTCACACGTCCGATTTCAACGGAGTTAAAGAAAATATAGACACTGTCGACATAATCATCATTTATTCCCCCATATACTCTTCCCCCGCCAAAGCGCTCACGGATTATGTTTCCGACAACGCCGAAAACGCCATCATTATCTATGTCGGCGAGCCGTATGACATAAACGAGAGCGAGCGGGTGACGGTGCTGCCCCCCATGCCCGACACGGCGGTTTCCGAGCTCATGACCATCCTGAAGGAGACGTTCAAGATAGATCCGTCGTATGCCGAGGACGAGGAGATCGTATGCGCGCTCGGAAAGCCCGCGCAGGTGTATTATAACGGAACAAAGCTGCTGCTCTCGAAGAGCGAGGCAAAGATAGTTCATTTTCTTCTGACGGTGGAGCCGAAAATGCTCGTTCCGAAGGAGACTATCGGCGAATACCTTGCGCTCGCGCCAGGCGCCGTCCCCGTCCACATACACAATATCAACGACAAATCGATGAAAACGTATCACGACAAGCTCATCTTCTCGCGCAGCAGCCGCGGCTACTTCGTGTATTGATAATATGCGTTTGTAAAATTCTTCATCTGTCAAAAATAAAATAGCAGCTTTGCGGGAATGGTCATAAAACATTATGTTGTTTTAGCTTGTCTTTAAGACTGGCAAGGACATCGAATAAAAAACGCTCCGGACGAGGACAAAATCGCCGGAGCGTTTTTTATTCGAGGTGGGCAGAAACTTCAAAAAAATTCGATTAAGCATATTAACGGACAGTAGATTTCTTCACATTTGGGTGGTATAATATCTTCGCAGACTTGCAAAGTTTCACTTAGCAAGTCTTCAAACGCTGCGCTTTTGCGGCGGCTGCGTCGCCGGCTCTATATTGACGGCCTCGCAAAAATGCTCTATAGCTCTGCGAGCAAGCATTTTTGCTTCGTGGTAGAATGTTAACTGTCGGGTATGTGACTATTCGGCAAGCGGGATTTACAAAGGAGAGATTTACCAATGAAAATAAGATGCGTATGGGAACATAACGGCGACGACTGTATTTTGTATGCGGATAATTTTGTCGGAGCATTTACAAGAGGAAATTCCAGAGATATCGCACTTCGGAAAATGCCTGCCGAAATTAAATCATATCTCAGATGGAAGGGCGACTTAATGCCGGACTCATTTGAACTCGAAATAATTCAGGAAAAACAATCTGAGTTGGCGGTTTCCGACGCTGATTCAGATGTCCTCTTTGACGCGGAAAAAGAAGAATTAAGCCTGTCCGAGTATGCGGATTTGAAAGCCCTTGCCTTAAAATCGGCACTTGATTTTTTGACGTTGTATCAGGCAATACCTGATAAGAATAAAAGCTGTCTGCCGGTCAGAGAGACATTCTACGGTCAGGTCCCTCGTACTGCGTTTGAGATGTACGAGCATACAAAGAACGTCAATGAATATTATTTCGATGAGATAGGCGTTTCTGCGGATAATGAGGGCACAATCTTAGAGTGCAGGGAGCGTGGATTTGCCGCACTCGAAGACAAGCCTGATTTCTTAAAAAATATAATCTATCTTGGAAGCTATGATGAGAAATGGTCATTAAGAAAAGTGTTGAGACGTTTTATATGGCACGACAGAATTCATGCAAAGGCTATGTATCGAATGGCAGTAAAAACTTTTGGTTCCGATGTTGTGCCAAACGTATTTTTGTTCGATATATAAACTTAAAGTTTGATACGCAGTTGCAAACCCCTTTAGGAACTAAAGGGCACACAGATACATAGTCTCTCGATACTGTTTTATGAGCGGCGGCTGTTTTGCGTGCCGCTCTTTTTATTTTTGTCATTTGCCGTTACAGACGACTGCATAATTTCTTCACGGTTTCGTAAACGAGCGCGAAGGAGTTAAGGTCGAGCGCTTCCCTCGTCGTATGCTCACCGAGGGTGACGGCTCCGGTCGCTATTATATCCATGTCGGGGACGGCGCGCTTGATTATGCCGCATTCGAGCCCGGCGTGGATGCCCATAACGGGTATGTCATGACCTGCCGTCTCGCGGTAAACCTCGATATATACGTCTCTTATCGGCGAGCTCGGCTCGTAGCTCCATCCGTTGTACCTTGAGCCTGTCTCGGCGCGGAAGCCGTATTTTGCGGCAAGTGCACCGATCTCTCGCTCCATTTTGTCAAGAACTTCGTCAACAGACGAGCGAGCCGAAAGATGCAGAGCAAATCTGCCGTTCTCGTCAAGATCTATTATCGCGTAATTCTGAGACGTTTCGACCATGTCTATCGCCTCGCACATGGAGATAACCCCGGTCGGCACCTCGGAAGTAAATGAAAGGAGCCTGTCTGTAAAGTCACGGCAAGGGATCTTCCCTTCAAATTCTTCCGTCGAGACGGCTGTTTTCATCCCCGCGTCCGCCTCGGTGAGCTCTTCCCTTATCTTTTTTTCGCATTCTAAAACGGCTTTTTTTGCGGCGTCCGCATCCTCACATGCAAATGAAATTCTGCATCTTGAGGGGATCGCGTTGTCCTTGCTGCCGCCGTGAATGCTCACGAGCTGCCCGCCTGCTGCCTCCGCAAGCCTAAGCGCGATCAGATTTGCGTTTCCGCGCCCGAGATGGATGTCCGCGCCCGAATGACCTCCCGCAAGCCCGTCGACGGAAACTGTCATAACAGTGCCTTTATAGTCTTGCATCTCTGCGGTTGCCGAGATCAGGGTCCTCATCCCTCCGGCGCACGAAACTATTATTACCTCGCCGCCCGTATCGAGATTTATCATGCGGCGGGATTTTAGGTTGGAATAATCGAAAGAGGACGCGCCGGTGAGCCCCGTTTCCTCTTCCGTTGTGAAAAGACATTCTATTGTGGGCGCGCAAAGCCCCTTATCTTCGAGCAGCGCGAGCATGATGGCGACGGCGACTCCGTCGTCGGCTCCGAGCGTCGTCCCGCTTGCGGAAAGCATATAACCGTCAAGGCGCAGCTTTACGCCCTCGTGCTCCCAATCTATTTTCACATCAGGGTCCGCCTCGCAGACCATGTCTATGTGCCCCTGAATAAGGACCGGCGGATGATCTTCATACCCCGGCGACGCGTCTCTTCTTACGAACACGTTGTTTTTTTCGTCGCGCAGGACATAAAGTCCGATATCTTCCGCAAACTTTACGATGTAGTCCGCAAGCGCCTTTTCGTTTCCCGAACCGTGCGGCAGCGAGGCGATGTCCTCAAAGCGATGATAAAGCTTCTCCGGCTCCCTGCCGTTTATGATATATGCCATTTCAAGTGACCTCCGTATGTTGAACTCTTGTCCGTAATTGTACCACTTTTTGCCCCCGTCGGCAAGTTTATGATACAAAAAATGTGAAACTTAATATCCGACGTATAGTGACAAACGGATTTGCTTGTGGTATAATATCTTCGCAGACTTGCAAAGTTGTGCTTTGCAAGTCTCAAAAGCTGAGCTTTTGCGGCGGCTTCGCCGCCGGCTCGATATTGACGGCCTCGCAAAAATGCTCTTGCAAGCAAGCATTTTTGCTTCGTGGTTTAATGTAGTTGCCTTTCGTCAAAATAAAAAGCAGTGAGCGTTTTTCGCATGAAGATTGTTTTCAATAATTTTGACAGAATACTGAACGTCAAGCGGGCGACGTGCTCGGCCGTTATCCTTGCCGCCGGGAGTGCTTCACGCTTCGGCGGCGGAAAGGTCGACGCACTCGTCGGCGGGATGACGGTCCTTGAAAGGACGCTCACCGCGTTTGACTCATGCCCTCTTATTGACGAGATCGTGCTTGTCCTCCCCGCGGACGGCTTCCGCGAACGGAAGGCGGCCCTTACTTCGTCAGGCACGCTTCCCGCCAAAGTGAAACGGCTCGTCCCGGGAAAAAGCACAAGGCAGGGCTCCGCGCTGTCCGGTCTTGAAGCGTGCAATCCTAAAGCGGACCTTATAGCGCTGCATGACGCCGCAAGGTGCCTTATCACGCCCGAAATGATAGAAAGCGTATGCCGCGCCGCCGTGAAATACCGCGCCGCCGCCGCCGCAAGCCGCGTCGTCGACACCGTAAAGTATTCCGACGGACACGACTTTATCGACCATACGATAGACAGAGACAGAGTGTGGCTCGTGTCAACTCCTCAGGTTTTCTCCGCAAATCTCTACCGCGCATGCGCTTATACGGCGCGTGACGAAGAGTTCGAGGCGACGGATGACTGTATGCTCGCGGAGCGCCTCGGCTTTAAAGTAAAGCTCGTTGATGTCGGCGCCGACAACATAAAGATAACTTACCCCGAAGATATAATTCGCGCCGAGGAGATCCTGCGGCGCCGAAAGGAAAGAGAACTGCCCCGATGACGGACAATACACAGATCAGAATAGGTCACGGGTATGACGTCCACAGGTTTGACACCTCGCGTCCGCTCATTCTCGGCGGAGTTCATATTCCGGACCATCCGGGACTTCTCGGTCATTCGGACGCGGACGTGTTGACGCACGCCGTAATGGACGCACTGCTCGGAGCCGCCGGACTTCGCGATATAGGGTACTATTTTCCCGACAAGGACGAGCGTTACCGAGGCGCCGACAGCCTCTCGCTTGCAAAAACCGTTTCCGGTATGCTCAGCGACAAGGGCTTCCGCGTGATAAACGTCGACGCCACCGTAATAACGGAAACGCCGAAGCTCTCCCCTTATATCGGAGAGATAAGACGCCGTATTGCCGACGCGCTCGGCGTCGGTATAGACTCTGTCAACGTCAAGGCCACGACTGAAGAGGGGCTCGGTTTTACCGGCTCCCGTCTCGGCATCGCGGCTCACGCGGTCGCCCTCATCGGTTCTATCATAAGCGCGGAGCCGTAAGTCCCATCTGCTCTTCCGTCCTTTATTTTTGTCGTCCCTGCCCACGACAGCCGCGCGTTTCTTAGATATTCGGGGAAGCTGCGAGCAGGCAGTTTCGCTTCCCGTAATATCATATGGCACAGCCGAAAAGCTGTCAACAGGCGTCCTTTGCCTCACATCGGGCATCGGCGTCTCATTTTGAACGCTCTGACCGTTTATTATCAAAATCACCCCGTCTATGTGTCAATAAATTTTTTTGATCCCGCAAGCGACAAAGGAGTTTTTTATGATCTACATTTCCCCGTCCATACTCGCATCAAACTTCGCAATTCTGGGTGAACAGGTCGCCGCCGCTCAGGCGGGAGGCGCAAACATGATACACGTCGACGTCATGGACGGCGTCTTCGTCCCGAATATCAGCTTCGGCTTTCCTATAATCAAATCGCTTAGCGCACATTTCAGCATACCGCTCGACGTCCATCTGATGATAGACGATCCCGACAAATATGTCACACTTGCCTGCGAGTCCGGCGCCGATTTTCTCTCCGTCCACATCGAACGGCTGAGCGATCCGCACAAAACGCTTTCAAAAATACGCACGCTCGGCGTCCATCCTTCACTCACGGTCAGCCCGAAAACGCCGATCGAGACAGTGTTCCCGTACATAAACGACGCCGACATGATACTCATAATGACTGTCGAGCCGGGTTTCGGCGGGCAGCATATAATCCCCGAAACCCTTGAAAAGGTCAGCGCGCTGCGTGCAGAGACGGACCGCCGCGGGCTCAAAGGCTTCAAGATCGAGGTCGACGGCGGCATCAGAAGAGAAAATATCGGGACGGCCGTCGGCGCGGGCGCAAACGTCATCGTCACGGGCAGCGCGGTATTCGGTGACCCCGACATCTCGGGAGCCGTAAAAAAGCTCCGCGAGGCGGCAAAAAAATAATCGATCGTCCGGCATGCGCCGGATGAAAAAACTCCGTTCGGACCTTTCCGAACGGAGTTTTAATATTTCCCGCGCCGCGTCAGTCCGCCGCGAGCGTAAAGCTGAACTCGCAGTATTTGCCGAACTCGCTTTTCACGTCTATTTCCTCGCCGTGCGCGTCTATTATGGTTTTTGCGATATAGAGACCGAGGCCGACGCCGCTCTTGTCGAGGCCGCGGCTCTTGTCCGTCTTATAGAATCTGTCAAATACGAACGGTATCTCCGACTGTGCGATGCCGACGCCCTCATTGTAGACGCTGACGCGCACCTTCTTGCCGTGGTGACGTATGCTGACGCGATACCTTCCCCCATCGCGCGAGAATTTGACGCCGTTGTCGCAAAGGTTGTAAAGTATCTGATACACGGCGTCGCGGTCCGCCAAAACATAAATATTGTCGCTGTCGCAGTTGAATTCGACCGACAGCTTCGCGTCCTCTATGCGCTTTTCAAGCGAGATTATTATCTGACGCGCCATCTCGCATATGTCGAAGCGCGTCATATTGAATTTTCTCTCGCCCGCCTCGATGCGGGTTATGTCAAGGAGCGAATTCACGAGGCGCGACAGCCTCTTTATTTCGGCGCTGACTATGCCGAGATAGTGCGACTGCTGCTCGGGCGGTATCGTCCCGTCGAGTATTCCGTCAATGAATCCCGATATGGATGTCATCGGCGTTCTCAGGTCGTGAGAAACGTTCGCAAGGAACGTGCGCCTCGTCTCTTCGAGGTTTGAAAGAGAACTCGCCATGTTGTTGAACGCGGTCGCAAGCTCCGTCACCTCGTCGTTTCCCGTGACTACGACGCGCGCGCTGAAATCACCTGCCGCAAAGCTCTTTGCCGCGACGCTCATGTTCTTTATAGGGCTCGTGACGCGTTCGCTTATAAAGTAAACGGCGATAAGGGCCGCGAGCATTATCCAAAGGCTCGACATTATCGAGCTGTTTATCAGCGAGTCGAGCAGCGTATCCGTGCTGACGTAAGACGAGCATGTGAACACAGCACCGACGACGTCTCCGCCGCCGTAGATCGCCGAACCGTAAACGTACATGACGCCTTCAAAAACGCCCTCCGCCTCATCGTCTTTGTCCGAAATAAACGTGCCCTTTTCGTCTGAGAAGACCTTTTCCATTATATCCTTGCCGACCGTGCGCTCGTCTTTGCCGCCGACGTCGCCTATGATCAAAAGCACGTCGCCGTCCCTGTCCGTCACAACGACGGACAGGTCGCCGGCATATTCCATCGTCATGCCGAGCGTTCCGTTTATCGAGGTGCTGTTTTCCACAACATACCGCCCGAAATCTCCCGAGCCCCTCCCTGAATAATCGGAGGAAAGAAAGCCCGTTATCACGTCGGACGCGCGCGAAAGCGACAGCTCCTTCGACGTCGTCGAATAGCTGCCTATGAGCGTTGAGATTATGGATATCTGGATTATGAAGCTGACGATTATTATCAGCATGAAAACGGTTATATATTTTGTAAACAGCGACCTGAACATATCACTACCCCGCGAAAGAAAAAGAGAGACGCCGCAAGGTGTCCCGCTTTTTCATGATAAGAGCATCCCGGCGTTACGAACCGAGGCACTCGAATTTGTATCCTACGCTCCAGACGGTCTTCAGCGACCATTTGTCGGACGCGCCGTCTATCTTCTCGCGGAGGCGTTTGATGTGAACGTCGACGGTGCGCGAGTCTCCGAGATACTCAAAGCCCCACACCTTGTCGAGCAGCTGGTCGCGCGTAAAAACACGGTTGACGTTGAGCGCGAGAAAATACAGAAGCTGAAGCTCCTTCGGAGGTATCTCTATATACTTTCCGCACAGCTTGAGCTCGAACTTCTCGATATTTATCTCGAGATTGTCGAATTTCACGACGGCGTTGTCGGTCTGCGAGTCGCTGTGCGTCGTGCGCCTGAGCACGGCCTTGACGCGCGCCGCAAGCTCCTTCATGTCGAACGGCTTGACGACAAAATCGTCGGCTCCGAGCTCAAGACCGAGCACCTTGTCAAAGACCTCGCCCTTCGCCGTTATCATTATAACGGGCTTGTTAGACTCTTCCCTTATCTCGCGGCACACCTGCCACCCGTCCTTGCGCGGGAGCATGATATCGAGAAGCACGAGATCGGGCTGATATTCGCGGAAAAGAGATATTCCCTCGTTTCCGTCGTTCGCGGTTTTGACCTCGTAACCCTCGTTTTCAAAATAGAGCCGCAAAAGATCGCATATATTCACATCGTCGTCGACAACGAGTATCTTCGTGCCGGCGTCCATCTCGGATACGTTATCCATAAATAGCCTGTCCCCCTTTGGCAAAGGATATCCTCTTCAAATCAATTATATCACGGGATATGTGATGTGTAAACACACTTTTTGCTGAGTTTTTCGTGAATTTCTCGTTCGGGGGTTGCGGATACGGTATTTTTCAATTATAATATGTAGGACGAAAAAAGTAAGGTCAGGTATTTTATTAAATGAAACTCGGAATAGTCGGTCTTCCAAACGTTGGCAAAAGCACACTTTTCAACGCACTTACATCGGCAGGCGCGGAATCGGCAAATTATCCCTTCTGCACGATAGAACCAAACGTCGGCGTCGTCCCCGTTCCCGACGAACGCCTCGACTGGCTCGCCGAGCTCTATGAGCCCAAGCTCTACACGCCCGCGACGATCGAGTTTGTCGATATCGCCGGTCTTGTGAGGGGCGCCTCGAAGGGAGAGGGCCTCGGCAATAAATTTCTCTCTCACATCCGCGAATGCGACGCGATAATACACGTCGTCCGCTGTTTTGTAAACGACGACATAATCCACGTTGAAGGCTCCGTCGACCCGATGCGCGACCTTGAAACTATAAATCTCGAGCTCATTCTTTCGGATATAGAGACGCTCGACCACAGGCTCGACCGCTCGCGCAAGCTCGCGAAAGGAAACAAATCACTCGAGGCAGAGGTCGCCTTTCTCGAACGCGTCCGCGAGGCGCTCTCCGAGGGCAAAACCGTCCGCTCCGTCGAGATGAACGACGACGAGCGCGCCATTATCTCCGAGATAGCGCTCCTGACGTCAAAACCGGTCATATACGCCGCCAATATCGACGAGGCGTCCCTTGACGGCTCATATGAAAACCTTGAGGGCTACAAAAAGCTCCGTGAGTTCGCAAGCGTTGAGCATTCGGAAATAATCCCGATATGCGCGGAGATCGAGGCGGAGATAGCGGGGCTCGACAAAGAAGACAGGGACATGTTCCTTTCCGACCTCGGGCTTGAAGAGCGCGGGCTTGACAGGCTCATTAAAAAGAGCTATTCCCTCCTTGGGCTTATCAGCTATCTGACGGCAGGTCCGAAAGAGGTCCGCGCATGGACGATACCGCTCGGAACAAAGGCGCCGCAGGCGGCGGGAAAGATCCACAGCGACTTCGAGCGCGGCTTCATCCGCGCCGAGATCGTGTCCTACGACGCGCTGCACGAATGCGGAAGCATGAACACCGCAAAGGAACGCGGTCTCGTCCGCAGCGAGGGCAAAGACTATGTTATGCAGGACGGAGACGTCGTTCTGTTCAGGTTCAACGTCTGAAAAGACCGCGACGGCAAAAATAATCGGGAGACATGAAAAAAGCATGTCTACCTTTTTGTCGATTTTTATTTCATCAGCTCGTCAGTCAGCCGCATTATCTCAGGCGCGAGCTTCTCCCTTTTGCGCCTTATCATGCGGGCGTATATCGGATATGCGGCGATAATGCACAAAATACCTATAATGCCGACCGCGATCCCCGGGGCGAAATATGCTTCCCACCCAGGGACCATCGCGCAGCACATCCCGACACCCAATAAAAGCGCCCCGACAATTCCCACGATGAGCGAAACAACAGTCGCTCCCCTTGCAGCGGACGCGTCAAGACGGCGAAGCCGCTCGATCGTGCTCTCCTCTTTGCTCGGCGCGACATATTTGTCCCGTATTCTCTTTATCTCCTCCTGCTCCCTTGCGGAATAAGTATAGGTAAACGCCTCGTTTTTTTCTTCATTCGATTTATTCTCTTCCATCTTTTATTCCTCCGATTTTTTTAAGATTTGCATTCGCTCGACATATCATATATATCGCCATACATATCACAACAGTGCAGACGCCGCCTCCAACGGCTCCCGTCATGTTTCTGCGGAACACGAAGTCGTCGTCTCCGCCGAACTGCGCGAGCATCGCTGTCGTAAGCGACAGTATTGAAACGAGCGCCGCCACAAAGCTGACGGCTTTCGCCGCCGACAAGATCGGGCTGTTGCGTCGGCGCGTTTTTACGATGCTGACGGCAGCCGTAATGACGGCGTAAAACGAATATAATGCCATCGCATATATAAGAACTCCCGGATAACGAAAACCTCTGTTTTGGCGTACCATAAATATTACGATTCCGGCAAGCGCCTGATTCATAATAAGCAAGGTGATCCCGCACGAACGATAGCGGCGCAGTTCTGCCGCCTCCTCGTTCGTTTTTTTGAACCGCAGCAGAGACGCCCGCATAAACGCAAGCAAAATATAGTACACCGCAAGCGAAATGAACCACGCGGAGCGGTAAACGATACCGGCGGACAGCTTTATGATTATGTATGCAAGATTTATTGCGAGTCCCGCCGAAAGCGTGATTTTATTACGATAATGGATATCGTTGAGATACTTGCTGAAGGCCGTAGTTGATGTGAGCTTTTGCACGATCGAACTTTCAAGCGCCTTTATTTTGCTGTGCTTCAAAAAGCGTGTCAGCCGGGGCAGTCCCGTTACCGTAATGACGAGCGCGTATGCGGAAGCCGAAAACGAAGCGTATCGCAGCACCGGAGCCTCTATATCGAGCGCAAACACGGCTATAACGCCACCGTATCCGACGGCGGCAAGCAGGACCGTCAAAAGCGGCGGCAGGCAAAATATTTTTTTAAAAATCTTTTTGAATGTCTCCATCCGCCTCCCTCCGGATCTTTACGGTAAACGTACTTCCGACACCGACCTCGCTCTCAACGGAAATGTCGCCGCCTACGATATCAACCACCCGTTTCACAAGCGCCAGCCCAAGGCCGTTGCCCTGCGTTTTGTGAGATGTGTCGCCCTGATAGAACTTTTCAAAAATATGTTTACCTGTCGTTTTTGATATTCCGCAGCCTGTGTCCGAAACTCGGACGGTTGCAAAGTCACCTTCGGTCTTCAGCGTCACCGACACTTTTCCACCGTCGTCCGTAAATTTCAAAGCATTGGAAAACAAATTGTTCCAGACGAGGGACAAAAGCTCATCGTCCGATTGAACGATAACGCCTTCCTCGATATCCGTTTCGATGTCGATATTCTTTTTCTCCCAGGTGTCCTCAAAATTCAAGAGGCACCCGGCAAGCTGCTCACCGAGGTCGTACCGTTTTGCGGCGGGATAGATCTGCTGATTTTCCAGCCGGTTCAGCTTTAAAATATTCGTAATGAGGTCCGCCAAGCGGCGCGACTGCTCGGTGATCGCCTTTGCGTATTCAATCCGCGCCTCTTCCGTCAGATTGGGACTTTGGAGCATGATCCCGTAATTCTGTATGACGGAGAGCGGCGTTTTCAGCTCATGGGACACGTCGGCAATGAAATCCGTCCGCAGTGTTTCCACACCGGAAAGCTCCTTCGCCATTCGGTTGAAGCAGTCTATGACGGTGTCAAAGCCCGACTCGCTGTCTATCCCGCGATACGGCTCGATGCGCGCCGAGAAATCCCCATTCATGATTTTTTCCGCGCCCTCAACGATGCGCCGCACGGGGCGTTCCACAGTAAACCGGCGGCGCACGCCGTCGATAACGGTGCATAAAAGGCTGAGGAAGATGACGTTTACAAATGTCAGAACGGCCGCGAAACGTATCCCGCGCTCTGTATATGTTATCTCCATCGAATGACCGAGCGTATTCAAAAACAGCAGCATGCAGCAGGTTATGACAAAGGACATCAACAGGAAAAACGCGGCATAGCTTCTCAAGGAGAACAGAAACCGTCCGAATTTTGAGCTCTCTTTCACAATATCACCGCCTTGTAGCCGAGACCGTGAACGGTCCTGATCTCAAACTCGCCGCAGCAGTCGAATTTTCCGCGCAGCTTCGTCATATAGACGTCGACCGCCCGCGGTGCCGTGTTCGTGTCGGCGTCCCAAAACTCGTCCATAAGCTGGGTGCGGGTGAAAGTCTTGCCGGGATAGGAAAGGAGCTTATATATTATATTGAACTCCCTTGTCGTAAGCGGGATCTCCTCGCCGTCATAAACCGCGGTCCGTTCGTCCGCATCGAGCCTGAGCTTGCCGATCTCCAGCCTGTGAGACGCTGCGATCTTCGCCCGACGCAAAAGCGCCCCTATCCGCAAAAGCAGCTCGTCAAGGTCGACGGGCTTTACCATGTAGTCGTCTATCCCGATGCGGTAGCCCTTTTGCTTTGAAGCGAGGTCGTCCCGTGCCGTCATGAACAGTATCGGGATATTCTCGTTTAAAAGACGCACAGCCTTCGCAAACTCAAAACCGTCGACATCGGGCATCATAATATCGGACACGATGATGTCAAACGTGTTTCCGTACATGGCGTCATACGCGCCGTTCGCGTCGAGGCAGCCCACCGCCTCATAACCGCTGCCGTTTAAAAAAGAGCATACGGTGCGGTTTAAGTCCCTGTCGTCCTCTACGACCAATATCCTGAACACAGCGCGCCCCTCCGTCGTTGTTCTCAATGATATATATCATACCATATTTATCATACCACATAAATGTTAAAGTTTTGTTTCCGTTTCGGCGCGACGCAAAATTTTTTCGGCTGTTATTTCAAACCTTTGCAAAGCGGGATGAGGCAAAGCAAGAGGACTATGCCGACAATGCCGACGGCAATGCCCGGTATCATCATGTCCCAAACCATGACAAGGCACATTCCGACGCCGAAGACGACGGCGCCGAGAATGCCGAAAAGCACCGTGCCGACGGTCTTGCCGTTAAAAACCACCGCACGCTTCCCGTCCATTTTCCTGCGAACGATCACGGTCGCCAAAAGGACCGCCGCGCCGACAGCACCAACGACGATGCCGGGCGTCATTGCGTCCCATTCCGGGAGCAGTGCCATGCACATGCCGAGGGCAAAGAGAATGCCGCCGACAACACACATGATGAGTGTCACAAAATTTTTCTTCTTCATGGAAAATACCTCCGAATTTTATTTCAGGCGGGAACTCTTTTCCCCGCTTGACGGATGTATTTTATCGCTCTTTTGTTTGCGGATAGTTTGAATTTTGTTTGAGTTTTATTAAAATCACATTTTAAGAATAAAAAAATCGGAGCCGGGACAGAAAAATCTGCCTCGGCTCCGTTTTTTCATTTGTGCGGTTTTTATCCGAATATCTTCTTTTCGAGAAGCTGTGCTGCGCGCGTCACGCCGTCGAAATCCATTGCGCTTTTGTATATCTTCTCTATCTCCGCGTGCGTTTTTCCCGCCTCCGCCAAAGATATGAGCGCCTCCTCGCATAGACCTGCGGCGGCCTTTTCCGAAAAGCGGAGCTTTGAACGCTCGTGCCTTATCGCGTCGGCACGGACGAACCTTCCGCAGTTCACCCTGACGTCGCCGCGGTCATATTCGTCGCCGTCCGCGAGCTTTACGAGCACCTTTGAAGTCGGGAAAAATATTGCCTCGTAATATTCGGGGAGCAGCGCGTCGGGCGCCGCCGTCATAGATATGTCCTGCAAGCGCGCGGCGTCATAAAGCGCGTTCATATATATCCGTCCGAAACCGTGGCTGCCGTTCACGGTCACCGTCACCTCCGCCATTTCGTCAAGCGTTTTAAGACGGACGCACCCGCCGACGGAATATGCCGTAATAAATCTGCGAACGACAGTCCCTCTTCTTCCGTCTCCTTTTCCTACGCGCTGCTTCAAAAGCCGTCTTACAGCCGCTTCGAGCTTAGGCATATCTGCTGCGCGCTCGTACACGCGGATAACATCATCCTCCGCGATCCCCGCCGCATGGAGCAGCCTGTACGCGCGCGCATATGCCTCACTTTTTATCTGAAAATACTCCTCGGTCTCGCGACGGCGGCGGCGAAGCTCTTCCCCGTCCCAAAGCTCGCCGAGATTTACTATCTCGCCGCAAACCCCCGGATAGTGCGGCTCCTGCGAATGAGGCGCCGTTCCGTCAAGCACCGCCACGCCTATACCGTCTATAACTATGCCGTCAAGAGACGCAGGGTCTGAGGAACAAAGAAGCGCTTCAAAGCCGTACCCCTCACCCTCCGCTCTGCCCGACAACGTGTCAAGGAGCGTGCTTTTCCCCGTTCCGGGGCCGCCCTTAAGTATGTAAAGAGATCTCAGTTTTTCCTCACTGAACACTTCACCGAACAGAGAGTAAAACCCCGCCGACGAGTTTGCGGACGCAAAGAAACCGCGCGCGCCGCGCCGATTTATCGCATGATGGAGCTCCATTGCAAATACCGTGCCCTATAAGAATTAAAAGTGCGGAGCCTTTTTTCGTTTTCCCCGCCGACTTTCCTTATCAGTCTATGTACTGCGTCACGGTTTTGACAAAAAAACGCGTCTCTTTTGCAAAAGAAAAACGTGCCCGAGGCATTTTTTGCCCCGGACACGTTTTTAAAATACGGCATTGTCAGTCGTCGTGGTCCTTCTCGTGTGAGAGTACCTTGCCGGTCGCACCGTCTATCGTGTACTCGTATTCGTAAGCGCCAACGCGGAATTCTATCTCGTATTCGATCCTTCCGTGCTCTTCCTCCCGCTCTACCTTGAGAGCTCTGACGTCAGCCTCGCTGACGCCCGCGTGTGAGAACGCGGCAGCCTTCGCCTTCTCGGCACCGATGTCCGCGGACGCGTTTCCGCCGGCGCTGTTATGGTCGTGGTCGTCATCATGATCCCCCTCGACCTCATAAGAGATGACGGCGCCTGTGCTTCCGTTTATCTTATACTCGTATTTTGCATTGCCGACGCGGAATTCGACCTCATACTCAAGTATGCCGTCGTCATAGTCACGCTCTACCTTGAGATTTGAAACCTCGTTTTCTCCGACTCCGGCGTGGGCAAACGCCGCGGCCTTTGCGCTTTCGGAGCCAATGTCGCTGACGGTCGGCTTTGTCGTCGTGGGAGGCTGAGTTTCGGGTTTCGTTGTCGTGGGAGGCTCTGTTTCGGGTTTCGTCGCGGGAGGCGTAGTTGTTCCCGCCTGACCGACCGTTTCGCGGTCATAGGAAATGACAGCCCCTGTCTCCCCGTCTATCTCGTATTCGTATTCGATGTTCCCGACGCGGAATTCCACATCGTATTCAAGCCTGCCGTCGTCGTAATCGCGCACGACGCGCAGTAAAGTCACATCCGCCTCTTTGACTCCGGCGTGAGAGAATGCCGCCGCTTTCGCAGCCTCCTCCCCTATGTCTGCGGACGGCGCGGGCGCGGGAGACGACGGGGACGCCGTTGTCTCGCTCGGGGACTGTGCGCTTCCGTTTCCTCCGGCATTTATCTTTTCAACATCCCAGTCGAGCACGGATGCGGTGTAGATGTCGATGTCGTACTCGAATTTGTACCCACCGCAAACGAACTCTATCTCGTATTCGCCGTCCTTGTCGTCCGTTCTTATGACGACGCCTTCGGGCGTGCTGCCCGACAGTTCGGGGAAGCGGGCGGTCATATGAGCCTTTGCCGCGGCGAGCGCCTCATCCTCGGTGAGCTTCTCCTTCGGAGCGGATGCGAATATATCGCGTGCGCCTGTGAGTACCTCGCCCGTATATGCGTCGACGGTGTATTCGTATTTTCCGTTGTCGGTGATTATCTCGACCTCGTAGCACGGCGGGACGTCGTCGAGCTCGGGGTCAACGTCCGTGAGGACACCCTTTCCTGCGGCGCCTGCATATTCTATTGCGGCGGATGCGGCAAGCTCTGAGCCTATCGGTATGCGGCTGTCGCCGGTGCGCTTCAGCTCGACGAGCTCCTTGACAGTCAGGAGCGACAGCTTTTCAAACGCGTCCTCATCCGTGATGCCGTTGTTCTTTATTATCTCGTTTATGAGCGTCGCCTTGCCCGTTGAAATATTGTTGTCGCGAGCAATCGCTTCGACCTCGGAGCGGGTCGTGCTGTGACTGAAAACCGACGCCTGACCAGACTCGCCCTTGAGCGCCCCGTCGATATAGTCGACAAGCTCCTGCTGTATGCGGGCAGCGCGTGTCTCGTCGTCGTCCTCGACGGATACAAGGATTGCGGAGGAAATATCGTTGAGATATCCGGCCCTTACGAGCGCGCCGACGAGCGCGTTCACCGCGACGTCGAGCTTAACGCCTTCGAGATCGCGCCCGCCTCCCATATCGGAAAGCAGCTTTTCCGCGTCCGCATTGACGGCGCGGCACGAGATCACCTTTTCGCCCCTGTTTATCGAAAGCTCAATTCCCGGGTTCACGTCGAGTGACACAACGCTCACAACGGCGTTTGCCTGCCCGAGCAAAATCCCACCGACGCCGCCTATGACGACGAGCACGAGGCACGCGGCAACGAGCACGCGCTGCCATATCTGCCATTTACCGAATTTCTTTTTTGTCTTAGTTTCCGTCACTTCAATCTCACTCCCTTTCTCTTTTTCCTTTTCCGCACGCAGAAAGACATTTTCAAGGTCGTCGGGTGCGGCGTGACTGAGCGCACTGTCGAGCATTTCGTTGATCCTGTTTTCGTTCATACAAGCTCTCCTTTCAGGACGCTCTGCAGCTTCTTTATCGCACGGTTGTATTTTGACAGGACGGTCGAGAGCGGCAGCTCCAGAAGCTTTGCCGTCTCGCGGTGCTTCAGGCCCGATGACGCGTGAAGAAGCACTATTCTTCTCTCTTCGTCAGTCAGCGAGCGCATCGCCTCTCCGAGAATGAGTCTGTCCTCCGACGTAACGCGCGGTGCGTCCTCCGGGATGGCGTCCCATTCCTCGGGCGAAAGCTCCCCCTCGCGCATACGGCGCCGCATACGCATGAGAGACAGATTGCGCGTTATCGTCAATATCCACGCCATCGGCGTTCCCTTGGGCACATATGTGCCTGACGAAGTCAGGACCTTTACAAATGTGTCCTGCGCTGTGTCCTCTGCGTCCTCGGCGTTTTTCAGATAAGAAAGCGCCATCGCGTAGACTGCCGCGCGCGTCCTGCCGTAGAGCTCCGCGAAAGCCTCGCGGTCGCCTTTTCCGGTGCGGACTATAAGGTCGTCAAGCGTTTGTTTGTCCTCCTCCGGATCATGCGCCCCGGATACGGTTAAACCGGATATGATAAGCATGCCTCGATTCTCCTGTCAATAAAGAAATGCAGAAAGAAGCGTTTTTATCGCACGGATTTAAAAAATTTTTTTAGGGAGTGAGCTCCGTGCGATAATTGCGATACTTCGCACATATTATCGCACAATCCGAGCCGTTTCGCAAGTGCTTTTCGAGGCAAAACGGCGCAAAAAAAGATGCCTCTGCTAAAAAAGCCGAAGAAAAAAATGCGGGAGGCGGCAAAAAGCCAAGCCGCCTCCCGTCAATTATAACCGTCACTCATCGCTGCGAAGCACGTTTCCGTTCTTATCCCTTATCTCCATCCAGTCCGGGGATGCATAAAGCGCATCGCCGTCCGCGTCGTATCCTAAAGCGAGTGCGCTGTATATGTACCCTTCGCTGTCCGTTGCGGTCAGGTAAACAAAAATACTGTCCGCGCCTTCGGGAATGTCGATAGATATGCCGGAGGTGTCGGTTATATCATTTTTATTAGATAAAAGATACGTCAGATCCTTTTCACCGGCCTTTTCACCGTTCACCTCTGTTATAAGAGTTAAAGAAACGAGCTTTACCCCTGTGTCGCGCATGGGGCGGGCCACATACGGCATGATAAGAGCGTTTGAAGCGTCGTCTGCAAGCTCCGCCTTTGCTGAAATAGAAGGCAGAAAGTCCGCCGTAATCTCATCGATTGACAGGCTGAGCGGCTCCGTTCTCGTCCCCGACGCATCGCGAATGGCAAGGATTACCTTAGCGCCGTACAGGCGAAAGATGTTCGCTTTTGCCGTCCCTTCATACATGCCTCCGCCTATACTGTGAAGCTCTGTCGTCTGATCTCCGAATGTGACCGACAGCTCCGCGTCGCCCGAGGTCGCTTTCGGCGCGACGGTAAAAATCACTTCCACCGTGTGCGTTGACATCTCATATTCGCCCGCCCTGATGTCTGAGGACGTAACGATGCTGTTTGCATCCTTTATCTTCTCGTCGGTGTAATCATGAATGCCCTGTATGCTGCTCTGCATACCGTTTATCCTGTTATTAAGGCTGCTGACCATATCGTCGAGCCTTTTGCCGAGGGATATCATTTCATACATCATGAATACCGCGAAGAATATCGCCGCACATACAAAGACGGCGCGCGCCGCGGAGCCGACAGACGGCATCCTGCGTATATTTTGCTGTTCCGCGCCGCTGTCCCCGTACATAAGCGTTTTGTTTATATGGCGTTTGTATACCGTAAAATATACCGCTGTCACTAAACCGACCGCGAACAGTATGACGGCGACAATGATGACGGAAAAGACTATTATTGAACGACCGGTGACCATTTCTTTCCCCTCCTTTTATATGTTGAAAGCGTCTTTGAAAATATTATAATAGCTGCGCGTCACATCGACCCGCGAGCCGTCCGACATTATAAGCGTGAACTTCATCGAGAGCGCAGGATTTATTCGGAGGACGTGCCTGCGCGCGATTATGACAGAGTTTGACACGCGCAAAAATTTTTGCGGGTCGAGTATGGAGGTGAGCTGATACAGCCTGTCGGACGTTTCGTAAATGGCGACGCCTGTATGTATCTCGACCGTATGCCCGAACGACTCAAAGAAAATTATCTCATCTGTCGAGATGTGCAGCCTGCCGCCCGTTTTCGGATCCCGCGCGGGAATGAAGCTCGCGTACTTGTCCTTCTGCGTCAGGATTAGCTCCGCGTCGTCGTCTATAACGACCCCGAGCTTTTCAAGCTCGGTCTTTATGAGCTCGTAGTCCTCGTCGCTGACAAGAAGCCGTATCTTCATCTGCGCGCCCTCCGTTTTTCTTTTGCTGTGTACATTATATACGTCCCCGGGGACGGTTTCAATACTTTCTTCTTACTTTGCGCGTATGCTTTCACGGTTTGCACACACGCCGCCCGTGATGTCGGCGAATGACAGTGTCTAAAGCAAAAATGCCCTCCGGGCATTGCCTCGGAGAGCATTTTTTGTATTATTGCAGAAATTCGACCTTGCCGCTCTCGATGTCGTAAACGGCTCCCGCCACCGTAAGGCTTACAGGAGATTTCGCGAGCGCTTCTTTTATGACTGAGGCGCTGTGCATGACGTTTTTGACGCAGGCTTTATATTCGTCTGTCTCCCCGCCTGCGGCGCGGCGTATTTCGTCCGTTATCGAGCCGACATATCCTCCCGTCTCGCCCTTCACTGCGGCGCCGACGGCGCCGCAGTGCGTGTGACCGAGCACGACGGCGAGCCTGCACCCGAGGTGCTCCGCGGCATACTCGATGCTGCCGAGCTCGTGACCGCCGACAACGTTCCCGGCGACGCGTATCACGAAGAGCTCCCCGATGCCCGCCGAAAATAAAGCCTCGGGAATGACGCGCGAATCCGAACACGTCACAACAACTGCATACGGGCTCTGCCCGCGCTCGCACGTCTTCTTTCTTATTTCGGGCGAAATATCGCCGAACTGCCTGCGCCCGCTTATGTATGCCTCATTGCCTGCCAAAAGGCGGGACAGTGCATCCGCCGCGGATATATTGTCTTTCATGCGCCCACTCCTTTCCGCATCATTTTCCGGTTGTGTAGAGCTTTATCTCCGCAATATTGCAGAGGTCTCCCGTACCCGTCGGGACGTCGTAGCGGATATAGCGGAAGCTCACGGCATCGTCCATGAACGCGAAGTTTATCCCGGCGGCGGGGACCTCCGTCACACGGTAAAGCTCCGTCCAGTTCTCGCCGTCGTTTGAGCCGTAGAAGGTGCCTTTCACCATCCTGTCCTCATATCCGGCGCGGGGCGCGTATCCGATAACGTCGAACGACGTCTCTTTTCCCATATCTATCTCGAGCCAGCCGTTCTCGACGCCGTCGAAGAACGTGCCGACGCTGCCGTCGATAACGTGTGCTGCGACGTCGGCGCCGCCGTTCCACGGTACGGAGCCCGTGACCTTCGAGCCGTCGAGAGGTATTTCCTCTATCCTGGCATCTCCCATCTTCACGTCCTTCATGATGTAGGTCGTGATGGAATTTGCCTTCAGCTCAACGGTAAATCCGTCGCCGTCGGCGGGAAATTCGCCGATCTCTGCCCATTTTTCGCCGTTTGAAGTATTCCCGCTCGTGCGGACGGCGCTGACGGACGATCCCGTCTTCTCAAACTGCGAGAGGTCAAATCTAACCGTCTTTTTCCTCGCGCCCGTATTGAGCGCAACGACAACGAGCGTTCCGCTCTCTTCGTCATACGCCGCGAGCGCGTCCGAGCTGCACGTTATTATCGTGTATCCCGGTCTTATGTATCGCGTGAACTGCCCCATGCCGTAATACTTCTGCGTTAGGATTATGTCCTCCTTGTCATGGTCGCAGACGGCGAGCCCCCAAAAGCCGCCGTTGACGTCTACCATTCCGAAATCACGGCGCCCGTTGTATCCGTCCTTTGAAATGTGGTTGTCTATTGCCTGCCACATGACCCACGCGGACGGAGAAAGCCCGTTCATATCTGAGATTATCTTTTCGCCGAACCAGAGCGCCGAGCCCATCTCGCCGGCGTTCGTTCCGGAGGTCCCGCTGCCGTCGACCTCGCTCATCCAGAGGACGAACCCCTCGTCCTTTGCAAGCTGACCGAGCTCCGCTATCCTGTCGGTGCCGTAGGAATGCGTGTTTATCCTTCCGATAACGGCCTTTGCATCCTTTGAATAAAGCCCGTATTCCTCAAGCTGCTTTCCCGTGCTCGTCTCGTCGCTCGCGGAAATAATGACGTTGTCGAGCCCGTATCTTGCGAGAGCTTTGGCAGTCAGCGTGATTATCTTCGACTGCGCCGTTCCCGCGTCAAAATGGCAGCCCTCCTGCTTGTCGCTCCCGGCGCCCCAATAATTCGTGTTCGGCTCATTCATCGGGGCGACGCTTGCAACGCGGATGCCGAGCTCATTCTGTATGTAGTTTGTGACGTGAGCGAGATATTCCGCGAACTCCTCATAGGAATCGTTTTTCAGATTGTTCACGTTCGCGTCCGTATTTCCGGAGGAGCAGCCGCTGTTCGTCATAAAGTACGGGGGCGAGTTTGAGAATACCTCTACTATCGCGTTGTCCCCCGCCGCCTTGACAGCGCGCTGCATCACGTTTATCTGGTTTTTGTCGGCGTCGTAGTCGTAGACATATTCGCCGCTCGCCTCGTCAAACACGAGCCATCCCGGCACGGCGGAGTCTGTCCTCGTTATGTGCGTGTGCGTCGGGTCGTCGCCGCCGCCGATATTGTAGCGCATGATGTTGAGGCGCAGTCCGTCGTCGCCGTAAAAGAGATCCGCCGCCTTCTGCGCGAGCACATCGGAATATCCGAGCCTGTTTGCCCACCAGCAAAGGCTCGTGCCCCAGCCCTCGAAAACGCCGTCGTTGTTCGTGGACGCGTTCAGGGGCGAGATCACGACGGTTTTGTCCGCATCGTTCTTCTCCGGCTCCTTGCCTGCGGATGAGGATGTATCCGCCGCCTCCGTGCCGGAAGCGCTGCCCGTGCTTAACGACGTGCCGCTGCCTGTTCCGATGACGTCTCCCGTCTCATCGCCGCCCGCGTCCTTTACGCATGAAGGAAGAAAAGCGAGAAGCATCGAAAGACATATCAAAACAGCAATCAGTCTTCTTTTTTTTGCGCTCATTTTCTGTTGCCTCCGTTTATTTATTTTTTATTTCGCTTCAGTATGCTATCATCGGGATCGAATGCGGCAGCTCACGGCTTTTTTCGAGCGAGCCGTCAGCTATGGCATACACTCGCTCCGAGCACTTTCTTATCTCCTCCGTCATTTCGGGGTACGCGCGCGAGCAGATATCGAAAATGCCTATGTTGTAATTCTCGCCGTCAAATCTCCCGAGCGTGAACTGGTCGTAGCACTGGAAATAGTGACAGCCGACCCCGTTCGGGTGCGCGGCGGCACATTCGACATAATGCCTGTACGCGACACCGCGGTCGCGCTGTGTTTCGACAGCCTCAAGCCCCGTTGCCGGAAGCCCAGAGTCGAGCGCTCCGAAGTGAAACTCTCCGATGAGCACGGGAAGGTCGACTCCGAGCGACGTGACGCCGTCTATCGCTGCCGTAGGGTCGACGGAGTAGCAGTTTATAGAAAAGACGTCGAAGCATTTCCATCCCGTTACAAGGTCGGGATCCGATATCCATGCCCAGCGCATGCCGAGTATCATGTGGTTTTTGTCGACCATTCTGCACTCGCGGACGGGTATCTCGATGTATGCGCGCAGCATCATCCTCGAAAACTCTTTCATATCGCGTCGTGATGTATCCGAGAGCTTCGATACCTCGCGCCTGCTTTCATATAGCGCGTCAAAATCGGGAAGATCCGTTCCCCACGCCGCGTTGAGCGCCGCTATATTGCCGTATTTTTCTCTGAGATGTGACACGAGCCGTTCCTTGCAGGCAGTGCGCTCGGGACAATAGAGCACCTCGTCCGCGAGAACAAGTCCGTCGACGAACGCCCATTCGGGTTCGTTTCGGAGAAAATACCCTATCATGAGCGGGTCGCTCTTCCTCTTTTCGAGCGCCGCGGCACATCTTTTTGCGTCCGCTTCGTATTCCTCGCTGAAAACGTCCGGGAAATCGCGGAATATGCGCTTTTCCGTCGAGGGGAATCTCGGCAGGGACGTTACATAAGGCATACCGACGGCTCCGAGAAGGTCGCCGTCGCTCCAGTTGCCGAGCGTGTTCATCCCGCAACTCCAAAGCTGCCCTACGAGCATCCGGCGCCACTTTTCGTACCAGTCAACGCCGAACGCGCGGCGGAGGTTCGCCTTGTAAAATGAAAAATATCTTATCTTTCTTCTGCCGCGTCTTTTCTCCGGCTCATGATACATGTCCCCGTATTCTTTATCGTCCCTGTCGGGGAGCCAGTCGAGCCATTTTTCAACGCCGTCTATCCGGCAGTCTCCGCCGAGACCGACGCAGTCGGGACCCATGCTGAAAAACGCGTATCCGAGCGGGTCGGTGAGCCACCATCTGCCGTCCTTTTTGACGCGGGAGAAAAATCCCGTGCCGTCCGTGAGTTTTTTCTTTTTCCATCCGCCGTACCCCGTGCGGTCGGGAATGCGGCACCCGCTCACGGCTTCATCATATTGGCGGCGGAGCGCTGCTGACAGCTCCGCCTCATTCTCGGTTTTGCCGCGCCACTGCCGCCATTTGCTCTGACCGAACATATCGACAAGCTTCACATCGGGGAGCGAGGCGGTGTCCGGGTACTCGTCCGTCAGCGTCATGTCCGCGAGCTTCAGCCTTATGTCGTGAAACGCGGGCAGGGTCGAGAGCGTCACGCGGACTATCTCGTCCCTGTATACACGCCGCCCGTGGCACACTATCTTCAGCGTTCCAGGCATCGCCTCAGGGAAAAGCCTGCTCCCGTCCATCCAGGAAAGGTCGATGCACACGGTCGCCTCAACGCGCGGCAGGAGCCCGAATCTGACGGTGAACGCAGGCTTTTCTTCGCCCTTCACATAGACGAGGAAGTGCATCGGTATGCTGTGCTCCTCCATGACGGAGACGCGAAACGTCAGATACCGCTCCGCGCATTCTGCGATCCCGGGCAAAACGAGCCCGCCTCCGTCTTTTGAAAACAAAAGCTCGCAGCCGTTCTCGCCGCGCCGAGTGACGGACACGCCGCCAAACAAAAGCTCATCCGTTATCGAAATGCTCCTCATCGAAAAAGCGCCTCCGAACGTATGCATATCCTTTATTTTCATTATAGCCGATACGGATTTCATAATCAAGTCTCACTCGTATTTTTTACATAAAAAAGCGCCCCCGGGGGGACGCTTTTTATTTACGAGAGAGCACGGCAAGAATTATCTCGGGCCTGTTGTTGAAGCGGAACGGGATAACACTGTTGCCGAGGCCTCGGCTCACCGCCATCGACGTGCTCCCATCGGTATACAGCCCCGAGTCATATTCCGGGAAAAAGCCCTGACCGGGCGCGTAAAGTCCGCCGACGAACGGAAAGCGGAACTGCCCGCCGTGCGCGTGACCGCAAAATGCAAGGTCGACGCCGCACGAAACATACGAAAGGAAGAGCTCCGGCCTGTGCGAGAGGAGCACCGTGTATTTGTCTTCCCCGTTCATAAGCTCGCCGAGCTTCGCCTTCACCATCGCGGATGCCTCGCCGAAAAAGTCGCCCTTTACGGCAAAGTCCGGGTCCATGAGCCCGAGCAAAAGTATCTCCTCGCCGTCCCGCTCGATAACCGTGCGCCCGTCGTCAAGCACGAATGCTCCCGCGTCCTCAATTTTTTCCCTGAGCTCATCATAATCCCCGCGCGCGGCCTCGTGATTCCCCGAAACGTAGTACGTCGGCGCCAGCGCCGCCGCCTTTTCGACAAAGCGGAGCGCATTTTCGGTGTCCGCATGCCTTCTGTCGACAAGGTCGCCGGTGATGACTATAATGTCGGGCTCCGCCCGCCCGAGCAAATCGAGCAGCTTTTCGTTCCCGTCGCCGAACTCCGCATTGTGCAGATCGGAGATGTGCGCTATCCGAAATCCTGAGAACGCCTCGGGCAGGCGGGAGCTTTCGATCTCTATCTCGTGGAGCATCAGCGCCGTATTTCCCCATACGGTAAAAATTATAAGCCCCATGTATATGAGCAAAACGGCAGCGAGCACGGCTTTCGCCCCTCTGTCCGCCCTGCCTTTTCCGGCGCGCTTTTTTCGTCCCATGCCAGCTCTGCCCTCCTTTTTTTCTCAGCTCTTGTCTATCTTGTCGGTCAGCGCGTCCGTCAGCTTTGATATGGCATATATCATCCCGAACAGCAGAACCGCCGGTACCGCGAGGGTTGCGATGACTGCCATCCCCGTAAAGAACACGCAGCCCCGCGCGAGCGGGCGTATGCCCGCTCTCTTTTTCACGCGGTTTTTTTCGTCCCAACTCTCCATTTTGTCATCTCTCGCCGCCGAGCCCGCTCACTATTTTATAGTAAGCGTTTGACGTGAGGCGGTATACGGCGGTATAGAACAGCGCGAACACGGCGACGGTCAGAAGCGTCGTCGACGCGAAAAGCCTTGCGTTGTTGAGATTGAACATCAACAGTATCTTGCGGATAATGGGAAACGCAAACGTGACGTGAAGCACGGCGAGCAAAAGCGGCAGGAAAAACACGGTCAAAAGCTGAGAATTTATGCTCGCCCTGATCTCGGGCTTCGTCATGCCCACCTTCTGCATGATGAGGAACCGCGCCTGATCCTCGTACCCCTCGGATATCTGCTTGTAATATATGATGAGCACGGCGGCAACGGTGAAGGCGAGGCTCAGGATTATGCCGAGATAAAACAGCGCGCCGAACAGCCCGTAGAAATCATTCTTTTCAAATTCCTGGCTGCTGATATAAACGCTTTTATATCCGAGCTTCACGCTTGATGAAGGATCCCGTCTCAGCGTCTCCGTAAGATCCTGATACAGCGCTATCTGTTCTTCCGGATCCATGCCCGTATCAAAACTGCAGATCCATTTCTTCTGAAGCAGACTGTCTCCGTTGAAATTCGCGATACCGTCGAGCCGGCGCAGACTGCTCTCGAGCTCCGGAACGACAAGCGTAATGGTGGATATCATGTCCATTGCCGTTTCGCTGCCGCCTGTCAGCGTGTCGAGCTTCTTTTTTATCCTGAATGTTTCCCCGTTTTTGAAACTGACCGCGTCGGCGTTGTAGTTCGTCCTGTGTGAATAGAGCAGCGCCTCCCCGTCGGCAAGCGTCTCGTCGGCTCCCATGAGTTCGTTATAATCCGCAAGGGGGATAAATCTGAAAACATATGCGGAATTCATGAAGTCTGTGTCGCTTATCCCGGTCGGGTCCACATCCACCGTATTCCCATCGACAACGCCGTAAAATGTGGCGACGCGGTAGCGGTAATCGTTTCTTAGAAGCACATTCTTCGCCTTGAGCTCTTCATACACCCCGTTTTTGAGTATTTCGGTATGCTCATCCAAGAAATCGGACAGATCGTCAAACTGGAACTCAAGGTTAATATCGCGCGGATATCGCGTAAGCACCGCGTCCTCCTCGCCGAAATAAAGGCACGTCGTAGACGCCATCATGACGAGCACCATTGTCGCAAGGATACAAATCGACGCAAGCCCCGCGCCGTTCCGCTTCATGCGGTATACCATAGACGACACGGAAACGAAGTGATTCGGCTTGTAGTAATAGCCCTTGTCCTTTTGCAGAAGGCGGCAGAAAATGACAGAGCCCGAGATCATAAAAAGATAAGTTCCGACGATGACCATCAAAACCGCCACAAAGAAAACCATAAGGGCGGCGAGCGGGTTTTCTATCGTTGCGGAGATATAATACGCGCCCAAAAGGAGCAGCGCCCCGCAAATGCCGAACAACCAATTCCCCTTCGGCGGCTTCTCGCCCGCGTTTTCGCTTCTGAGAAGCGATACGGCGCTTGAAAACCGCACCTGCCGTATTGAATTGCACAAAAGCAAAAGAAAGATGACGCCGAAGACCTCAACAGAGCGCAAAACGGCGACAAACGAGACGGAGAGATCGTAGCTCACCTCGCCGTGCATGATATTCACCATGCCGAGCTCAGCGAATTTTGAAAATGCTATCCCCGCGGCAAGGCCCGCGATGACGGAAACGACGGCTGTAATGACCGTTTCCCAAAAGAGGATGCGGGCAATATTCCGCTTTCCCATGCCGAGAATGTTATAAAGACCGAATTCCTTCTTTCTACGCTTTATGAGAAATGAGTTTGTGTAAAACAGGAAAATAGCGGCAAAGACCGCGATGACCCAGCTTCCGAGCGCAAACATCTGCCGCAGCGACTCGGCTCCGATAAGGTTGTCGAGGACGCTGCTGACCGCAAGATATATGATGATGTAAAACATCATCACCATCCCGGTGCAGGTCAGGATAAAAGGCAGATACATCCGCTTGTTTTTTATCATGCCGCTTGCCGCGAGCCTCGGATAAAAGAATGTTTTCATTTTATCTGACCTCCGGTCGCAAGCAGCGTCAGCGTGTCGCTTATCTTCTGATAGAACTGCTCGCTCGTGTCATCGCCGCGGTAGAGCTGATGGAACACCTCCCCGTCCTTGATGAAGAGGACGCGCCTCGAAACGCTCGCCGCCTTTACGGAATGCGTGACCATGAGGACTGTCTGCCCCGCCTCGTTTACGTCAGCGAAAAGCCTCAAAAGCTCGTCGCTCGCACGGGAATCGAGCGCGCCGGTCGGCTCGTCCGCGAGGATGAGCCTCGGTTCCGTTATCATGGCGCGGGCGACAGCCGCCCTCTGCTTCTGCCCTCCTGAGACCTCATACGGATATTTTTTGAGTATGCCCGATATGCCGAGCCTGTCCGCTATCGGCATGAGGCGATCCCTCATCACGGCGTAGCTCTTTTTCGCGAGCACGAGAGGAAGATAAATATTATCTTCGATCGTAAATGTGTCAAGAAGATTGAACTCCTGAAAGACAAAGCCGAGATTGTCGCGTCTGAACGCCGCGATCTCCGATTCCTTTATTCCTCCGATATCCATGCCGTCGAGCGTGACCGTCCCGTTCGTCGGCTTGTCGAGCGCGGCAATGATATTGAGCAGCGTCGTTTTGCCCGAGCCGGACTCTCCCATTATCGCGACGTATTCGCCCGGCTCGACCGCGAAGCATACGTTCCTCAGCGCCCGGACCTTGCTGCCTCCTATGCGTGTGGAATAGATCTTCTCTACTCCCCTTACCTCTAAAATACTCATCAAAAATACCTTTCCTAAAAAAGACTGTGCCCCTATTATAGCAGGAACGGGAAACGCGCCGCCATTTTATCGGCTTACATTTCCCGTATCAAATCTTTCATTTTTGTAAGGTCACTCTTTTTTCAGTTCGTACTGCTCAAGGCCGAGGGTGATGGTCGTCCCACGCCCCGGCTCGGAGGTTATGTCGAGCCCCACGCCGAGCTTTTGACAGATGCGGCGGCAGAGATAGAGCCCGATGCCGCTCGAGCGCATATCGAGCCGTCCGTTTTTGCCCGTATATCCCATCTCGAAAACGCGCGGGAGGTCGTTTTTCGATATTCCGATGCCCGTGTCCTCGATAACGAGGTCGTCCTGCCCTTGCATATATATTTTGATCCCGCCCTCGCGCGTATATTTCAGCGCGTTTGAAAGGAGCTGCTCGAGCACGAAAAGGAGCCATTTTTCATCCGTGACGACAGTCTTGTTTGTCGGTGTATATTCGAGCCTCAGCCGCCTGTCTATAAACTCGGACGCGAATTTCGTTATCGCCTGCTCTATTATCCCATCGAGCTCGTATCTGCCGAAGACGTAATCCCCCGACTCGCCGTCAAGCCTCAAAAAAGCGAGCACCATCGAAACATACTGCTCTATCCCGGACAGGTCGACCGACAGCTTTCTCGACGTCGCCGAGTCCTCCTTTTCGAGCGTCAGCCTCATCGAGGTGATGGGGGTCTTTATCTGATGCACCCATACGGTGTAGTACTCCATCATATCGCGATAACGGCGCTGTGCCACTTCCCTCTCCTCGAGCACCTCGCGCTTTAACGACTCGATGATATCCTGATAATCACAGTCGTCTACAGTCTTTTTCTCGGGGAGCGAGTCCATCGTCTCGGCGGTCATCGTCTTTACAAGCGTCAAGACATCGTGCTTTTGATTCACGCGGACAAAATCAAAAGCCGTGAAAACGGCGGCAAAGAGCGCGCATAAAAGCGCGGGATAGAGGAGCGCCGCCGTCGGCAGATGATACATCAGAAACGCGGCGGCGAACACGGCGGAAAAAACGAGCGCCGCGAGTATTACGTTCTTCCTTTCCTTTATATAAGCCCAAAACAGTTTCATTTCACTATCTTCTTCATTTCCATGTATGTCATCTCGTCAAAGCCGTTTTTTCTGTACGCCGATATCGCCGGCGCATTGTCCTTTTGCACCTCAAGGCGAAATATCGCGCCGCGGTGCTTCTCTTCTATGAGAGAGAAAAACCGAGCGGCAAGTCCGCGCCCGCGGTATTCGGGCATAAGGTAGATATCCTCTATCCATACGCACCGCCTGCCGTACTCAGTCGAAAAGCTTTGCGCCGTCATGGCATACCCGACGGGCGCACCGTTATCGACGAAAACGTATCCTTCGACGCACGGGTCGCCGCCGAGACACGCCTCAACATCGCGCATGTATATCTCCTCCGAGCCGTCGGTCAGAAGCGCCGGCGAGCTGTAAAACATCCGCATCATAGAAAGAACACACTCTCTGTGCTCCGCCGTCATCGTGACTATATCGACCATTTTTGCCTCCCCTTATATTTTTGGCTTACTCGACTATATAGCCGAGGCCGACCTTCGTCGTAATAAAATCGGTGAGTCCCGACTGCTCGAGCTTTTTGCGAAGGCGGTTTATGTTGACCGTAAGCGTGTTTTCGTCTATGAACTGCTGCGTCTTCCAAAGCCTCTCCATCAGCCGCTCGCGGCTGACGACCTTTCCCTTGTTCTCCAAAAGGCAGAGCAGTATGCGGTATTCGTTTTTTGTCAGGGAGATGACCTCCCCGTTATATTGAAGCGTGTCGTCGCCAGTGTTGAGGACGGCGCCTCTGTGCGAGAGCAGGCGCGAATCCGGGACGTAATCGTACACGCGGCGCAGAAGCGCCTGTATTTTCGCGATGAGCACCGCCCCGTCAAACGGCTTCGAGATGAAATCGTCCGCGCCCATGTTCATCGCCATGACGATATTCATATTGTCGGAGGCGGACGAGATGAAAATTATCGGCACTTTCGATATTTTTCTTATCTCGCAGCACCAATGGTATCCGTTATAGACGGGCAGACCGATGTCGAGCAGGACGAGATGAGGTCCGAAATCCACAAATTCGTCGAGCACGGCTCTGAAATCCTTGACCGCGCGGCATTCGAGGTCCCACCTTTCGGCCTGTTCCGTTATTGCGCCCGCAATGCTCCTGTCGTCTTCAACTATGAGCAGCCGATACATGGCTCCCTCCCGGCAACGTGGCATTTGTCAATTCATTATGCCTTAGTATATCATGGTTTTTCCGAAAAATAAAGTCCCTTGTTTTACAGCAGAAAATAAAAGAGGACCGCGCCTTCATCGCGCGATCCCGTTTTCCTTATTTTTCAGCCTGCAAAGCACCTCTCCGATATCGCCGTTTATGCATATCGATCTAGTCCTTATCTCGTCGGGACAGAAAGCCTGCCCGAAGTTCAAGCACGCGTATACCGCGTTCGGGTTTTCGTTCGTCATGCTCCAAAACGGGTATTTTATTATGCCCGGGGTGTTGTAGCCGACGCCAAGCTCAAGGAAAAGAACGCGTCCTCCTTTCCTTGATCTTATAAAATCCGTGTACCGGGCAGAGGCTTTGTGCCAGCCCTCGTCCTCGACAAAGCTGCCGTCCGAGCGCAGATTCACCGTCATAGGGCTTCCGCAATGCGGGCACCTCGGCAAAAGCTCCGTCGGAATTTTCATATCGCGCTGGCGCGCAGCCATTTCGCGTATGATATCTTCGTTGTCGAATGTTTCTTGTCGGCACGGCTTTGAGCATTGGAACAGCCCGTAATCCCCCTGTGTGTAAAAAAGGCGAGCTTTGTCAAATCCCGCCTTCTGAAAGCAGTGGTCGACATTTGTCGTGATGACAAAGTAGTCCTTTTTGCCGACGAGCGAAAGCAGGTTTTCGTATACGGGCTTCGGCGCGTCTATGTAGCGGTTGATGAAAATATACCGGCTCCAGTATGCCCAGAATTCCTCCTCTGTTTCGTAAGGATAAAAGCCCCCGGAATACATATCCGAAAAGCCGTATTTTGAGGCAAAATCGGAGAAATATTTTCGGAACCTCTCGCCGTCGTACACAAAGCCCGCAGAGGTCGAAAGCCCGGCTCCCGCGCCGATGACGACGGCGTCCGCTTTGTCAAGCGCGTCCCCGAGCGTCTCTATCTCATCCGAGCAGCCGCCTGTATATTTCAAGGTCGACGTCCTTCCAAACATTGAATATTACCTCCGTTTTCCCTTTGTATTCTCTGACCGTGCGGACCGCGATCTCCGCCGCCTCCTCATTCGGGAAGCAAAACTCCCCCGTTGAAATACAGCAAAAAGCGACGCTTTGTATCCCGTGCTCCTCCGCCGCGCGCAGACACGAGCGGTAGCAGGACGCAAGCTGCTCCCGTGCCTCCTCGGTCACATATCCGTGAACGGCGGGGCCGACCGTGTGGATAACGCTGCCGCACGGCAGATTATATGCGGGCGTCACCTTCGCACATCCGACAGGCTCTCCATGCCCCTGCCTTTCCATTATTTCCGCGCACGCGAGCCTGAGCTGAACGCCGGCGTATGTGTGGATAGCGTTGTCTATGCAGCCGTGGCACGGCGCGTAGCACCCCGTCATGCCTGAGTTTGCGGCGTTCACAACAGCGCCGCACGAAAGCGTCGTTATGTCGCCCTGCCAAAGGTATATGCCGTCCTCAACTGGCCGAAGCTCCGATATGTCGGTGACGCCCTTTCGTGCAATTTCCTCCCGCAGATACGCGTCCTGCACCGCGAGAAAATCCTCGCCGACAGGCATCGGCGGGCGCACGTTCATAAGCGAGCGGAGAAGTCTTTTCTGTGCCTCGTCGCCCGACGGCACGGACATCCCGTCATATCTCCTGTCCTCCCCAAGCAGCGCCTTTATAAGATATACCCTGCGTTCCCTATGCGTCATTTTTCCCGCCCTTTTTGAAATTTCTTTACGCGCCGTTCGTGTCGCCGCGCCATATGCCGCGCCATATATTGATTATACCGTTATCGCATTCAAAGCGCAAGTACGCACATTTTTGTTATCGGGTCACGGTTTTGTGACCGAGAAATAATCCTTTTATCTTGCTGTCAATGCGTCCGCACAGCTTCTTGATTTTCCGGCGCTTTTGCGGTACAATATGGGCGGGATAATTCTTTGTCGATATTAGGGGGCAGCATGAAAACAAAAGACGAGCTTTTGCCGGAGTGCCCGGTGGCGGCGACGGTCAATCTTATCGGCAGCAAGTGGAAGCTTTTGATTATCCGCGACCTGCTCGACCGTCCGCGGCGGTTCGGCGAGCTGCGGAGAAGCCTTTCCGGCATAAGTCAGAAGGTGCTTACGGAAAGCCTGCGCTCTATGGAAGCGGATGGAATCATCACCCGTACCGTTTACCCCGAAGTCCCGCCGAGAGTGGAATATGCGCTGTCGGAGCTGGGAGAGAGCCTCAAACCGATTTTAGACGCAATGAAGGCTTGGGGCGAAAAATACAAACAAAATAACGAACAGACGGGAGAGAAACGATGAAAGTACTTATGATAAACGGCAGCCCGCGCAAAAACGGGAACACCGCTCTGGCGCTCGAGGAGATGAAAAAGGTATTCGACCGCGAAGGCATAGAAGTAGAGACATTCTGCGTCGGCACATCGCCGATAAGAGGCTGCATCGCCTGCGGCACATGCGCAAAGACGGGGAGATGCGCCTTTGACGACGCCGTGAACGAGCTTGCGCCTGTTTTTGAAGAGAGCGACGGCCTCGTCATCGCGAGCCCGGTCTATTACGCTTCCGCAAACGCAACGCTCGTCGCCATTCTCGACAGGCTGTTTTACAGCACGCATTTCGACAAAACGATGAAGGTCGGCGCAAGCGTCGTTGCCGCGCGCCGCGGAGGTCTGTCGGCGACATTTGACGAGCTGAACAAGTATTTTACCATATCGGGGATGCCGGTGGCGTCAAGCATGTATTGGAACAGCATCCACGGAGCCGCCCCCAGAGAGGCGGCGCGCGACGCGGAGGGCCTTTCCACAATGCGCATTCTCGCCGGCAACATGGCTTTCCTGATGAAGAGCATCGCCCTCGGAAAAGAAAAATTCGGCCTCCCCGAAAAAGTCCCCGTCGAAAGAACGAATTTCATAAGATGAAATACATACATAAAAATCAAGTGCCGCAGGCGTCTGCCTGCGGCACTTTTTTCACTTGACCTGTGACGCGCGGGTCACTTCTCTTTGATAACGTCTATTGCGACATTGTCAATGTATACGCTTGCGTCCGAAAATGCGTAGAATTCGATGCCGAGCATGCAGTCGCTCTTCACGTCGTCGTTCATATCTCTGATAACGTCCCATTCCTCGGGCTCTGCCGCGCCGCGCTCCCATGCCTTCATATACATCGTCCTGCCGTTTACCATCGTCTTGCAGGTGTACCAAGTCTCAGACTTTATCTCTTTGGAGATTCCCGTCTCGCTGTCCCCCTTTGTCTCGAGACGCACGCTCGTCCAGTATGCGGGCGTAATGTTTGATGTGTAAGTGATCGACGATTTGCGTATCACGTTATATATTCCCTCGTATTGTGTCAGGTTTTTCGGGAACATAAAGTCGAAGGTCGTGACGTTCGCTCCGAACGAATACGTCGAATAAAGTGTGGTATTCGACCCGTGGCTGACGATTTCCACATATTTATTTCCGTCAGCGCCTTCAACGATTTTGACAAGAGAATCCTGCCCGTCGCCGACTGTCCACTTATCGGAAGCAAATGCTCCGGCGCCGTATCCGTCGAAATTATCCTCAGTCAGACGCTCGGTCTCATTCCCTTGCTGTTCGGATGCCTCCGTCAGCGCAAGAAGCTCTTCGATATCGATTTTCTCCTGCACTCCCGCGAGCTTCTTTATTTCATCCGCCCTGTCGGATACTACGGTCCCCGAAGGATTCAGATAATTTCCGTAAACAAGGTTTTCACCGGTCGCATGCTGATTGATCGTGTACGCATTTTCCAAAATGTTCTCGTTTACCGCATATCCTCCTGTACCCTCGTCGAGATATATGCCGAATGTTCCGTAATCCGCCCACTTCGGGAGGACTATGTCATGGATGTAGTTCTGCAGCATCTTTGACCCGGGCTGTTCCGAAAGCGTATATATGCCTCCCGCGTCGCAGAGCATTGTGGTAACATGGTGTATCTCGTTTCTTATGATGCGGTTTCCGCTCATCGCATTCGGAGACTTTGTCCAGCCGAAGCCGACGGTTATGCCAGTGTAAGGCGAATACGATATGGTGTTATTCGCTATAAGAATGTTTTTGGGATACCCGGCGGCGACCGCAACGGCACTTTCATAGTCAGTACCGACGTTTGTGATCTTGTTGTTTACTATCATATCTCCTGTGCAGATCTCCCGTTTGTCCGCGGGGTTATAAGGAACATGATAATCGACCTCGCTGTTTTCCGCGAACTTGCCAACAGAAACGCCGTTGCCGGATATGTTTTCTATTTCGTTATTTGATATTACGCAGTGGTCTGTCCCCCAGAAGAAGTCGATACCCGTGGCGCCCATATTTGCGATCTTATTATTGTCAAACTCGACTTTTTTGGCTCCGGTCACAAGTATTCCTGCCGACGGTCTGCCGACTCCCGCGTCGTTTTTGGCAAACACCGTCCTTGTGATATACTGCATCGACTGTCCGTCTACAAATCCTTCCTCAGACGGCTTCAGCCAACTCGAATACTGAACGGACAGATTGCGGAATGTGACGTTCTCGACGGGCTTGTCAAGCGTACCGTTGACGTTTATCACCGTCTCGAGCTTCGGTACCGTTATCTGCTTTTTGTTCGGATCGACGCCGACAGGCGCCTTCAGATAGGCCGTATTCGTCTCTCTGTCAAGATACCATTCATTTTCTTCGTCGATAAGCTCGTATGCGTTCTCAACATAGTAGACAAAGTTTCTTGTGCTCATGTGACTGTAACCGTCGATATTCGGGTGCTGACGGTTGAATATGAGCTCCGCCTCTTCGTCGGCAACTTTTATGCTGTATCGGCTGCCGTCGAGTTCGGCAGATTTTACCCGCAGGATATTGACGGTCCACGCACTGAAAATATGAAGCTCAACATCATTGAGATTGCCCCATTCGCTGCTGAACGTACCGTCATTTTTGCTGATAAATATCGTGCCGTCGTCCGCCTGCGCCTTTGCGTCCGCGCTGTCGCCGAGAAGAAGCTCGGGAAGTACCTTTCCGTCCTTTATTCTTTCTGCGTCGAGTATCCGCTTGTCGTACTGCCCCGTCTTACCGCTTCTTGCACGAACGGCCTTTGTGCCGTCGATATATAACTGGCGGAAATTCAAGCCGTCCTCAACTTTGGCGCAGTATATATTTTTATCCGCATCGTAAAGAGTCCAGCCCGTGACCTCTGTGCCGCCGCTTATTACGGTCTTGTCTTTTCCCTGCCCCTCGTATATGACGCGGTGACCGTTTGAGCCCGAATCCTTGTCCGTGAGCTCGAATGTATCTTCAAGCTCGAATACGCCGCTGCCGATATGTATCACAATGTCATTTGCCATATTGCCGTTATATTTGCGCACCGTATCCCTTGCTTTCTCCAGCGTGCGGAACGGCGCATCCTTCGTACCGGGGTTTTTGTCGCTTCCGGTCACGTCTACATAATAGTCGGAAAGCTCAAGAACGTCGCCTTCATCTGCCTTTTCGTCCGAAAGCTTATATCCTACCGTTGCTTTTATAGCCGTATCTTTTCCCGATACCTTTATCGGGCTTGAGATCTCGACCGACTTCGTCTCGTTTGTGTTTTCCGAAGCTGCGGATATGCCAACAGTCATAGTACCAACTATCCCCAAACAAAGAATAAGCAACAGAAGCGGCGTCCCCTTATTTTTTCTTCTGAAGATCAGAACGGCCATTCCCGCACATGCCGCAGCAAACAGAATAACCCAAAAAATAATATGTCCTCTGTCCTCGGTCTTGGGCGGGGTTGTCTCGGCCGCTTTTTCCGCCGCATACTTTACGGTCAGCGAAACTGACTGCCCGGCGCCGAGAACGTCAAGCTCCTTCGACGCAGAAGAATTTTCCGCAAGCTTGTACCCGTCAGGGACAAGATGTTTGAGCGAGACGTCCGTGAGGTCAAATTCGTTCGTGTTCGTCACCGTCAGCTCGGCCGTGATAGTCTCACCCTCTTGATATTCCTTCTTGTCGGATGAAAGAGTGATCTTTACTCCGTCATGAGTTTCCGTCTCGGCAAAAACAAGATTTGCCAAAGAAACGGCCATCATGACCGCAAGCAGAACTACCGTGATTTTTTCCAAGCGCTTCATTTTACTGCTGCTCCTTTATTTTTAGTACGCCATATGGCGCCTTGATCATGCAAATTAAAGAATTCAATCTTGAAAAAGTATTTTTTTGACTATGCACCTTGCGGAAAAATGTTTCTATTTTCGCAGGCATGTGGTATAATATTGCTGCGGACTTTTATTTCAGGCCGTTTAAATTATGACTTATATTGCATATTTCGTCTTTCAATTATAATTGTATCAGCAATAACTCTATACCGCAATCGCACTTATTTGATTTGGAGGGTAATATTTTGATTGACATTTTTTCCGGCACTATCGGTTTCCCGTTTATTGACGAGGTTTCGGAACCGCTGATACGTCTTACGGGCGTCGGCGTTGAGGTGCGCTCCGATGCGTCATATTTTTTCGACAACAAGAATCGAAAAATAGACAGCTACCTCTTTCAGTACACGCTTGAAGGCTCGGGCATTTTCGAGATCGGCGGCAGTAAGACCGTCTTAACTCCCGGACAGGCATTCTTTACCTATATCCCGAGCGAGACGAAATATTACTGCGATCCCGAGACAGCCGAATGGAAATTTATTTTCGTTCTTTTCATGGGCAAATATCTCGGTCCGTATTACGATAAAATAAAAAGCGTCAAAGGCGATATATTTTATCTCGACGAGGACGACCCCGCCGTAAAAAGCGCCGTTGAGATCTATCTGAATGCCCAAAAAAATCTGCTTGACAACAGCCTGATCGCCTCCTCCGCTGCGTTTGATTTTCTGAATAAGCTCTGCTGCGCTTCAAATGCTGCAGAAAAATTCTGCCGCCTGAATAAGCAGGCGACAGACCTTTTTCAGTCGCGGTATGCGGACTTGAGGGGAATTGCCGAGGCTGCCGAAATTCTCGGCGTTTCGCAAAGCCACCTTACCCGCGTTTTTTCCGCCGAGGTCAAAGAGTCCCCTCTCGAGTACCTCACAAAAATACGGATGAGCCATGCGTTAAAGCTGCTTGTGGATACAAATTATCCCATAGATAAAATCGCCCGCCTTTGCGGATATGACAACGGCAATTATTTCGGCAAAGTTTTCAAAAAGTACGTCCATATGACCCCGATAAAATACCGCGAAACAAGAACGCTGTAGTTTTAAAAGCGTCCCTGCCTTCAAATCATCATATGTCACAAGAGCTTCCCTGCTTTTTTAAAATGCGCAGGCATACAGCGGATACAGGGAAAAATACTGTGCGAAGTTAAAGCCGAGTACGGACAATACAAGTGGGGCGCAAAGAAGAACAAATCCGAAAAACATCACCTGCACATGATTTTTCCTCCATGCCGACAGCGCTGTCACCTCGAATGTAATCGTCAGTACGACAGCCGCCTGAACGAGCATTTTAAAAAGAAGCAGCGCGACCGCCGGTATAAACTGCGGTATATCCCGATATATCGGTATGCTTCCCGCCGGATAGAGCAGCCCGCGAATTGGAAATGTCATTGATATGCTGATAAACCGGCAGACAAACGGGATCTGCGAAAAAAGCGCCGCTGATATGCCGCATACCGCCGTTTTGCTTTGCATTATTCTCTTTTTTCCTTTTGCGGTAGCGCACAAAATCCCCCATACGCCGGTTTCATGCTCCACGGACATTACGCTGCCGAACGCGAAAAGTATCCCGAGCGTCAAAAGCAAAAAATCTCCCACCCTGTTTTCGTCGAGCACACCAAGCAGATACAAATATCCTGTATCGTAAATAAAACAGCCGCCGTTTTCACAGACAAGCTCCGCCTGCGCTTCCACTCGCTGAAACGCGGGATAAAAGGCCGTTACGCTGTTCCATTTGATCTTCATGGCCTTTGCGGTTTCCGAATCTATCTCATTTGCGGCGGTCATTCTGTCTATTTTTTCTATTTCGGAAAACGCCTCTCGGTAGCGGGCCTTTTCAGCCTCGATAAGGCTCCGTTTTTCTTCCGTCAGCGTCCCCTCCAACCGCAGCATTATATTTTGATAGTACCGCTCCTCCGCTGTCGGATGGTAGCTTCGGTGAAATATATTGTATCCCATAAGGATACCGAATAAAAGAAGGATCAAAAGCCCTTTTTCCGCAATAAGAATTTTATATCCTTCATGTCGAAACACGGAATCGTGCGGTCGAAAACCGAATCGTAGCCGAGCCTCCGCCCGCTTCAGCTCGAGCTTTTCCCCTTTCAGATATGATATGAGGCTCAGTATAATACCCGCCGAGACCGCGGCGGCGATAACGAGCCATGCCAAAAGCAGCCTTGACACGGGGATCCCGCCGATGTTGAGATTTAAGTATTTTCCGTACAGCTCCTCTGTCCGCAGCGCGCCGAATATATTAACATACTTGACGGCGCTCAAGGCTGAGGCGGCAGGAACAAATCTGTATAACGCCCAGCTGAGCGTCCAAAGGGCAGCGCCTATAAAATATGGCGGTACTATACTTTCCGACATGATGCAAAGCGCGGTCAGCACCGCACCGACGCCGAAAATGACGAGCGCCTTCGTCAATACGGACAGCATCATAAATTCAATGATGTTTATATTCACGGCGCTTTCCATATAAGGAGCTATCGATTGCAATTTAGCCGTGAAATCGCACATGCCCGAGGAATATCCGAAAAAGAGAACATCGGAAAAGAAAAATACGGCTGAGGCAAGCAGGCAGTCGACAAGAAGCGCGGAAAGCTTTGAGATAATTCCGACTCCCATGCCGTACTTTGTGCTGCGCGTGATATAGAGAAGCCCCTTTTGCTTTTCTTCTGTAATAAGGCTTCCTACAAACAAAAACGAATGCAGAAGCAAAATAATGTCTGTCCACACATTTTCCATTGACGAGCACACCGTTTTCGACGGCGTCCATTTTATTCCGTCGGCAGATAACGCCCTGTGGTCGTCGGCGCTTTTTTGAAGATTTCGCGAGGCAAAGCTGTCCGAGTCTTGCGGCGCGAATATCGATATCCCGAAAAGCATATCCTTTTGTCTTTGCACGGACTCGAGGTATTCGGAATAATTTGCGGCCTGTTTTTCCTCTTCATACATTTCGTTTACAAAAATGCTCTCAAGCTCAAGTGAAGACGTATATCTCAAATAATCTCCGGCAGCATAGATATCGTAATATTTTTCAAACACACCCGGGTGTTCTGCCATTTCCTCCTCGACAAAAAACTGCCCGACCTCACTTTCCTGCATGGAAAGAATCCGAGCGACAAAGGACAAGCCGTCTGTTTTTTCTTTCAGACCGGATACAAACGCGTCCTTTTCTTCCTCCGTCATATCTTTTATATCCTCTGTAAACATCTTGTATGAGGAAAGCTCCGGCGCACTGCCGTTTCCGAGATTTGTATACCACAAAAAGAAAATATTCAGCAAAAGCAGCACACATAAGGAAAAGCGAAAGCCGCGTCTGCAATAGACCTTTTGAAGCTCAAAGGCTGTCAGTCTCCACACTGTGCCCATTTTTCTCCTCTTCACAGAATAGCTGCATATAAACGTCCTCAAGCCCCGAAGCATTATATCTTTTGCAAAGCTCTATAACGGGAGCTTGGTCTATAACCGTGCCGGATTTCAACAATATGATCTCTTTTGCTATGGATTCTATATCTGACACGACATGAGTCGAGATCAAAATGATCTTATCCCCCGCGAGCGCAGAAATCCGTTCACGGATCCGAACCCGCTCCTTTGGGTCAAGTCCGGCGGTCGGTTCGTCCAATATAATAAGGCGCGGGGTGCCGAGGATTGCCTGCGCGATAAGAATTCTCTGTTTCATTCCGCCGGAATAGGTGCCGATTGCCCTATCCGCCGCGCCGGTCATATTGACAAACGATAGGACCCTTGATATCTCATCTCGCATATTCTTCTTCCGAATGCCCTTCAGCGCCGCCATATATGAGAGAAACCGGCGTCCCGTGAATGAATCGTACATTCCATGCTGCTGCGGGGCATATCCGAGAATGGAGCGATACGCGGAGCCAAGCTCGGAAATGCTTTTTCCGTACCACATTACCTGCCCGCAGTCGGGCCTTAAATTGCCCGCTATAATATTCATGAGCGTTGACTTTCCCGCACCGTTCGGGCCCAATAGGCCGTATATTCCGTTATCAAGCCTCAGCGAAACGGACGCCAGCGCGACCTTGTCCCTGTATTTTTTTGAAATTTCGTAAAGCTCAAGCATCTTTAAAGACCGCTCCCTGTCATTTTTATAGGCGCAAAATTATCTCTGCCGGAAAAAAGGTCATCCTTTTCTATAAGCGCGTATCTGTAGCCGTGGACAGTAAAAGAGCCGTCTTTTCTCGGCGTCACATCGCTGTCGTAAATCACAAGGACAAACTCGCCCGCAGGCGCGACAATGTCAAGGCTCGAACCCGTAGATCTGTCAACAAGACCGCAATGGCTTATATCGCCTGTTTCGGTATCGATAAAATATAAGGTCTTGTCTTTATCACTGCGTGTATAAAGCCTGCCGTCGACAATTCCCCAAAGTTGGGTATCGGGAACCGTGCAGAGCGTACTGCTCGCCCCCGTATTTAGATCTACGCTTATTATTTCGCCGTCCTTACCAAGGTACAGTTTGTTTTTGTCGACCTCGGCCTCATATAGTAATTTTTTCTTTCGATATATCTCATGTAGGGTCCAGCTGTCAACGTCGACAGTCGCAAAAACACCCGATGAGCCTTCATATTTGGAGCTCCCCTCCGAATGCTTCTCCTCCTCCGACAGCTCGCGCCCGAAGTCTATACCGTAAAGAATCAGCTTTCGTCCCGAACAGCCGATGATGTCCCAGTCGATGTTGTCGCCGAAATCCATTGAGAAGAGCGCAGTCTCCTTTTTTTGACCGAGTTCGAGATATACGAGCTTCCGTTCGGCGGAGGTCTGATATGTAAAACCGCCGCCCTCCTCCGTTGTCACCTTTTTCGTAATAAAAAACAGACCTTTGCCGTCTCCTGCGGCGATATCTTCAACGGTCACGGACGGATCGAATGTATAGAGCTTTTCTCTCCCCGTTCCGTCAAGATTCGCCCTGTAAAGAACAGTCGGTTCCGCCTCAACGGCGGCGCCCGAACCGTCACCGAGAACACCCATCACGGCAGAACCGTCATGGTCCTGCTCCTTACTAAGGATAAAGAGACTGTCGTTCATAACAAAGAGCGCCGTTGAAAAGCCGAATTCATCGGTCGGGAAAACCGATGTGCAGTCAGCGGTATTATGACTGCACGACGCGTCGCTGCAAAGATATATCTCCTGTCTTGCAGCAAAATCCATATACATAAGATGCCACGCGTCACGCCCGTCCGAAAGGCGCTCAGCTTCGAGCGTCAGATAGTAATACCCGTTTTCGGTAAAGCTTTCGGCATACTGCCTCTGCATATGATATAGCAGCGACAGCTCTCCCTTTGCTTTCGGCAAAATATCCTTGCCGCCCTCCGCAGGCGCAGACCCGTCCGCATCATCAGGTCCGGCTGTCAGAACACTCCCGTCAGTTTCCGGCATCTCTGCGTTTGACACGGCATCCCTGCCGCAGGCGCAGATAAATAACAGCGCCGAAATCGCAAGCAGCATTGCGCAAATCCGTTTCTTCATAAAAAAAAGACCTCTCCGTATCATCAAAAATTGATTTACGGGGAGATGATATAAAATATAGGTCAAGAAACGGTCAAACCGAAAAAAATATTTTTGTTACGGCTCCGTGCGGTATATTGTTCGACAACTCGAGCTTTCCTCCGTGCTTGCGGCAAAGTATCCTGCTTATCGTGAGTCCCATGCCGCAGTGCCCCATCTCATCCGTCATCGGCAGCAAAAGTTTGTTTCTGCTCTTCAATATCTCTTCCGGATACCCTATGCCGTCGTCTGAAACGGTAACTTCGAGCATACCGTTTTCCGAGGCGAAAGAAACCGAGACCGTTTTCTCCGCAAATCTTAAAGAATTGCCGACGATGTTCTCGAGCACGCGGTACAAAACGGACGTATCTATAAAAAACGTTTCCGCCGCGGCAGTATCCGTTACGCGAAGCTCAATTCCGATCGCCGACGCCATGAGTGACAAATCTTCCGTAATATCGGCAATAAGCTCGCTTTTAGAAACGGGTGTGCGGTGAATTTCAATATCGTCAAGCTGGTCGATCTTTCTGACGGATTCCGTATATTGTTCGAGCCTTTTTGCGGCTTTTTCGATATTGTCAACTGTTTCTTCGATTTTTTCGGATGACATGCTCCCCGCCCGCAAATTAAGCTGCAAATACTCCGTATACCCTTCTATTATGGCGATAGGATTTCTCAGGTCATGCGCCACAGACGCCTGAACCGCCCTTCTTTCCTCAATCATTTTCCACATCTCGCGGTTGTTTTCGTACAACGCCTGCCGCATTTTTTCAAATGAGCGGCACAGCTTCCCCATCTCATCTTCTGCGTCATACGACAGCTTAAAATCAAGATCGTTTTCCACGATCTGCTCTGTAGCATCCGAAAGGAGCTTTAACGGACGGCAAAGCTTTCGGCGATAGAAAGTAAAGCCGCAAACGAGAACTCCGCATACGGATATAACGAAAGGCAGGACAACCATCGCGGCGCCGCTGAGCCGATAGAGTATTTTCTTTTTCGGTGTAAGCGTTGAGAACGGGTCCCGAAGCTTGCCGAGAGCCACGGCAACTGACGTCGGATCGATAAAGTCCGGCACGGGCTCTCCGTTCTCATCTTTCTTTACCAGCATAGAAGGAAGTTTGCTGTGCTCGCCCACATGCATTGTCACCGTGTAATTCTTCGTCTCTCCTGCCTCATTTTTTGCCGTGATGGACACGTCTATCCTCCCGGGATCGGGTATAAGACTGTTCCTTATTGCAAGACAAGCGAACACCGCGAGAAGAGAGGCGGCAGTGACCGACGCGAACGTGATAAACACAGTGAATATAAAGGACTGCAAAAGGCCCATGCCGCGGTATTTCTTCTTTAACCATTCCATTTGTAACCGACTCCCCACACCGTTTCAATGTATTCGCGTCCTGTCGCAAATCGCAGCTTTGATCGGATCTTTCTGATATGCTCCTTCACAACATTGCTGTCGCCCTCCGCGTCAACTCCCCATACCGATTCATAGATCCGCTCTTTATCAAATATCTGCCCTCTGTATGTCATCAGAAATTCCGTTATATCAAATTCCCTTTTCGAGAAAACGATCTCCTCAGTCCCGTAAAAAGCGCGGCGCTCGTTAAGATCCATGATAAGGCCGTCGGCAGTCGTGAGGACAGCGGCCCTTTTCCTGCTTCGCAGTTCGCGCCGCAGATGGGCGTCTATCCTCGCCGTAAGCTCCTTTAGGCTGAACGGCTTTGTGATATAGTCGTCGCCTCCGAACCCAAATCCGTTTATTTTATCCTGTTCCGCGATACGCGCCGTTAAGAAAATAATGGGGCACGCGACACGATCGCGTATGCTTCGGCACAATTCAAAGCCGTCGCCGCCGGGCATATTGATGTCAAGCAAGATTAGATCGGGGCGTTTTTGCAGTTCTCTTAGGGCTTCACCGCTGTTGTTGGCCGCAAAAGCCTCATACCCGCAATCCCTCAGATGCTCCGACAAAAGATCTGTAAGCATTTTTTCGTCATCAACGATAAGAATTTTATGACTCATTTTTATCCTCCGGGCATACTCTGTTTTATTATAGCAGACAAAAGTCAAGAAGCGGTCAATTATCTGTTTCTTTTTTATGCTTTATTGTATTCCTCGGCTCGTTTATGCAAAGACAGCACAGAAAGATCATTCTCTCTGTGCTGTCTTTTTTTCGTCAGCCGCGCTTTTGCGGATGCGGTTTTCAGTTTACGGTGAATGTATACGTTCCCGAGCCGAGCTTTTCGGTCACTAAAAGATATCTTCCGTCCTCTGTCATCTCGGTTTTGACATCCGCGCCGTCAAGTGTGACCGTCTGTCCCTCTCCGAGGACGGGGATATATACGTTTGCCTCGACGCCGACAGGCAGCGTCACGCTGAGCGTGAATTTGCCCGCCCCGGCGTCGCGCTCCCACGAGGACGTGACGCAGCCGTGCACCGTGTCGACTGTGCCGGAGACGCTCGTCAGCCCGTCTATGACGGACGGCTTTATGTTTATGACGTCATATCCCGCCTCGGCGGCGCTGACGCCCGCGAGGTATTTTGTGAACCATTCCTTGACGTGGCCCATCATCGCATGGTTGCGGGAACGCGCAAGACCGTACCAGAGCTCTTCAAAATTCCAGTATTCGGGGAGCGTTGTCAGTCCCTTATCGATAAAATACTTGTAGCTCGGCATCGTGTCGTTCGTCACCATTTTGTATATGACGTCGCTTCTGCCGCCCTCAGCGAGGGCGGAAAACACCTGCCGCAGGCCGACCTCGCCCGATGTGAGATGATAGTCTGCCTTTTCTATTGCCGAAACGAGGCGTTCGAGCGCTTCTTCCCTGTGTTCCTCGAGCACGATCCCGCTGTAAAGCACGCATCCGTAGCTTGACTGCGTGCCGTTGCCGTAGAGATATTTCTCGTTGAAGCACTCGGCATTTTTATGAAACGCGTCCTTTATTTTATCCGCAAGCGCAAGATAGCGTTCCGCGACCTTGCTCTCTCCTCTGACCTCCGCGATCTTCGCCATCGTCGTCGCCATGCGGTAGTATGCCGTTGTTTCGACGAGCACGACCGGCGTCGTCCCGTATGACGTCATCTCGCCCCATTCGCCCATGTTTCCCTGTGTGACAAGACCGTTTCTCGCGACGTTCTTTTCAAGGTAGTCCATGTATTTTTCCATTGCATCATAATTTGAGTCGGAAAAGATCGATTTATTTCCGTACGTCTCATAATACTGCCATGCCGTGAAGATGACGGAGCCGTTCCAGTTGAGATCCTCGGAAAGCCCGTTTATCGTGAAATACTCGGGCGCGATGGCTGCTATCCTGCCGTTTCTGTACTGAGCGTCTGTCATGTCGCGGACGAGCTTCGGTATCCATGAGCTTATGTCATATGTATGCGCCATCGAATAAAACATAAGTCCGGGCGTTTCGAGCCAGCCGAGCTTTTCTATCTGCGGGCAGTCGGTGAACGTGCTGTACATATTGCTCTCGATCGAGCGCTCCGTCAGCGTGTTTATTTCGTTCAGTATCTCGTCCGAAGATGTAAACGAGCCCATCTTTTCGTTGTCCGTTCTGAGAATATAGCCGACGAAATTTTCGTTTGTCAGCTCTATCTCCGACGGCACGACGACCTCAAGGAACCTATATCCGTGGTAGCAGAACCTCGGATGCCAGCTTTCCTCTCCCGTTCCCTTTGTGATATATGTGTCGTATATGAGATCTCCGTTGATGCTCGCGCTCTGCGTGCACGACGCCTGATTGATATGCCCCGCAAAGCCGTCAAACGTGTCGATCTCGGCGGGATACATCCTTATCGTCTGTCCTGCGGCGGTCGAATTGACCGTTATTTCCGGGAATCCGGCGCCGTTTCTGCTCATGTCGACAAGATACGTCGATGTGCCGTCCCGCTCGCTCTTTTTTGTCACCTTTATTTTATCGGAGCCGACCGTGTCGTCCTCCTGTATCGCAATGGGCTCGAATTCACGTCCTACAAGCTCGCCCGCCGGTATCTCGTTCTCGGGTATCAAGGACGCATGTCCCCATTCCGAACGCGCGATCGCGGGGTTGACGTCGTTCCAGCCCTCAATTTCGAGGCCGGCGTTGTAATCCTCCCCGCCGTACCAGCTGTTTTCCGTTATCGGGCTTTCGACATACGCCCATGTACCGTCCGTTCCGATAACGTCGCGGCTGCCGTCCGCATAGTTTATTACGACCTGCGCGATCCCCTTGGGCTCGCCGAACATCCCCTTCACCTCGGACTCGCCTCTTGCGTCGTCGGTTTTGTAATAACGACCGAACTGACGGTGGATGCGATAGTTCGCGTACTGACCGTTGCCGAGCAGGAACGAAACGGCGTTTTTGCCTTCGTTCAGAATGTCGGTGATGTCGTATGTGCAGTAATATACAGTGTCGCGAACGTCGCTCTCGCCCGGGTTGAAGAACGTGCCCTCACCGAGCACTTTCCCGTTTACATAAGCCTCGAACATCCCGAGCCCGCTTATGTAAAGTCTCGCGGACGAGACCTCTGCCCCGTCCTTTGTCTCAAATTCGCGGGACAGTATCGGCGCGTTCGACGCGGAGCCCGAAGTCCCGCTGACCGTCGGGGCGTTTGTGACTTCGATCTTCTCCCCTATCGCCGTATACGACACACCGTTGTCCGACGTTTCGTAATAATACTTTTTCGGATAGTTCGGGCAGACGTCCCCGTCGGTCGAGGCGCTGTCAGTGCGGCATACAAGGCGCACCTCGTCATATGTCACCGCCTCGCCGAAATCGAGCGTGATCTCTATAGGAGAGGCATATGAGGGGCGCGCAGAGGTGTTTGAGGTATAACCCTGTGACGTGCTGCCGTCGATAAGATTTTTCTTGTCCCACTGGCTCCCGTATGAAAACGAATTTGCCGCGATGACCGCGGTTTTGTCAGGAAGCGCTACCTTTTTGCCGCCCCGATAAAGCTCGAGCTCCATTATCTGCACGCGGAATATGACGCCACCGAGATTGCCGTCGTTATATTCACCTATCGCCGCGGGACCTGACTCCGAGACGTTTATCTTCAAATACCTGCCCGTCGTCTCCCCCACCTTGTCGGAGAGGATATATCCCGCCGAGACTTTCTCTTCGACCTTGTCGGGCATGAGAGATGCCAATACACTTTCCGTGCCCGCGCCTATCCATTTGGCGCTCCAGTCGCTTTTTTCAAGAAGACCCGTCTCAAAATATGCCGCGTCCGAGAACGGGGTCTCCTCCCCGTCGCGGTCCCACACCTTCACCTGCCAAAAAACGCCCTGCATAGATGAGAGCGGCTTGCCGCCGTACACGATGCCGTAGTTGTCTTCGCTCTCGACTTTGCCGGTGTCCCATATGTCATAGTCGCCTTTTTCGAGTTTTTCTCTTGTTGACGACTCCGCGATGCGGTACGCGGTCTGCTTCTGTCCGCGCACATCGGAGCCGAGCCTCCAGCTGAAGACGGGCTCCTTTGTATTTATCCCTATGGGGTCGACAAGATTTTGTGTCCGCAGACCTGATATTTCCATATCGGCGCTCTCCTTCCCGCTCTCGTCCGTGTCGGAAGTCTCATCCCCGCCTCCGCCTTTTTTGCCGCACGCGGCAAAGCCAAGCAGCATAGAGAGCAGAAGCAGCGCGCTGATGCACCTTATTTTCATAGTCCGTTTCAAAGTCCCGCCTCCGAAAAGTTTAATTCTTATTAACAATATATCACTCGGCACACGAACTGTCACTGTTTGATTTCGGCAGACTTTATTTGCTTTATATGACCTTTTTTAATAACATAAAAAAAGATCCCGCCCGCGGCGGGACCTTTTTATCGTTGGCGTTTCGCGGTTTTTTATATAATTCCGGTGCGGCGGAACTGCGCCGGCGTCATACCGTACCGCTCCTTGAAATTCCGATAGAACCTGCTCACGTCCCCGTAGCCGACGGCGCAGCAGATCTCCTCTATCGGGACGTTTGAATTGCGCAGCATAACGGCTGCCTGCCGTATCCGCATTTCTTTCAGCAGAACGTTGAACGGCTGCCCCGTCTCTTGCCTGATGCGTCGGCTCAGATACCCCTCGCTGAAATGAAATCTCTCAGCCAAACGGGGCAGCGTGACGGTCGCCTTGTTTTCGTCCATGTACTTTATGATGTCCGCGATGCGGAAATCCTCTCTGTCTCTTTTCTCATCGTACCGCCTGTCTGCCTCATAATATCGGAGCATCTGTCCGAAAAAGAGCATGAGGTAGCTTTTGAGCATGATGTTGCTCGCTTTTTTCTCAAAATTGAGCTCGCGGTAGATATGCAGCGCCTGCTCCGTAATGTCGTCATCCGATGTTTTTCTGAAATAGAGCACCCTGCCGCCGCTCTTTTTGTAGAGCATCTCCCAAAGGTAATCGGAGAGCACCGACACCTCGGACAAGAGACTCGCAAAGCTCTTTTCAAACGTGCTGCGCTTTATTATGATATTTATGACGATGTCGCGGTCGTCATGGGAAAAGGTCGCGTTTAAAACTCCCGGCGGGACTATGCAAAGATCTCCCTCGCCGATTTTGGCTCTTGTCCCCTGCGTGAAAAAGACCGCGCTGCCCGAGACAACATATACTACCTTTATGAATTCGAGCGTGTGCCAGAAAGGGGGGCAGTATCGGTCGTTTTTCACTATCGCAACGTCTTCGTTCTCTTCGTTGAAGAAGAAATCCTCGGAAAGCCGCGGCATGATGGGAGACGGCGCGTCGTCAAGCTCGCGCGCCAAAACACCGCCGTCCGAGAGCCTTTGTCTGAATTCTTCCCAACCGTAGATCGGCGTTTCAAACGCGCCGGGACACGCGGCGTAAAGCTCTTTGTATATGCGCTCCGCGGCAAAGAATTCCCTCATGTGCTCGAGCGTTTCAACTCTCTCCTCGACACGCATCATGTCAGCCGACCTCTCCCCCGAAATTATGACGGGGCTTTTATTTTATCTTTGCCCCGTCAAAGAAAGCATTGCCGACGCGTTCGCCGAGGACAAGATAGCCGTTGTTGACGGGGTCAAACGTAATAGGCCTGAGCTTTGCCGGGTCCACCTTTCCGTTCTCTCCGAGCACTGACTCATCAGCGCTGACGTTTACTATCTCGCCTATGACATTGCCGTCCTCGTTGAACTTGACGAGCCTGCATTCGAGCGTCATCGGCAGCTCGTTTATTACGGGCGCGTCGACGTGCCCGCCCTTACTGACTGTAAATCCTGCCTTCGACAGCTTGTCGGGAACGTCGTTGCCGGAGACGATGCCGAGATAATCGCATGCCGCCGTGTGTGCCTCGTCTGCAAAGCTGACGGTGAATGCGCCCTTTGCCCTTATGTTCTTCGTCGTCTTGTGGTCCGCGCTGAGGCAAAGAACGACAGTGTCAGTGTCATATATGCCTCCCCACGCTGCGTTCATCGCGTCTGCATTTCCGTTTTCGTCATATGTGCCGACTATGAGCACCGGAAGCGGATACATCCATGTCTTTTTTCCGAAATCTTTTCTCATGTCAAATTCTCCTTATATAAAATTATTCGCTGAATTTCATGTTTGCGAAGATGCGCTCCATCCTCTCGTCGGGAAATCTCTTGTCTATAAATTCGCCCACAACGCCAAACGGCTCGATCCCGCTGTCTCTTCTGACCCACCGCGTCAGCGCGGCGACAGTCATCAGCGAGTTGAAAACGAAGAATATCAAAAGAGCCCACGTCACGGCCTTTCCGACCTTATTCGGTATCATGAGTATAAGTCTTGCCATTATAGGGTATATGCGCTTTATCCAGATAACGCCGAGGACGCCCCAAAACATAGAATAGAGCAGGCAGATACGCCCGTTAAGGTTGAAAGGCATGTGGCTGTAATCCCACGACCGCGTGCCGAATATTGCCTCCTGAGCCCACGAACAGACGTATTCGAGCACGCTCCCGACAATCACGCCTCCGGCAAACGAAATAAACGAACTGCGGTTGCGGAATTTATACAGGAAAACTGTTATCATGACGGCGGCGACGCCGTAGAGCAGATTGAACGGACCGTAAACAAGCCCCGATCGGCTCTCTATATACCCGTTGTTCACGAGGCACCACAAAAGCTCAAAGAGTACTCCCGCAAAGCTGCCGACAAATCCGATGAGCATTATCTTATAAAAATTCAGCCCCTTTGCAAACGAGTTTGATATGCTCTCGGACATATCGACGGACGCATTCGCAGGAGACGGGATATGAAACCTTCCCGACTTTTTCTGCTTTTTTATATCGCGCATGCGGGCGTGAAATTCGTCGCTTATGCCGAACATATCCACCTGCGCTCTCGCTATATTTGATGTCGCCCTTTTCAGCGAGTCCGCCATTCCCTTCATTTCTTCGGAATTTGGGTCCTCTATCATACGCGGATAAATATCCGCCACCTCGCGCTCGGTCGACGAAACAGTCTCCATAAGACGGAGGCTTTCCTTCTCTATTTCGGAAACAACACAACTGTCCCCGGTCTTTTCCCTGGCATCCATAAAACCGCCTCCCTTTATTTGATCCGAATTTTTTCATTTCATGCCGGCAGAGCCGAAACAAATATTTTACGATATGATACTACATTTTATTTCGGCTGTCAATCCGTATCCGTCCGGCTTCGGCGTATGGCATGAGGCAGCGGGCCCGCGTAATGTCAGCTTTTAACACCGCCCGCGTAGCTCACGTCTCCGTACTTTTCTATCAGCCTGTCGTACTGTTCGTCTGTCAGCGTTATGACGTATCCGTGGCGCGGAACAAAGTCAAACGTGAAATCGCGCCCCTGACGCAGCGTTTTGTATCTCTTGAAATCCGTCGTCGACGACATGCAGAAGCCGTTGCCGAACGCGTCCCCGTCGGCGCAGAACATCCATGTGTCGACGCCGCCGCTGTCCTTCGGGAGCAGCTTATACATATTCGAGCCTTCGAGCGCGGGCGCACTGTGCGCCTTCGCGTATGGCTCTGTGAGCTCTTTATACGGGCCCTCTATGTTGTCCGCCTCGGCAATGTTGCGCCCATCGAAAAACATGAGCCACCGCCCGTTGACGGTGTCATTTATGATGTCCCCGTCGATCGCGCCATTTGTCTTTCCGTCGGCGCCGTTGTATTTTCCCTCAGCTTCGCCCGATATCATCATATTCGGGACCGTATATTTTGAGGCGTCCATAAGGTCGGTCGTGAAATTTTCATACATTATCGTCCCGAGACCGTCGCCGAGCTCGAGCGCAAGATATATCATGTACGCGCCGCGCGAGCCGTCATCGTTTTCATGGTCGGGGCTCCATATGACCTGAGGCGCCCACGCGCGGGTACACCGCGTAAACCCGGGAAATTTTCTGTAATTGATGAGCACCCCGTCCGTTATCTCTATTAAGTCGGGGGTCTTATATATGACTATCGTTGACTGACTGTTCCAGCCGAGCGCGGACCTCATATCCGTCGCAACAATGTAGAAAAACCCGTCCTCACCCTCGAAAATAAACGGGTCCCTCATGCATTTCGTCCCGAGATACGACGTAAAGACCGCATCTCCTCCGTTGAGCGCGCGGAAATTGCGCCCGTCGCGGCTCACCCCGTAGCAAAGGTTTTCCTGTTCGTTCCCTCTGAAATATGCGAAAAGATATGATGTTTTCATATTTTCTTTATCTTCCTTATCGCTGCCATCTGCCTCTGTTTGCTGCGTGCCGCCGGGCAGGCCTGAGGGGTCGGCGGTTGTCATTTCTTCGCCGCCCGTTTCATCAAAGCTGCCTCTCTCACCCACGCACGCCGCGGCGGAAATCATGAAAGAGAGCAAAAGCAGTATAACGATGAGCTTTTTCATTTTTCACTCCGACAAAGCTTTTCGACTTGATTAATTATACCATATTTTTCGGCATACGGCAAGACCAACTCACACAGGACAAAAAAGCTCATCTGTGGATTGACTTTGACGCATTCTGAACTTACAATATAGTACAGTGCATTTCGGCGCTGCTTTTTCCGGTTTGGATCCATGCGGTACGACAAATAAAGAAAGGCGGACGGATGGCGAGGTACGACAAAAAATGAAACAGTTTATGCAAAAGCTCGGCGATAAGATAAGGACGTTTATGTATGGGAGATACGGGTTTGACGAGCTCTCGATGTTTTTGTCGGTTTTTGCGCTCGTGCTCGCTTTCGCCTCCTCATTTTTCCCGCCTATCAGCTTTTTGGCGCTTATAACGCTTTTCTTTTCCATTTACCGCACATATTCGCGCAAGCTCGAAAAACGGCGGCGGGAGAGGGATGCTTACTTAAATTTTGTCGGCAAAATAAAGCGCGGCTTCTCTTTGAGGCGCGATATGTGGCGTGACAGAAAAACTCACAGATATTATAAATGCCCCGTATGTAAGGCACATCTGCGCGTGCCCAAGGGCAAAGGAGAGATAACGATAACCTGCCCCGTCTGCCACAACAAATTCGACAAAAAAACATAAAAAGGAGATTTGCTTGTGAATTATTACTGTGAAAGTGCTGACGATGCCCTGCGCGAGCTCCGCTCATCCTCCGATGGGCTGTCGTCGGCAGAGGCGGAAAAACGCCTTGACGAAAACGGAAAAAACAGGCTTAAGGACGCGCCGACAAAATCTTTGCTGAGGCGCTTTCTCTCGCAGCTTGCCGACCCGATGATAATCATCCTGCTCGCCGCCGCGCTCGTCAGCGGCGTGCTCGCCTTTATCGAGCACGACAGCTTCACCGATGTGATAATCATTCTCACGGTCGTTATCGTGAACGCGATTCTGGGCGTGTATCAGGAGAACAAGGCGGAAAAGGCGATCGAGGCGCTGCAAAAGATGTCCGCCGCGACCTCAAAGGTACTTCGCGACGGAAAAACCGTCGTTATTCCGAGCGAGGACCTCGTTGTCGGAGACATTGTGCTGCTTGAAGCCGGAGACGCCGTCCCCGCCGACGGCAGGCTGCTCGAATGCGCGAGCCTTAAGGTCGAGGAGTCTGCCCTGACGGGCGAATCCGTGCCCGTGCAAAAGCTCCTTGACGCGATAGGCGCGCCCTCCGGAGGCGGCGAGGTGCCGCTCGGTGACCGCAAAAACATGGTCTATATGGGCGGCACCGTCGTATACGGACGCGGCAAAGCCGTTGTGACGGCGGCGGGAATGGATACCGAGATGGGAAAGATAGCGGGCGCGCTTTCGGCCGCAGAGGACGGCAAAACTCCGCTCCAGGTGAAGATGAGCCAGCTTTCAAAGATACTCACATGGCTCGTCCTTATAATATGCGCCGCCGTTTTCGCGGTACAGCTCATAAGGGCAGACAGCTACGATCTCTCGCTCGTCGTTGACTCGTTTATGGTCGCGGTCTCGCTGGCAGTCGCCGCGATACCCGAGGGACTTGCGGCTGTCGTGACCGTCGTTTTGTCTATCGGCGTCACAAATATGTCAAAGCGACGCGCGATAATACGCAAGCTGACCGCGGTCGAGACGCTCGGCTGCGCGCAGATCATCTGCTCCGACAAGACAGGCACACTGACGCAGAACAAAATGACCGTCGTCGATTTCTTCGGAGACGACGAGGCGCACATTGCCGAGGCGATGGCGCTCTGCTCGGACGCCGAGATAGACGATGACGGAAACGTCACGGGCGAGCCGACCGAGGCGGCGCTCGTCGAATGGGCAAACAAGCTCGGTCTTCATAAAGGAAAGCTGAAGGTACTCTTTCCCCGCACGGGGGAGGCGCCGTTTGATTCCATAAGGAAGATGATGTCGACCGTCCATCTCACAAACGGCTCCTATGTACAGTACACAAAGGGCGCGCCGGATGTGGTAGTCGACAGATGCGCCTTCTGTCTCGAAAACGGTACGCCCGTTCCGATGACGGATGAGCGCCGCGAAAAGATAAAAGCCGCCAACAAGGCGATGGCGGACCGCGCGCTGCGCGTGCTCGCGTGCGCAGAACGAACGTGGGATCAAATACCCGGGGACTGTGACGCGGACAATATCGAACACGAGCTCTGCTTTGTAGGTCTTTGCGGGATGATAGACCCCGTGCGCCCCGAGGTTAAGGATGCGATAGAAGAATGCCGAGAGGCTGGCATAACGCCGATAATGATAACAGGCGACTACATAGACACCGCCATAGCGATAGCAAAGGAGCTCGGCATCCTGACCGATGGCAAACGCGCCGTTTCCGGCTCTCAGCTCGACATGATGAGCGATGAGGAATTCACGAGCGAATTTCGGAATATCAGCGTCTACGCGCGCGTGCAACCGGAGCACAAGACGCGTATCGTCAACGCGTGGAGAGACGCGGGATACGTCACCGCAATGACGGGCGACGGCGTCAACGACGCGCCGTCCATCAAATCCGCCGACATCGGCGTCGGCATGGGCATAACGGGCACGGACGTCACAAAAAACGTCGCCGACATGGTCCTGGCTGATGACAACTTTGCAACCATCGTCGGCGCGGTCGAGGAGGGCCGCCGAATATACGACAATATCAGAAAGGCTATCGGGTTCTTGCTCGCGTCAAACATGAGCGAGGTTCTGTGCATCTTCACGGCGACGCTTTTGGGCTTTACGATATTGAAGCCGGTTCACCTGCTCTGGATAAACCTTATCACAGACTGCTTCCCTGCGCTCGCGCTCGGAATGGAGGCGGCGGAGCCCGACATCATGCGCCGCAAGCCGAGAGACGCCAAATCTGGCGTATTCTCGGGCGGTATGGGATTTGACGTCGCGTATCAGGGAGTGTTTGTGACCGTGCTCGTCTTAATCTCGTATTTCGTCGGCCACTTTATGGAGGCGGGCGTGTGGGAGATCGCCGCAAGCGCGGACGGAATGACGATGGCGTTTTTGACAATGTCCATGGCGGAGATCTTCCACAGCATCAACATGCGCTCGCAGCGCGGAAGCATCTTCACGATGAAAACGCAGAACTGCGCCCTGCTCCTTGCCGCTGCGGCGTCCCTTTTGGCAACGTGCGCCGTCTGCGGGATACCTCCGCTCGCGTCGGCATTTGAGTTCAGCACCGTCGAGCTTTCCGAATTTGCCGTTGCCGCGGCACTCGGCGTCTGCATAATCCCTCTTGTGGAAGCGGTAAAATTCGTCGAGAGAAGGCTTTCAAGCTCGGCATTAAAGTAAGCGAAACCGCCGCCGTATGCGGCATACTTTGATAATAAATGCCCGCGCCGGCAGCGTGTGCTCCGGCGTGGGCATTTTTACGGCGGCATCATGTCCGCCGCATTTTTTTGATGTCAGATGCCGTATTTCGTTTTCAGCCTGTCAAGCGTTTTCCCTATCGGCTTTGCAAAGATGAGCAGAAAAACGACGTTTGAGACCGCGTATATCGCCGTAAAAGGCAGCGCGGACAAAAGGAGCGCGGCGTAACGCTGTGCGTTGAAGGTGCCGTCCGCCCACAGCACTGTCCATACGTCCATGACAACGGAATAAAGCGCGCCGGAGATGACGCCGTACACGGAGAGAAGGACTCGGCTGCGCTTCAGCTTTTCCGAAAGAAGTCCCGCGAAAAGTCCGAGCAGTCCCCAGCTCAGCATCTGAAACGGCGTCCAGGGACCCTGCCCGAAATAGAAATTGGAGATGACTGCCGAAAGCGCACCCGTCATAAATCCCGCCTCGGCTCCGAAATACATGGCGGTAATAACAGCCATTGCGGTCACCGGCTTGAAGCCTGGGATGGGAGTAAAAAGAATTCTCCCGAGCACAGACAGCGCCGTCATAACTGCGATAAGCACAAGCCGCTTTGTATCCGCCTCCCCGCGCTCAAACCGCAGGAAAAACGGGACGCAGGAGAGCGCCGTGACGCAGAGCGTTATAAACGCGTACTGCTTCGTCGGAAAGATAAGCGCGCCGCACAGCACGACCACGGGTATCAGGATCCAGAATATCGCGCGCGATATCAGCTTTTTCATGTTTTGTCCCCCGCCGATAAGCAGCATTCTATGACCTGCCCGCACGTCACCGCGTTTGACCACAGCTCGCGCGCCATCCTGTTTGCGGCGGTTGTGTAGAAGCTGTTTTCCGCAAAGAATCTTTCGGGTGTGTCTTCTGAGATGAATTCTCCGTCAAAGAACAGCGCGCACCTGTCCGCCGCCTCGGCGGCGAATTCAATATCGTGCGTCACGCAGATTATCGTCAGCCCCCTGTCCTTCAGTCCGTTCAGTATTTCCAATAGTCCATGCTTTGCCCAGGCGTCGAGCCCCTTTGTCGGCTCGTCGAGCAAAAGGAGCTTCGGCTCCGATAAAAGAACCTTCGTGAGCGCGCATTTCTGCGCCTCGCCGCCGCTGAGGTCATACGGATGGCGATCTAGCAGATGCGAAACTCCGAGCTCCCCTGCTGTTTTCCCGATCCTTTCATCTCTCTCCTGCTTCGGTGTCTCCAAGGTCTCAAGGATCTCGAAGATATCGGCGCGCACGGTATCATGCGCGAAGACGTTTTGCGGGTCCTGCGGCAAAAACGCAAGATTCCGCCGGTAGAGCTCCCCGCCCTTATATTCCCTTATCGGCTTCCCGCCTATATTGACGCGCCCGCGGTACGGCCTTTCAAGTCCCGCAATAACGTTCAGCGCCGTCGTTTTCCCGGCGCCGTTGCCACCGAGGATGCAGAACAGCTCGCCCGAGTAAACCTTTGCCGAAACGCCGCGCAGTATGTCGGGCAGATCCCGCCCGTACCGGAACCACACATTTTTCATCTCGACAAAGACGGCGTCGTCATGCTTATATTCTGGCAAAGGGAGAGATTTTGCGCGGCTTTTGAAATTACGCTTCAGAAAGTCGCGCCCCTCCCTGACAGTCAGGGGGCATTCGCCTCCGGCGCCCGTTCCCTGCCATATCCTGACGGCGCTCGGCATTGCAGACAGCATCGGATGGAAAGGGTCGAGCTTTGACAGGCGCGGACCTATATTTCTCGGGCAGTCGTTAAGCAAGATCCTCCCGTCCTCCATCAAAAGGACGCGGTCAGCTATAGGAAAGACTTCCTCAAGCCTGTGCTCCGCCAAAAGGACCGTCAGCCCGAGCTCGAGGTTAATTTTTCTCAGCGCGGCAATAAAATCGGACGCCGCGATCGGGTCAAGCTGACCCGTCGGCTCGTCAAGAATCAGAAGCTCCGGCTGCATGACCATCACGGAGGCGAGATTCAGAAGCTGCTTCTGCCCGCCGGACAGCTCGTCAGTCCTTTGGCGGAACCAGTCCTGTATGCCGAAAAAGTTCGCCATTTCGCCGACGCGGCGGCGTATCACACAGGCGGGGACCCCGAGATTTTCAAGGCCGAAGGCAAGCTCATGCCAGACCTTGTCCGTGACTATCTGACTTTCCGGGTTCTGCCCCACAAAGCCTATCCTGCCGGCGTCAGCGGGTACGTCCGCCTCACCGCCGTAAATGATGCGCCCCGTTTTGTCTCCGACGGGAGCCGTCTCTTTTTTAAGAAGCCGCAAAAGCGTGCTTTTCCCGCAGCCCGACGGCCCGCACAAAACGGCAAATTCCCCGCTCTCTAAGGAAAAATCTGCATGACTGACGGCGTCCTTTTCCGCCATCGGATAACGGAAGCTCAGATCCTCGACACGAAATAATTCCACGTTACAGCCTCCTTTGCTTCAAGTGCGGACGGCAAAAGGCAGAGCGCCCCGAATGCCGCATAAACTGCGACGGCGGCGGGAGAACTCCCGATCACACCGACGCGCGGGTAAAAGTTGAAATCCGTGACCCCCGACGCCGTACCTGCCAGGGTTACGGCGAGAAGGACAATTGTGACCGCGAGCAGAGCTCCGTCGGATTTGCGGAAGCGAAACGGGAAAAAGCTCGTCCGTTTTTTGCCTCCGTACCCCCTCGCCTTCATCGATGCCGAGGTCTCTATCGCATTTTCGAGCGACCATGATATCATGGCGGTCAGCACGCGCATTCTGTTTTTCACTCTGTCAACGATGCTTTTCCCGGAGTAAAGCCCCATCGCCTTCTGCGCGCGGCTTACGCGGCGTGACTGCCTTATATAAACGGGGATGAAGCGCAGCGCCATACTCATCATC